>PLKS01000209.1 GCA_003140665.1 Opitutaceae bacterium
CTCCTGACACCGGCGGGTGTTCTGCCGCTCGCCTTCGACATCGAAGCGGATTCGCTCAAGGATGCGCTCGGCAAATTTCCTGATGCCGTGAAGATCGCCCTGGAACAGGCGATCGATGAAGCCCGCGAGATGCGCCGCGAAGCGGCGACGCGCATTGTCGTACCGGACGTCGGCGCCGGAGCGCCCGNNAAGACGAAGGGCACATCCCGCTCGGCTTGGGTCGCGCGCGCGGTGAGCCCGTTCCAGGCGAGAAAGCGCACGCTGCAGCGGTAGTGGCTGCCGCTGATCTCCGGATACAGACCCGCGGCGGCCGGCAGCGAGATGCGCAGAAGCTGGTACGGCGTGTCGCGTTCGAAGGTGACGTGGAAGGAGCCTGCGAGCGCAACCTCCTCGCGCGTGCGGCCGTTCTGCCGCGTAAGCCACAGAAGCTCCGCGATCGCATCGCACAGCGGCCGCAAGAGCCCCAGCCACTCATTGAAGGTCTGCATGCGCGCATCGGCGCCTTGGCTCAGCCAGTAATAAAAGTCCGGCAGATCGAATTCACAGGTGCCGCCGGGAATGGCGCTTCTGTGTTTGATGGCGCTCAAGAATTCGGAATCGCGGATCGGTTGCAGGAAAGTAGACCCGGCGCTCATGAGTTCCGCGCGCAGGCGCAGCAGATTCGACATCACGGTGCGCAGGCGGCCAGAGTCGACTCCCGGCTTCGACTGGAATTCGTTCAATGCGGTGAGTTGCCGCTCGAGCTCCTTCAGCACATCCGAGCGCACATCGCCCCGGGTCGCGATCGCGAGGATATCGATGAGGCAGGACACCGCGGCGCGGCTTCCCCAGGGGCTCGCCATCTCGTTGTGGTAGAGCGCCTGGTTGTAGAGAAAGTCGAGCCGCAGAAAGGTCCGCATCCGCTCGTGCAGGGGCTGCTCGAAAACGAGGGTCTCGCTGGCTGCCGCGGCAGCGGGGACGGCGTCTTTGCTCATGCGCGCTATATTGCTTGACGCGCATGTCGTCCGTAAACGCCGTATCGTCGAGAGGGCCTGAGTTCAGGCCGGGGCGCCGGTCGCGCTCTTCAGATAGCGCGCGTGCAGCGCGGTCACCTGGGCCTGCAGCGCGCCGAGCGCGCCGTCGTTCCTGATCACATCGTGCGCGGCCTGCAGGCGTGCCGCACGCGACGCCTGCGCGTTCAGGATGGCGCGCGCCTCTTCGGCAGTGGAGCCGTCGCGCGCGCGCAGGCGGCGGATCTGCAGCTCCTCCTCGCAGTCGACGAGGAGCACGCGATCCAGCTGCGACCCCAGGTTCTTCTCAACGAGGAGCGGGATCACGAGGATCTGGTAGGGGCCGCCGCTCGCGGCGGAGCGGCTCTCCACCTCGGCGCCGATGGCAGGATGGATCAGCGCCTCAAGATCCGCGCGCGCCTTGGGATCCGAGAACACGATGGTGCGCAGCGCCGGACGGTCGAGGTGCCCGTCCGCGGTCAGGATCGACGCGCCGAAGCGCTCGACCAGGCGCTCGAGCGGCGGCTGGCCGGGTTCGACGACCGTGCGCGCCAGCTCATCCGTGTCGATGATGGGCACGCCCAGTCCGCGGAAAATCTTCGTCACGGTCGACTTGCCGCTCGCCACCCCGCCCGTGAGCCCGACCCGATAGACTTTGCCTTTCATGGGCGCACGACGAAGAGGCCGAAATACCGTTCGACGATTTCATGCCCGCACAAAAGCATGAGCCACCCGGATGCGGCAAGATACGGCCCGAAGGCAAGCGGCGTTGCGCGGCCGCGTCCTTGAATGGACAGCAGCACGACGCCGCTCACCGCACCGACGGCCGCCGCCACGAGCACGATGGGCAAGATGAGCTGCCAGCCGAGCCAGGCGCCCAGGGCGGAGAGGAGTTTGAAGTCGCCGTAGCCCATACCTTCCTTGCCGGTCGCGAGCCGAAAGAGCTGATAGACGCTCCATAGGCTTAAATACCCCGCGGCCGCACCGATGACACTCGAGCGCAGGTCGACCGGAATCGAGGCATTCGCCTGGGCGGCGCCCGCGAGGCTCAAGAGGAGCCCGAGCCACAGGAGCGGCAGCGTCAAGCTGTCCGGCAGGTACTGAGTGTCCATGTCAATGAAGGCGAGCGCAATCAGGAACCACGTGAGCACGAGGGCAGCGAGTGCGGCAGCGCCGAAGCCGAATCTCCACGCGACCGCCGCCGACATCACGGCGGTGAGCGCTTCGATGAGCGGATAGCGCACGCTGATGGGCGCGCGGCAGGCGGCGCAGCGCCCGCGAAGCACGAGAAAGCTCACGAGGGGGATGTTCTGCCACGCCGTGATGGGCGCGCGGCAGGCGGGGCAGGCCGAGCGCGGCACCACGAGATTGAAGCGCTCTTCCCTCGGGGCGGGCTCGGAGCCTGCGGCGAGGTGAGCGCACTCCGCGCGCCACTGCCTCTCGAGCATCACCGGCAGGCGGTGGATGACGACGTTCAGGAAGCTGCCGATGCAGGCGCCGAAGATGAAGACCATCGTGGGAAAGAACCACGGCAACGCGGCCCCCACCTCGGCAAAGTTGCGAATCATGTCTGCCAGTCTGAATCGGATGCGGCTCAGTAGCCAAGTGCCTTCGCCGCCGCGGCCCGCATGGCCGGCGCCGTCCTCGACGCGGGGATCCCGGTCCAAATCTCAAGCGCCTTTGCCCCCTGGTGGACGAGCATGCCGAGGCCGTTCGCGTGGGGCAGGCCGAGCTCCTGCGCCTGCGCGAGAAGCCGCGTCCGCGGAGGGTTGTAGATCATGTCATACACGGCGCCGACGCCGGGGAATCCGCCCAGGTCGGCGGGCGGCGGGTCGTCGGCACGGAGCCCCGCGCTCGTCGCGTTGATGACAATGGCTCCCGCCGGGCGCCCGGCAGCCGACCCGCCGGCATCCAGCGCGCGGACCGGCGTTCCGCCGGCGAGCGGCGCGAGGTGCGCCAGGAGTGAATCCAGGTTGGACCTCGTGCGGTTCATGACCCAGAGGGCCGCGCAACCCGCCCGCAGGCATTCGACGGCGGCGGCGCGCGCCGCGCCGCCCGCCCCGAGCAGCACGACGGTGGCGCCCCGGAGCCCGAGGCCGAGGTCCCCGAGGATGCCGGCCGCGAGCCCGTAGCCGTCCGTGTTGAGGCCCCGCCATCCCGATCCGGCGCTTGCGAGCGTGTTCACCGCGCCCGCCTCGCGCGCGGCGGGATCGAGCTCCGACACCAGCCCCACCGCGAGCACCTTGTGCGGCACCGTGAGGTTGACGCCCCTGAAGCCGCGCTCCCGCATCAGGCCGAGCGCCGCGGGCAGCATGCCCGGCTCGACGTCAAACGGGAAATACCGCCATCCGGCGAAGCGGGTATCGTCCCGCGCCAGGCCGTCCAGCGCCGCGTTGTGCATCTGAGGGCTCACCGAGTGGCCTATGGGATGGCCGATCACGGCGAGCCCGGTGCCGGCATGCGGCCAGCGCTCCAGGTCGGACAGCGTCAGAGCGGGATTCAGGGCTGCAGGTACCGCTCGTGCGTCGCCTCGAATTCGTCTGCGAATTCCGAGAAGATCTGCGCGCGGGCCAGGTCGCTCGCGGCCGAGTAGTGATTCGCAAGATTGCGGCAGCTGCGGCAGAGCACCTCGCGGATCGTGGTGGGCGCAAGATCGGAGGGCTTGGGAGAGATGTGGTTCGAGCGAAGCAGCGCAAACACCTCGTCCGCGTCCCTGAAGAGGCCCTGGTCGAAGGGATCGATGAAGAACGGCACCTCGTCGGCGTAGCAGCCGACCACGAANNTTCCTGCGCATGAGCACCTGGTCGATGAAGCTGTTCATCGGGTCGGTGAACTGCTCGACGTTTCCGCGGAATCCCCATTCGTGGAAGAGCACGCGGTTGATGACGCGGCATTTCTCGCGGTTCGTCGAGGGCTCTGAGATGAGCTCGCGGCAGCGGGCCGCCATCTCGTCGAAGCCGGCGCGGCATCCGCTCACGTCGAGGTTCGGCGTCACCGTCCGGGCGAGGAGGAGGGCGCCCGTCTCCAGCTCGTAGTTGAGCGAGCGGATGAATGTGCGGAACTCGGTGACCGGGTCGGTCAGCTTGAGCTCGTCGATGAACCACGCCGCATGGCGCGCGAGGACGCGGTTCGAGCTGTGGGCTATCTCCTGGAGGAGCTCGGCCGCCGCCGTGCCATGGACGGAGAAGCGCGCCAGGAGGGCGCGGCGCACGAGGGGACTAGGATCGTCGAGGAGGCTGAGCAGCGCCTCTTTCTCGGCTGAACGCAGTGATTCCGTATCCACGCCCAAAATTGGAAGCCGCTTTGGCGCGGCGTGGCAATACAGGAACATAAAAAAAGGACGCTTATTACGCTGGACATTGCCCGCAACACGTCACGCGCGCTCCCCAAAGAGGGCCGTGCCGACGCGCACCAGGGTGCTTCCCTCGGCGATCGCGGCCTCCAGGTCGCCGCTCATCCCCATCGAAAGCTCGCGCAGGCGGGCCCCCGTGGCGGACGCGAGGCGGTCCCTGATCTCCCGCAGGCGGGCGAACGTCCGCCGGGCGACGGCGGGATCGGGGGAGAGCGGGGCAATGGCCATCAGGCCCTCCACGCGCAGGTTCTTGCGCCCGAGGGCGACCTCGAGCAGCCGCTCGGCCCCGTCCGGCTCCACCCCCGACTTCGCCGGGTCTAGCCCCGCGTTCACCTGGAGCAGGACGGCCTGGGACTTGCCCTGCTCCTCGGCGGCCCGGTCCAGGATCTCAAGGAGCCTCGCGCTGTCGACGCTCTGGATGCGCTCATAGTGCCGCACGGCCAGCCGGGCCTTGTTGGACTGGAGGTGCCCGATCAGCTCCCACGCGACCGGGGCCGCCGTCTGGGCGCGCTTCTCGATCCCCTCCTGCACGCGGTTTTCGCCGACGGCCCTCAGGCCGTAGCGCGCCGCCATCTCCACGGCGGCGGCGGGCTGGGACTTCGTGACGGCCAGGAGCTCGACCTCGCCCCCATTGCGCCCGGCGCGCGCGCAGGCCTCGGCGATCCTGGCCCGGACGGCGTCGGCGCGGCGCTTGAACTCCTCGTAGTCGGGGGGCATCGGGGTCGTTGGATGGGCGACTTCGTGGTTTACCCGACTGGGGCAAGCCTGCACGCTCAAGTCAACAACCGGGGCCCATCATGCAAATTGAAAACTTCAAAATCTTTGCGGACCTCGTGGAAACCAAGAGCTTCTCCAAGTCCGCGAAGCTTAACAGCATCACCCAGTCCGCGGTCAGCCAGCAGGCCCGGGCGATGGAGCGGCACTTCAAGGCGCTGCTGGTCGACCGCAGCCAGAAGCAGTTCCAGCTGACGCGCGAGGGACAGCGGGTCTACGAGTCGGCGAAGGAGATCCTCCACGCCTACGAGATGCTCCTCTCGGAGCTCCAGGAGATGAAGAAGGTCGTGAGCGGCACCATAAGGATTTCGACGATCTACTCGATCGGGCTCCACGAGCTCCCCCCCTACATCAAGCGGTTCCTCCACGACTTTCCGTCGGTCAACGTGCGCATCGAGTACCGCCGCTCCAACCTCGTATACGAGGATATCCTGCACAACAGCGTCGACTTCGGGCTCGTGGCCTTCCCGGCGAAAGTCCGCCAGATCGAGATGCTCCCCTTTCGCGACGACCATCTCATCGTCATCTGCCATCCCCAGCACGCGCTCGCCAAGCGCGGCGAGGTCACGGTGTCCGACCTCGCCGGCCAGAAGTTCATAGGTTTCGACCCCGACATACCGACCCGGAAGGCCGTCGACCAGATCTTCCGCGACAACCACCTCCAGATCGAGCCGGTCATGGAATTCGACAACATCGAGACCGTTAAGCGGGCCGTGGAGGTCGATCACGGGATCGCCATCGTGCCGCAGGCCACGGTCGTCCAGGAGGCGCGGCAGGGGACGCTCGCCGTCCTCAGGTTCAAGGGCGGGGATTTCACCCGGCCGCTCGCCATCCTCCACCGGAAGGGCCGGGTCTTCACCCCGGCCATGAAGAAGTTCATAGACACGCTCGGCCTCGATCTTCCGGACGCGCGCGGGGCCTGAGTTGCGAACACCGGCTCCCTGTGCCACCGTTTTTGCGGCCCCAAACGCCGCCTTTTCCACGATGAAAACCGCCCTGCTTTTCGCCGCCGCCCTCATCCTTGCGCCCGCCACGGGCGCGCTCCTGCGCGCGGAGCCCGTCCCGCCCGTTCCCGCGCCCCCCTGGAAGCTCAAGGATGTGGACGGCAAGGTCGTCACCTCCGACCAGTTCAAGGGGAAGGTCGTGGTCCTCGATTTCTGGGCCACGTGGTGTCCCCCCTGCAAGGGCGAGATCCCCGGTTACGTGGAACTGCAGAAGAAATACGCCGCGGACGGACTGGTCTTTGTCGGCGTCTCGGTGGACGAGGACGGCCCGGAGGTCGTCAAGAAGTTCATGAAGGATCACTCGGTCAACTACCCGATCGTGATGTTCAACGAGGACATCCTGAACGCGTACGGCCCCATCGAGGCGTATCCCACCACCTTCATCATCGATCGCGAAGGGATGATCCGGGACAAGAAGCTGGGCGCCAGGCCCGTCGCGGAATACGAGAAGGAGATCCTGGCGGTCCTCAAGCCGCCCGGCGCCTGACCAGGCGCGGGGCTGGCGATAACCCCTTAACGCCAGCCCCGCTATTGGTCTGTCCGGCTTAAAGCCGGCTTCACGCTATCCAATATCCCGCTTTTCGCAGGAATGACCCCTGAGTAGCATCGCCCGTGCCAGCCCTCAGTCCCTGGCGAACTGGAGGGAACCGCCGAGCTCGTCCGCGATGACCCGGTCGCTCCGGCAGCGCGGCATCTTGTGCTGGCCGCCCCATTTGCCGCTGTAGCGCATCCAGTGCTCAAAGACCCCGGGCATGACGAGCCTGACGAAGGGATCCTCGAGGGTGCCCGCCTCGCGCCTCGACGCGTAATCGCTGTTCAGCTTCCTGAGCTCCACGTCGAGCTCCGCCGCCATGAACGGCCCGGTGGGCGTCGTCAGGGTGCCCGGCTTGAGCTCGATCCACCATTCGTGGCGCCCGCGGACGCGGTTGGTGTTCGTCGACGCCCCGTGCTTCGGCGCGACGTGGAAATTCATGACGGTCCAGCCGTTGCGTCGGCACACGGCCACGAGCGAATCGGTGATCTCCTTCTCGAGGACATGCTCGCCGAAAGCGTTCAGCTGGAGCTTCGTCTTGCCCACGTACACGAGGCGCGGGGGCTCCGTCGAGAGGAAGCGGACGACGTCGCCGACAAGGTAGCGCGCCAGTCCGGAGGGCGTCGTGATGACCAGGGCATAGTTGACTCCGGTCCGCACCCCCGAGATGGGGACCGTCCTTGAGCTCACCGAGATGAGTCGGCCCTCGTCGAATTCCGACATCGGGAGGAACTCGAAGAAGACGCCGGCGTCCGCCATGAGCCGCAACCCGGAGGCGGAGTCCGCGTCCTGGGCCGCGATGAAGGCCTCGGACGAGGGATAGACCTCGTGAAAGTTGACGGTCGGACCGAGCGCCGTCCGCAGGTCGTCCAGGTAGGGGGCGATCGGCATGCCGCTGTGGACGAAGCATTCGAGATTGGGCCAGATTCCCTGGAGGTGCATCACGCGGGCCTTGCCGTGCGTCGCGCTCGAGCGGATCGACTCGGCGAGGATGAGCACCCAGGGCGGCATGCCGGCGAGGAGCGAGATGTCGACGGTGGACGTGCGCTGCGTGATCGCGGCGATCTTCTCCTGCCAGTCGGGGATCTGCGCGATCTCCGGCCCGGGCTCGTAGAAATGCTTCTCCGCCCACTTGGGAAGGTTGAGCGCCTCGATGCCGCTCAGCTCCCCCGCGTAGGCCTCGAACGGCTCGGACTCGGGTATGGGAACGAGGGTGGTCGAGCCTCCCAGGTAAAGGTGTCGGGCCCGGAACACGCCGCCATGGCCGACACGCGCCGTGTACCAGAGCATCGAGTCGAGCGCCGAGCGCCTGAAGTGATCGAGCATCGCCTCGGTCACGGGGATATACCTCGGGCTTCCGGTCGTGGTCCCGGCGGTCGTGGCGTAGATCTGGCACAGCCCCGGCCAGAGCACGTCCTGCGCGCCCAGCTTCATCTGCTCGATGTGCGGCACGAGGTCCTCGTATTTCTGGATCGGCACCCTCCTCTTGAAGAGGTCGTAGCGCATCCGGGGCTCGATGCCCGCCTGCTTCCACACGGAGCCCAGCGCGAGCTTCTGCGTGAGATGCATGAATATCCGGTCCTGCGCGGCCTCGACGCTCTTGGCGCGCTTCAAGCGCATCGCCGCCCGAGCCGTGAGCAGGCTCGCGCCGAATGTCATTATGCTTTTGGGGACGACTGCCATTCCTTTGTCCTTGGGGCGAAGAGGGGACGATCCGGCCGTCGCCCGCGGCAAGCGAATTAGGGCGGGGGGCCGAAAACTTACCGGGTTTTAACTCATTCTGGCCCGCGGCCATGCGTGTGCGCGGGCCTGACGGGGCTGGCGGTCGGCGCGCGGGGGCGATTGGATCCACGCCGCGTCGCCGCCTGCATGACCTTTCCCGAAATCCTCCTTGAGGACGATCTCCTCGTCGCCTTTGACAAGCCGGGCGGCCTGCCCGTGGTTTCCGACCGGCGGGGAAGGGCGGAGGCGTCCCTCATGGACCTTGTCCACGACCGCTTTGGCGGGCAGGTCGCCAACGTCCACCGCCTGGATGCCGAGGCGAGCGGCGTCGTCCTGTGCGCAAAGACCAAGGCCGCCCTGGACTTCCTCAGCGGCCAGTTCCAGTCGAAGACCGCCCAGAGGACCTACTGCGCGCTGGTCGCGCTCCCGCCCCCCGAGCGCCTGGCGAACGCCGCCGCCCCGGTGAGGGAGGCCGGGGCGGCGCTGCCGGCGGAATTCTCGGTGGACCTGCCCCTAGGGGAGGACGAGCGCATTCCGGGGCGGATGCGGGTGTTCCGGAACCGGGGGGGCAAGCCCAGCGTCACGGACTTCAGGGTCGTCGAGGCATTCGGCCGGTTCGCCCGCGTCGAATGCCGGCCCGTCACGGGGCGCACGCACCAGATCCGGATCCATCTCGCCTCCGCGGGCGCCCCGGTCCTCAACGACGCGCTCTACGGCGACCCCGGCTCGGTGCTCCTTCTTTCCGGACTGAAGCGGCACTACAAGGGCCGGGAGGCCGAGCGGCCGCTCATAACAAGGCTGGCGCTCCACGCGTCCTCCCTCGGATTCATCCATCCGGGCCGCAGGGAGCCGACGCTCGTGGCCGCGCCGCTTCCGCGTGAATTCGAGGTCGCCCTGAAGTACCTGCGCCGGTTCGCGGCGCCGGGCTGACGGCCCGGCGGAGGGTTCAGGGAATCGGATGCTTGGGGGGCGGAGCGGCGTCCGTCTGCGACACCACGACGACCCTGCGGAAATGAACCTCGCGGAGCACGGGCAGCGCGAGCAGGTAGACGACCGCCATCCAGAAGGGCGCGATGATCGCCCATACGGCGATGGCGTGCAGGGCGGTCATGCCGAATTTCTCGAAGAACTCCCCGGGATCGTCCCAGAGCATGTGGTTCATCATCCTGATGCCGACATGGGAGTAGGGTATGTTGAAGAGCAGGTCCCCCAGCCTGACCATGCCGTAGATCACCGGGAGATGAAGGGGCGTGCAGAGGGCATTGACGATCTGGATGATCGGCTGGTTGAGCCGGAGCGCGACCCCGACGATGAGGCAGAGGATGGTGGTGGTGCCCAGGATCGGGAAAAGGGCGAAGGCGCTTCCGACCGCGAGGGTGAGCGCAATCTTCTCGGGGGTGATGCCTTGGGTGAGCTGGACCGCGATCGGGTCGATCACATGGCGCTGCCACGAGGTGCGCGATGGCGCGACCGGGGCGGGGTTGGGGGGTTCAGTCAACAAGCGAAAACGATACTCCAGATCGGCGAAAGGCTCAAGCAGCGTTATGCCTGGAGATCCTGCCGCGGGCCCTGGGCGAGCCCGCTCACGTCCCCGTGGACAACGGGGCCGTCCGCCCGCCTCGAGCCGAGCGGATGGGCCGCGGCGACCGACTCCTGGTGGTCCAGGCGCTCGCCCTCGGCGAGCACCGAGGCCGGGACGGGCTTGAGGCCCCAGATGAGGCCGGTCCACGAGAGGCACTTCAGCAAATAGTAGGTGATGTCGATCTCCCACCAATAGAAGCCGTTCCGGGTGGCGCTCTGGTAGCGGTGGTGGTTGTTGTGCCATCCCTCGCCGAGCGTGATGATCGCAAGGACAAAGCTGTTGCGCGAATCGTCCTCGATCTTGTAGCGCCGGCGCCCCATCAGGTGCGCCATCGAGTTGATGCAGGACGTGCCGTGGAAAAGGGCGGTCGTGCTGATGAAGAATCCCCACACGAGCATCTGCCAGCGATTGGTGCCGAGCCCTGGGGCGTGGACCTCCAGGAACGCCCCAAGGCCCCAGATCGCGAGCGCGAACGCAATGGGGACGACGGCGTCGAAGCGGTTCAGGAAGACCAGCTCCGGGTAGCGATCGAGGTCGCGGACCTTCGAGTAGTCCGTCGGGAAGTTGCGCCGGCTGGTGATCCAGCCGATGTGCGACCACCAGAACCCGTGGACATGCGGCGAATGGGCGTCCTCCTTCTCGTCGGAATGCTGGTGGTGGTGGCGATGATGGTAGGCCCACCAGAGCGGCCCCCGCTGGACGGTGGTTCCGCCGAGCAGGGCGAGGACGAACTGCATCGGGCGCGAGGTGCTGTAGGTCTTGTGCGAGAAGTACCGGTGGTAGACTCCGGTGACCGCGGCCATGCGTGTGAAATACAGGGCGACCGCGGTCCACACGGCGACCGGGCTGGCACCCGTCCAGATGACCCCCAGGCATCCCAGATGCAGGATTATGAAGGGGATGCAGCGGGTCCAGTCGACCCTGTCGGGCTCGTTTCGCATGGCCGCGGCCCCCCCGGGGGCATGGTCGGCGTCGATCCATTGAATGACAGCTGACAAGGTGCTTCTAAGGCGGGTCGGCATGGGACGCGTTCTCAAGGATATAAACGATCCAGCAGACGCGTCCGATGCGCGCTCGGCAAGTGCGGTTTCTACGAATCACGGAAATCATTCGACGCTAGACCATAACGGCGCGCCAAACCTCGCGGCGCCCATGGAATGCGAAAATAAAAGGGCGCCCCCGCGAACGGGGGCGCCCTTTGTTGTTTTCTGTGGGATACCCGTCGTCGTCAGTTCAGCGCGAACGCGCTGGCGGGCTTGGTCGCGACGATGCGGACCGGCAGGATGACCTTCGTCGCCACCGGGGCACCGTTCTGCAGCGCGGGCGTGAACCTCCACTGCTTCAGCGCGTCCACCACGGCGGCCGCGAGGTCGCGGTCCGTTGCGGACTTGATGGTGAAGTCCGAGGTGTGGCCCGTCGTGTCGACGACGAACTCCACCTGGACGGACTTGCCCACGTCGTAACCGCCGACGTCCGGTGAGACGACGGTGATCGGCACGGGTATGCCGGGACCCGTCCTGCACGAGTCAATGTAGGATTGCTCGAGCGACTTCGCCGAGGCGGCGAAGGGCAGGAGCGCTCCCAGACCGAGCAGGAGGGCTAGCTTGTTTGTGTTTTTCATGGCTTTCTTTCAAACTCCGCTTGAAGCGGAGAGTTTTGTTTTCTGGCTTATGGTTAAGCGCCCCGTCGCCGCCGATGCGGATGCACCGGCGGAATCAGGGGCGTTTTGACCGCGGGACGCCGTGAAGCGCCCGCGGCCAAAAGTGTCGTCCTGGGGTAACCCAAGCCTGAATGGAGGGCGCGCCGCCCGCGGGGGGCGCACTCCGGAGCCTTGTTTATCCCGCCGGAAGGGGCCGGCCGGGACTCAGATCAAAGAACTTTTTAGGGAGTTCCTTGAAAGCAAAATGGAGGCGATGAATACAGACGGTAGTAAGCTAGTCTTGTTCCAAGGTATCCATGGAAATGGCCCAAAAACGTAAAAAGTAACACGTTTGACACACGAGCCCAGGGACTTACGGAAAAAGCGCCCCTTGTCTGGAAAAAGCGGCCGCCGACCGGGTCGGGGTGCTTTTTGGCCCGATTCGGACCTATTGGACCTTCTTTAGGATGATATCGCCGTTGAGGGTGGACGCCTGGATCTCGGCACCTCCCCCGTTCAGCGTTCCCGAGACGATCTTTCCGCCGGTCATCGGGGGCAGCGGGGGACTCGGCGTGTTCGGCGGCATGACGCCGGCGAGCTCGATCCGGGCCTCCGCCATCCCCTCCTTCACCGCCTCGGCGGCCTCGTGGGCGGCGATGGCCGCGTCGGCCGCGGCCTCGCGGATGGAATCCCTCACCTCGGCGTGCCAGTCGCTGTCGGCCTCGGCGCTGTCCTCGGACTCCGCCACCGGCGCGGCGTTGGAGGCCGCCTGCGGATCCTTTTCCTTTGAGTCGGCCTTCAGCGCCTTCCTCGGCGAATGCCGCAGGATCTCGGTCCGCGTGACGAGGGCCTTGTCGTCGAAATCCGTGAGGATCACGCCGCGGTGGGTGCGGAACCGGATCGCGGCCTTCGCGTCCGCCGGCACCCGGATCGTGACGCGGCCATTCATCGACGAGAACGACAGCGGCCGCGTTTGTGCGAGGGATTTGACGGCCACCATGATGTCGCCGTTCATCGTCTCGACCAGCGCCCCTCCCGAGACGTCGCCGAGCTTGACGTCCCCGTTGATCGTGCGGACGTCGATGTCGCCCGAGACCCCCGTGCACGCGAAGTCCCCGTGGGTGGAACTGGCGACGACGACCGACGTGTCGCGCGGCACGGTGATGTCGAAATCAACCGGCGCCCCCGAGGATCCGTCGGCCCCGTACTCAAGCGAGGCGACATTGCCCTTCTCGGAGAGGACGTAGCTCGCCGAGGCGGAGAGGACGCGCATCCCGTCCTTGCGGGGGGCGGAGTTCGCAGGCGCCGTGTCGGAGGTCACCGAGATGGCCTTCACGTCCGCGCCGTGGACGGACACCTGGCCGTGCCAGACGCGGATCCTGAGCGTGCCGGGCTTCGACGGGTCGGAGAACGCGATGCTGGACGACGAGTCGTCGGCGCGCGCGGGGCCGCTGAATGCCAGCGCCAGCGCGGCCGCGAGGAGGAGCGTGGAATGGAATGGTAGGGTCTTCATGGTAAAGGGGGCCGTGGGGGGATGGCGGCTTCAGAGCTGGTCGAGCGCGCGGCGCGCGGATTCGCGGACGTCGGCGTCCGCCTGGTCGTTCGCGGCGAGCTTGCGGAGCTCGGGGGCGGCCCCGTGCTCCCGGGCGGCGACGAGGAAGTCGATCATGGCGACCTGGACCAGGGGGTTGGACTCGCGCGGCAGGCACGCGAGGACGCTGGCGCGCACGACGTCCTGGTCGGCGTGCAGGTAGAGGGCGTTGAGCGCGTTCAGCCTGACGTTCACGCTCGTGTCGAAGGCCATCGAGTTGATCAGGCCGTCGATCACCCGCTCGTCGGGCTTGCTGGCCGTGGCGGCCGTGAGGACAGTCTCCAGGCGGTCGCCCGTCGCGCGTTTCTGCAGCACGGACTGCTCGAACAGCTGGCCCATCGTGTCGACCTTGGTGCGCAGCTCGGCGAGCTGGCGCTGGGTGGCCGCGCGCTCGCCCACCGTGAAGCCGAGCGCGACCAGGGCGCACGCGCCCAGCGACTGCAGGAGAAGGGTCGCCCACGGGTGCCGGCGCCTCGGGCGCGGGGCGGCGGCCTCCCGGATCGCCGTGGCCCAGCCCGAGTGGCGCCGGAGCGTGAGCTTCTCGGTCTCGATGTCGCCCATCACGCGGGCGCGCAGCCGGTGGGACGGCGCGACCGAGGGAAGCGCGTCGAGCGCCGCGAGGGTGCGCCTCAGCGAGTCGAACTCGCGGCGGCAGCCGGGGCAGCCGGCGATGTGCTCGCGCATCGAGGCGGCGGTTTGCGCGTCGAGCTTCTCGTCGGCGAGCTCGGCCATGCGGTCCAGGCACGATTGGCAGTTCATGTGAGGGGCTCCTTTTGGATTCGAAAATAGTGGTCGCGAAGCGCGCGCATCGCCCGGTGCGCGCGGACGCGGGCCGCGCCGACCGAGCACTCGAGGATGCCGGCGACCTCGGCGAACGAGAGCTCCTGCAGCCGGGACAGCAGGAGGACCTCGCGGTCGTCGCGGTCGAGGCGGCCGAGCGCGCGCTGGAGGACCGCATGGTCGTCCCGGCTCGCCGCGGACTCGTCGGCGCCGCGCGACTCGTCGGCATGGTGCTCGAGCTCGGACGGGTCGACCGAGATGGGGGCCGGGGCGGACTTGCGGAAATGATCCGACGCGCAGCGCCGGGCAAGGTGGTACATCCACGCGGTGAAGCTGCCCTGGTCGCGGTAGGTGTGGCGGTACTTGAGCATCCGCTGGAAGACGACCTGGGCGATGTCCTCCGCGGCGGTCCGGTTCCCGGTCGGCTTGGCCAGGTAGCCGAAGAGAGGGCCGTGATGCCGCTCGAAGAGCTCGCCCATGCAGTCGAGGTCGCCGTCGCGCACGGCGAGCATGAGCTCATGGTCGGATTGCGGGGCTTTGGTCTCCACGGCGGGGCTGGGGCGCCAGTCAACCCCGATCGGCAGGCAATGCACAGGGATTTCGGCTGCGGTGGCGGTCACGGGTGGAGGGGGGCATGGCTGGATATGGGGGCTGCTCCATGGTCAACCGCCCGTTTGGCCAAATGTTACACGGACCTGGCCGCCGCGGGGCGGAGACGGGTGTTGATTGCGCGGCGGCCCTTGGCTAGTCCATGGGGCCTGGAACCCCGCATGAACCGCCGTACATTCATCCGCTCCGCGCTCGCCCTGTCGGCGGGCATGGCGGCCTCCCGGCGGCTGGGGGCCCAGGCGGCCCCGGCGCCGGCCCCCGCGGCCACGCCCGCGACCCGGTTTCTCCCGCTGAGGGGAGGGGTCGGGATCTTCACGGGTCGTGGCGGCACCATCGGATGGCTGTCCTCGAGTGACGCGCTCGTGGTCGTGGACACGCAGTTCCCGGACACCGCGCTCACCTGCCTTGGGGGAATCCCGGGAATCGGCAGCCGGACGATCGACGCGACGATCAACACCCACCACCACGCGGACCACACGGGGGGCAACGTGGTCTTCAAGCCGGCGTCCCGGGCGCTGGTGGCGCAGGCCAACGTGCCCAAGCTCCAGTTCGAGGCGGCAAAGCGCGCGGAGCTGGGAACCAAGCCCGACCCGGCCGCCATCGTCGCGAGCCAGGTCTACGCCGACACGACGTTTGCCGATGTCTGGCGCCGGGAGCTCGGCGGCGAGATCGTCACCGCGGAATTCCGGGGGCCCGCCCACACCGGCGGCGACGCGGTCGTCATCTTCGAGAAGGCGAACGTCGTCCACATGGGCGACCTGGTGTTCAACCGGATCTATCCCTTCGTGGACCGGCCCGGCGGCGCGAGCATCCGCGGCTGGATCAAATCGCTCGAGGACTCGGTCGCGGCGTACCCGCCGGACGCGATCTACATCTTCGGCCACGGCAACCCGAAGTTCGGCGTCACCGGCGGCCGCGGCGACCTCCTCGTCATGCGCGACTTCTTCTCCGCCGTCATGGATCACGTTGGGAAGGAGATCGCGGCGGGCCGTGACAAGCCGTCGGTCGTGGGGCTGGAGAACCTCCCGGGGTTTCCCGACTTCCACGTTCCGCTGCCGAACCGGCTCGGCCTGGTCCTCGGGGCGGCCTATGACGAGTTGACCTCGGCGGCCACCTGACCGAGCCTCCGCCATGAGCTTCAAAGCAGTCTTCAAGGCCATCGTGTTCCTGGGAATCCTGTTCGTCATGCTGTACATCGGCATGAACAACGGCCAGTCGGCGGATTTCTACTTCCCCGTGCTCACGCAGAAGAAGATCACGACCACCGCGGCCCTGATCTACTTCGGGATGTTCGCGGTCGGGGTCCTCGCGGGCACCGTGCTCGCGTCGGGCACCGGCAACGCCAGGGGAAAAGGCTGGCCCAAGGGCGAGAAGTGATCCGCGTTGGGGCCCGCGCTCCCGTCCATTGAGCCCTACCGCGCGCCGCGGCGGAGGTTGTCGCACACGATGGCGGCTGCGACCGCCGCGTTCAGCGACTCGGCGCCGCCCCTCCGGGGGATCGTGACGCTGTAGGCGAGGCGCCGCCTCACGTCCTCGGAGAGCCCTCCGCCCTCGCTTCCGATGACGATGACGGCATCGGCGATTCCGGCGATCCCGTGCACGTCGCGCCCCTCGAGCGCGCAGCCGATGACGGGCGCACGCGTCCCCTCGAGGGCTGCGCCGAGGGCTGTGACGATCGTGCGGACGCGCGCGAACGATCCCATGCTGGCCCGGATCACCTTTTGCGAATGGAGGTCCGCGCACTCCGGCGAGAGGAGGACGCGGTCGAGCCCGAACCAGTCCGCGATCCGGAGCATCGTCCCGACGTTGCCCGGGTCCTGGACGCCGTCGAGGGCGAGCGTGAGGCCGCGGTCGAGTTCGCCCGGCTCCAGCGCCTCGCGGCGGATCCTGCCCACCGCGAGCACCGTCGACGGCGTCGGGAAGTGGCTCGCCCGCTCCATCTCCGGCTCGCCGATCTCGTGGGTCTTCCGCCCGGTCCAGGCGCCGGTCCCGTAGATCTTCTCGAAGGGATGGCCGGCCGCCAGCAGCTCGGCCACGATCTTCTCGCCCTCCACGGCGTAGAGGCCGAGCTCCTCGCGGTGCTTCTTGTCCCGGAGCGACCGCAGAAGCTGGAGTTCCGCACGGGTGATCACGGCCTAGCATGGCCGGCGCGCGCGCCGTTTTTCAATTGTTTTGCGGGATGCCCGGCGCGATAGTGCGCGGATGACGCCTCGCAGCCCCCATGCGGCCCACGCACGGCTCCTCGACGAGATTGGGGCCGTCGACTGCGTCGGGGTGGAGGAGCGTGTCGCCAAGTACATGACCCGCAGCATAAAGAAGGCGTCGAAGGTCTGGGGCCTCAGGATGGCGGTCTCCATGACCGACCTGACGACCCTCGAGGGCAAGGACACCCCCGGAAAGATCGAGTCGCTCTGCCGCAAGGCGCTCCACCCGCACGACGACCCGGCCGTCCCCCCGGTCGCGGCGGTGTGCGTCTATCCCTCGATGGTGCGCCACGCGAAGCGCTGGGTCGGCGGGTCCAGGGTGCGTGTCGCGTCGGTTGCCACGGCGTTTCCGTCCGGGCAGACCCACTACAGGACGCGGCTTGCGGAGGTCCGGGGGGCCGTGGCGGACGGGGCGGACGAGGTCGACATGGTGATCAACCGGGGCGCCTTCCTTTCGGGGGACTTTTCCAGGGTCCAGGACGAGATAGCCGGCGTCGTCGAGGCCTGCGGGGCCGCTGCGCTCAAGGTGATCCTCGAGGTGAGCGAGCTCGAGACGTACGACAGCATCCGGGCGGCCTCGTTTCTCGCGATGGGCGCGCTGCGCCCGGGCGACTTCATCAAGACGAGCACCGGCAAGACGTCCCTCAACGCGACGCTGGGCAGCAACCAGGTGATGATCGAGGCGATCCGGGATTTCTACCTCGACACCGCGGTGCCCATAGGGATGAAGCCCGCTGGCGGGATCCGGACGGCGAAGCAGTCGCTCCAGTACCTGATCGCCGTCAAGGAGACCCTGGGGGACGCATGGCTGACGCCGAGGCGCTACCGGTTCGGCGCCACCTCGCTCCTCAACGACCTGCTGCGGCAGATCGAAAGGGAGAGGACCGGGGCGTACCAGGCGCCGTACAGCTTCAGCGAGGCGGCCGAGAGCTACTGACCATGCCCCCCTCGACGACACCACGCGGCAGGGCGCGCGCCGGACTCATCTTCGGGGACCTCTGGGACTTCGACCCGGCGCCCGAGACGGCGGATCCGAAGCTCAAGGAGCGGTACGACCTGTTCATCGACGGCCGGTTCGTGCGGCCGCGGTCCGGCAGGTATTTCGACTCCATCAACCCGGCGAACGAGCGGAAGCTGGCCGACATCGCGCTTGCCGGGACCGCCGACGTCGATGCCGCGTACGCGGCGGCCGCGAGGGCCTTCAGGCCGTGGGCGGCGACGCCGGGGCGCGAGAGGGGGAAGTACCTCTTCCGGATCGCGCGGCTCCTGCAGGACCGGGCGAGGGAGTTCGCGGTCGCCGAGACGATGGACGGCGGGAAGCCGATCAGGGAATCGCGCGACTTCGACGTCCCGATGGCGGCGGCGCATTTCTTCTACCATGCGGGATGGGCGGACAAGCTCGAGTATGTCGCGCCGGGACGCGCCGTCGCGCCGCTCGGCGTCGTCGGCCAGGTGATCCCGTGGAACTTCCCGCTCCTGATGCTCGCGTGGAAGCTGGCGCCGGCCCTGGCCATGGGCAACTGCGTGGTCCTGAAGCCCGCCGAGACCACCTCGATCACGGCGCTCAAGCTCGCCGAGATCCTCCAGGACGCGGGCCTGCCGCCCGGCGTCGCCAACTTCGTCACCGGGGCCGGCGAGACCGGCGCGCTCGTGATGGGGCATCCGGGGGCCGCAAAGGTGGCGTTCACCGGCTCGACGGAGGTCGGGAAGGCGATCATGCGCCAGCTCGCGGGCACCGACCGGAGGATGACCATGGAGCTTGGCGGAAAGGCGGCGAACATCGTGTTCGACGACGCGCCGATCGACCAGGCGGTGGAGGGCATCGTCGACGGGATCTTCTTCAACCAGGGCCACGTGTGCTGCGCGGGCTCGAGGCTGCTCGTCCACGAGCCGGTCGCGGACCGCGTGATATCGAAGCTCAAGGACAGGATCCGCGTGCTGAGGGTGGGCGACCCGCTCGACAAGAACACCGACCTCGGGGCCATCAACTCGAAGGCGCAGCTCGCGACGATCCGGCGCCTCGTGGCCGCCGGCGTCCGGGAGGGCGCCGTCCTGTTCCAGCCCCCCTGCCGGCTTCCAGAGCGCGGCTTCTATTTCCCCCCCACGCTCTTCACGAACGTCACCCAGAGCCACCGGATCGCGCGCGAGGAGATCTTCGGCCCGGTGCTCGCCATCCTCACGTTTCGCACGGTCGACGAGGCCATCGAGAAGGCGAACAACACCCCCTACGGCCTGAGCGCGGGCGTGTGGACGGACAAGGGTTCCCGCATCCTGCGGATGTCGACGGAGCTCAAGGCGGGCGTCGTCTGGGCCAACACCTTCAACAGGTTCGATCCGTCCTCGCCGTTCGGCGGGTACAAGGAGAGCGGCTTCGGGCGCGAGGGCGGCCGCCAGGGCCTCCTCGACTACTCGCGACGCGCATGACCGCACGAGCCAAGAGCCGTATTCCCGTGACGAAGACGCCCAAGGTCTACATCGGCGGCGCGTTCGTGCGGTCCGAGAGCGCGCGGACCTTCAAGATCAGCGGCGCGGACGGGGCGTTCTTCGCGAACATCCCCCAGTGCACGCGCAAGGACCTGCGAAACGCCGTGGAGGCCGCGGCCAAGGCGGGGCCGGGCTGGGCGAAGCGCAGCCCCTACAACCGGGCGCAGATCCTCTACCGCCTGGCCGAGATGATCGAGGCGCGCATCGACGAGCTGATCGGGTCGCTCGTCCGGTTCGGCGCCCGCCGGGAGGACGCGGCGAGGGGGATGTCCGTCTGCGTCGACCGGCTGATCCACTACGCGGGCTGGGCGGACAAGTACGAGCAGCTCCTCGGCTCCGTCAACCCCGTGGCCACCCGCCATTTCAACTTCACGGTGACCGAGCCGATGGGCGTCGTGGGCGTCATCGCCCCGGACAGCCCGCCGCTCCTGGGCCTGATCAGCATGGTCGCTCCCGTCATCGCGAGCGGCAACACGGTCGTCGCGCTCGCATCCGAGAAATTCCCCTATCCGTCGATCCTCCTCGGGGAGATGCTCGCCACGAGCGACCTGCCGGGGGGCGTCGTCAACCTGCTCACCGGCCTCCGCAGGGAGCTGGTCCCGACCTTCGCCACGCACGCGCACATCCGCGCGATCTACGCGTCCGCCGGCGCGGAGGAGCGCAGGGCGCTCAGGCTGGGCGCCGCGGCCAGCGTCAAGCGGGTCCGGTTCGCGGACGAGGCCGGGGCGGCCTGGCTCGAGGACACGGCGCAGGGCCTGGACGCGATCCGCGGATTCGTCGAGTTCAAGACGACCTGGCACCCGATCGGGTCCTGAGGAGCCGGTCGATCTCGCGCCCGCGGGGCATGGAGGGCGCCGTGCCGGGCCGCGTGACCGACAGCGCCGCGGCGGCATTCCCGAACGCCGCGGCCCTGAGGAGGTCGCCGCCGTAGCGGATGAGGCCGGCGGCAAAGCCGCCCACGAAAGCGTCGCCCGCCCCGGTCGTGTCGACGGCGCGCACGCGGTGGCCGGCGATGGCCGTCCAGCCCGTCCCCGTGGACACGAGGCAGCCGCTTCGCCCCAGGGTGACGATGACGGTGGCGACCCCGAGCGTGCGGCACATGCCGTGGATCCCGCGAAGGCTCCTGCCGGGGGGACGGCCGGTCAGCGCCGCGAACTCGGACTCGTTCGGGATCACGATATCGGTCAGCGCCAGGATCCGCCGGTCGAATCCCGGCCCCATGGGCGCGGGATTGAGGAGGGTCGTAGCCCCGAGCCGGCGGGCGAGCCTGAAGGCGTGCCGGTTGATCGCCGCGTTGGCCTCGCCCTGGCAGATGACCACCCGGGCGCCGCGGAGGAGCGCGGCCGGGACATCCCGGGCGGTGATCGCGGCGCTGGCGCCGATGGCGACGATGATCTCGTTCTGGCTTTCGCCATCCACGAGGATGGCGGCCGCCCCGGTGGATTCGCGCGGCTTCGCGGCGAGGCGCGCGTCGATGCCCTCGGAGCGCAGGAATCCCGCGGCCTCCGCGCCAAACGGGTCCTTGCCCACGGCCCCGATGAACCGCGTCCGGGCCCCCGCGCGGGCCGCGGCCACGGCCTGGTTCGAGCCCTTCCCGCCGGGACCCGCCACGAACGTGCCGATGACGGTCTCGCCGGCCGCCGGAAAGCGGCCGCAGCGAAACGAAAGGTCCTTCACGTAGCTGCCGACGACCACCACGCTTGGTTTCATGGGTTTGCTCGCGCGCCTTTCATCCTTCAAACGCGGATGACTTTGTCCATACCGGGGTTCCGGGATGGTCCACCGGAGCCCGCCCTGCGGGCCGGCCGGCCTTTCGACCCTCCGCCCGGACCGCTCGTCCAAAGGTTGCCGTGGGGGGCGCTGCCGGGCATAGTCTTACTGGTCGATGGATATTTCCACGGACATTTCCCTGCCGACGGGCGACGCGGACCAGCGCGAGCACGCGAAGATGAGGCTCTATGTGCTGTTCCAGACGTGCGGGTGGGGGGCCCTGGTGGCGATCACGACATGGACCACGGTGGAGTTTCCGGAACACGACGAATCGAAGTGGGGCATGACCACGTCCCTTGCCGTCATCGTCATGACCTTTGCGGCGGGCCTGCTCATCACCCATGTCCTGCGGCCGCTCATGGATCGGCGGAGATGGAAGCAGCTCGGGTTGCGCTCCCTGCTCCGGCGGCTCATTGGAACCGCGGTCGCCGCGTCGGTCGCCTGGAACGCCTTCGTCTCCACCTGGATTCACGGCATCATCGGCCTGCCCTGGAACACCCAGTATTGGCCGCCGCTGGTCTTCGCGCTGCAGGTGTTTTCGTGGGGCATCCTTCTCTTTGGCTGGCTGTGCCTCTATTACTTCTACCATCTCTTTGACCGGCTGAACCGCTCCGAGATCGAGCGCTTCAGGCTCATGACGAGCGTGAAGGAGGCCGAATTGCGCGCGCTCAAGTCGCAGGTCAACCCGCACTTCATCTTCAACTCGCTCAATTCGCTCCGGGCCCTGGTCGACGAGGACCCCGCGCGGGCGCGCATGGCCGTGACGCAGCTCGCCAACCTGCTCCGCTACTCGCTCCAGAGCGGCCAGCTGGAGACGGTGCCCCTGGAGGACGAGCTCAACGTCGTGAACGACTACCTCGCGCTTGAGCAGGTCCGCCACGAGGAGCGGCTCCGCCTCAGGCTCGACATCGCCCCCGAGGCGCTCCAGCTGCGAATCCCGCCGATGCTCCTCCAGACCCTCGTCGAGAACGCCGTAAAGTACGGGATCACCCTGAGGCCGGAGGGTGGCGAGATCGCGATCGTGGCCCGCAACTCGGGCCGGGCGCTGAGGATCCAGGTGTACAATCCCGGCGAGATCGCGCCGGACAAGCGGGAATCCTCCACCGGAGTCGGCCTTCACAACGCGGCCGAGCGGCTACGGCTGATCTTCGGCGAGGGCGCGACCCTGCGGCTTCGGTCGGACCAGACGCCGGGGCAGGTCGTCGCCGAGGCCGTGATCCCCCTTCCGGCCCATTGATGAAGGCGCTCCTCATCGACGATGAGCGCCTCGCGCGCAACGAGCTTCGCCGCCTGCTTGCTGCGTTCCCGGAGATCCGGATCGCGGGGGAGGCGGTCCATGCCAAGCAGGCCCGCGAGCAGATGGCCGCCCTGAAGCCCGACCTGCTCTTCCTCGACGTCCAGATGCCGGGCGAGACGGGGCTCGAGTTCCTTGCGTCGCTCGAGGCGCCGGTGCCGCACGTGATCTTCACGACCGCCTACGACGAGTTCGCGGTGAAGGCGTTCGAGCTCAACGCGCTCGACTACCTGCTCAAGCCGGTCGACCCGGCGCGACTGGCCACCGCCGTCGAGCGGCTTCCCGGGCGGAAGGACTCCGCCCACCCGAAGGCGGTCTCGGGGCGCCTCGAGGCGGGGGACAAGGTGTTCCTGCGGGAGGGCGAGCGATGCTGGTTCGTCGAGGTGGGCCAGATCCGGATGCTAGAGAGCGAGGGAAACTACACGCGCGTCCACTTCGGCGAGGTGCAGCCGCAGCTTTTCCGGTCGCTGAACGCGATGGAGGAGCGGCTCGACCCGAAGTTCTTCTTCAGGGCGAACCGGCGCCAGATCATCAACATCTCGTGGATCGCCAGGATCGAGCCCTGGTTCAGCGGCGGGCTCCTCGTGGAGCTGAAGGGCGGCGCCAAGGTCGAGCTGAGCCGCAGGCAGGCGCAGGAGTTCCGCGAGCGGATGAGCTTGTAATGCCCCGATCCGCGGGCATCCCCAAGGCATGATCGAGGCAACGCTCCTCACGAAGGTCTTTCACGACAGGAGGAAGGGGGAGATCCGCGGGGCGGACGCGGTGTCGTTCCATGTCGAACCCGGCCGCATCTACGGGCTTCTCGGCGCGAACGGGGCGGGCAAGACGACCACGCTGCGCATGCTCGCGACCCTGCTCAGGCCGACGAGCGGCTCCGCCGTCGTCGCGGGGCACGACGTGGCGCGCGAGCCGGACAAGGTCCGCGCCGACGTCGGGTTCCTCGCCGCGAGCACGGCGCTCTACGCGCGCCTCACCGCCCGCGAGATGATCGCCTATTTCGGCCGGCTGAACGGGCTCGACGAGCCCTCCCTGCGCCTGCGCCTGCGCACGCTCGCGGACGAGCTCGACATGCACGAGTTCCTGGACCGGCGCTGCGACAAGCTGTCGACGGGGATGAAGCAGAAGACGTCGATAGCCCGCACGCTCGTCCACGACCCCCAGGTGATGATATTCGACGAGCCCACGCTCGGGCTCGACGTGATGACCGCCCGCTCGATCATCCGGTTTGTCCGCGAATGCCGCGGCCGGGGCAAGACGGTGCTCTACTCGACGCACGTGATGAGCGAGGCGGAGAAGCTGTGCGACACGATCGGGATCATCCACGCCGGGAGGCTCATGGCCGAGGGAACGCTCGCCGACCTGCGGGCGAGCACGGGCTGCGCGGACCTCGAGGAGTGCTTCATCAAGATCGTTTCGCCGGGGGAACCGGGATGAGCTGGCGCACCATCGGCACGATCTACGCGAAGGAGCTGCGCGACTCGCTGCGCGACCGGCGCACGCTCCTCTCGACGATCGTCATCCCGACCTTCGTCATGCCCGCGCTCGTCATGGGCGTGGGCAAGGTGGCCTCGACGGTGGTCTCGAGGGCGAGGGAGGAGATCCCGCGGGTCATGGTGATCGGGGGCGCCGATTCGCCCGGGATCAGGGCCGAGCTTGAGAAGTCGGGCCGGTTCAAGGTGGAGGCGGCCTCCGCCGACTGGCGAAGCCTCATCTCCGAGAAGAGGGTCCGCGCCGCGGCCGAGATCCCGGCGGGCTTCGAGCAGGCGCTCGAGGCGGGCTCCGCCCCCGCGGTCACGCTGTACGACTACGAGGGCGAGCTGAAGTCGGGCCTCGCGGTGGAGCAGCTGAGGAATTTTTTTGTCGGCCTGCGCGACCGGGCCATCGCGAGGCTGCTGAAGGCCCGGGGGCTGCCGCCGACGATCGCGCGCCCGTTCGAGCTGGAGCAGGCCAACGTCGCGCCCCCGGAGAAGATCGGGGGGAACCTGCTGGGGGGCATCGTGCCCTACCTCATCATCCTGCTTTGCTTCATGGGGGCCATGAATCCCGCGATGGACCTCACCGCGGGCGAGAAGGAGAGGGGCACCATGGAGACGCTCCTGTGCTGCCCCGCCTCGCGCACCGACATCGTCCTCGGGAAGTTCTGCATGGTGCTCACCGGGTCGCTGATCGCGGTGGTCTGCTCGCTCGTTTCGATGGGGATCACGCTCACGGTCGTGGGCGCTTCGTTCGTCGGGGGGCGCCCGGTCCCCGCGGGTCCCGCGGGAGCCGCGCTTTCCATCGACCCGGCGGGCATCCTCGGCGTGCTGGCGATGGTGATCCCGGTCGCGGTGCTCTTCTCCGCGATCCTGTTCACGGTCTCGCTCTTTGCGAAGAGCTTCAAGGAGGCCCAGAGCTACACGGCGCCGCTGGTGTTCATCGTCATCATTCCCGCCATCATCGGCATCCTGCCGGGAATCGACCTCAACTTCCGGCTGGCGCTGTTTCCCATCCTGAACATCTCGCTTGTCTGCAAGGAAATGCTCTCCGGCGTGTGGCACTGGGGGTACATCGCGGTGATCTTCGGCTCCACGGCGCTGTACGCCGCGGTGGCGCTCTCGCTTTCGGTGATGATGTTCAGGCGCGAGGACGTAATCTTCCGGACGTAATTCGGGGCCCATTCGCCAAATGCCGGTGGACTTTCTGTAAAAGCCCGGTAAATTGGGGAGTACGCCCGGGATATTATCAATTGGTAATCCGAAACACGATGTGATCTAATTGCGTCTATACAGGGATTGTGATCCAATTGCATCTAGATACAAACCCATCGAAGCCATGAACACGAACGCCCCGTTCCCCGCCCCCCTTCGGCCCGAGCTCAGCTTGAAACGCCGGGAGCCAGGAACGACGACTCCCCCGATGTCGGTGACGCAGCCCCCGATGTCGTTTGGAAGCCCTCCCCCTTTCGGCAGCGCGGCGCCCTTCGAGGGCGACTCGTCCAACCCTTATGGCTATGCCGCGCTCCAGGCCGCATGGGACAAGCTTTACCGGGCCCGCGCCCTCCTCGAGGCGGAGCAGGCCCATCTGCGCGATGACCGCATCGCGCTCCAGGGCGAGCTGGACGCGCTCGACGTGCGCCGCCAGGCGATCGTCGCGCGCGAGGTGCGCATCCAGCAGCTGGAGATGAAGGCGGCCCTCGACAAGGAGGAGGCGGACGAGGAGAAGGGCGCCGAGTCCACCATGGCGAAGTTGACCCGGGCCCCGTTCGAGATGGCCCGCCAGGTGTTCGGCAAGAAGGATTGATTGAACGCGCCTCCGACGCCTTCCCTCCGCAGGGAGGCGTGACATGGGCGCCCCGCTTTTTCCGCAGCACGTCATTGCGCGCAAGCGCGACGGGAAGGAACTAGACCGCGCGGAGATCGAGGATTTTGTCCGGGGCGCCGTGGACGGCTCCTGGGCCGACTACCAGCTGAGCGCCCTCCTCATGGCCGTCTTCATCCGGGGAATGACCCCGAAGGAGACGGCGGTTCTCACGGAGGCCGTGATGCATTCCGGGATCATTGCCGACCTCTCTGCGATCCGCCTGCCGAAGGCGGACAAGCACTCCACGGGCGGCGTCGGCGACAAGGTGTCGCTCCACCTTGCGCCGATGGTGGCGGCCTGCGGCATCGCGGTGCCGATGATCAGCGGGCGCGGCCTCGGTCACACGGGCGGGACCGTGGACAAGCTCGAGTCCATCCCCGGGTTCCGCGTGGGCCTGTCGCTCTCCGAGTTCCGCGCGCAGGTGGGGAAGATCGGCGTGGCGCTCATCAGCCAGACGGACGAGCTCGTGCCCGCCGACCGCAAGCTCTACGCGCTGCGGGACGTCACCGCGACGGTCGAGTGCATCCCGCTCATCTGCGCCAGCATCCTGAGCAAGAAGCTGGCGGAGGGGATCGATGTCCTCGTCCTCGACGTCAAGTTCGGCCGGGGCGCGTTCATGAAGGACAAGGCGCGCGCGCGCGAGCTCGCCGTCGCGCTCACGTCGGCCGCCAGGTCGATGGGCAAGCAGACCCGGGCCGTCATGACGGCCATGGACGAGCCCCTGGGTCTCACGGTCGGCAATGCGCTCGAGGTCGCCGAGTCCGTCGATTGCCTGAAGGGATCCGGACCCGCGGACGTCATGGACGTCACCTACGCCCTCGGCGAGCAGATGCTCGTCCTCGCGGGGACCGCCAAGGACGCGGCGGACGCGCGCTCCCAGCTCGAGCGGAGCATTTCCTCCGGGGCCGCGCTCGCGAAGTTCCGCGAGGTGGTCGCCGCCCAGGGGGGCGATCCGCGCGTGGCGGACGATCCGGCCGTCCTGCCGGCGGCGCTGATCAAGGTGCCGGTTCCCAGCCCCTCGGACGGCTGGGTCCGGACCGTCGACGCCCTCGGGGTCGCGCTTGCCGCGCTCAGGCTCGGCGCGGGCCGGGCGAAGGCGGGGGACAGCATCGACCCCGCCGTGGGGGTCGCCGGCCTGGCGAAGGCCGGCCAGCGCGTCCATAAGGGACAGCCTCTCTGCATCCTCCACGCGAATGACAAGGGCCGCCTCGCGGAGGCCCATGCGATCCTCGCCCAGTCCATCCTCGTCGGCGCCGGCGCGGTCGCGCAGCCCCCCCGGGTGGGGGAAGTGATCGGCTGAGCGCCGGGGCCCGCGGGTCGCGTCAGGCCTGGCCGCTCTCGATGCCCTCGAGCTTCGCCGCGTCGCGCTCCCATTCCGCCGAGGCGGCCCGAAGCTGGTCGACGACGATGCTCAGCTCGCGGTTCAGGGCCTGGGCCCGCCCCTGGTGGGAATAGGTCTCCGGGGCCTCGAGCTCGGCCGTGATCTCCGCCTGCCTCGCCTCAAGGGCCGAGATCGTCCGCTCCAGCGCGGTGACGTGCGCCTTGATGGCCCGGAGCGGCGCGGACCGCGCCGACCGGATCTCGGCCTCCGCGCGCTTCTGCTCCCTGGTCTTGGGGCCCCCGCGCGGGGCCTCCGCCGCCTGCTTGCTTGGCGCGGGGGCGGCATGGTTCGGGCGCGCATCCGTGAGCCGCGCGGTCAGCGCCTCGCGGGCGCCCGTCGCCTTCGACTTGTCGAGGTAGTAGTCGTAGTCGCCGGCGTAGGGCGTCAGATGTCCCGCGGCGACGTGCAGGACGCCCTTGGCGACGCTGCGGATGAAATGGACGTCATGGCTGATGAAGATGAGCGTGCCCTCGTACTGGCGCAGCGCGTTCACCAGCGCGTCGATGCTGGGGATGTCGAGGTGCGTCGTCGGCTCGTCCATGAGCAGCAGGTTGGGCGGGGCGAGCAGGAGCCGCGCGAGGGCGAGCCTCGACTTCTCGCCCCCGGAAAGGACGCCGACCTTCTTGAACACGTCGTCCTT
>PLKS01000239.1 GCA_003140665.1 Opitutaceae bacterium
CGATGACGCGCCGGCCGACGAGTGGTCGGGCGACCGCGGCGTCGGCGTCCGCCACGGTGGCCCGCGCCCAGCGCCCTACGACCTGCGAGGTCCTGGCGGGATTGGTGGAGGCGATCATCTCGCGGTCGAGGATCCGCTTGCCTCCGATGACGATGGGGTGCTTCCCGCCGAGGGACTTTGCGGCCGCCTCGAGCGCGGCCCGCATCCGGGCGCGGTTGCCCTCCAGGTTGAAGTCGGTGTTGGGAGCGTTCCGGAACGGGGGTCGGGGCGCGCCCGGGGGCGGCGCGGCCCGGGCCCGGAGGCTCTCGACCGGGTTGCGCAGCAGCATGTCGCGCGTCGCGCCGCCCGCGTCCTTCGCGCGCAGAAAGCCCTCGTTCGAGGTGTTCTCGAGCAGCCTTCGCACGAGGTAGGCCATCCCCGGGAGAAGCTCCCCGACGGGGCAGTACTCGCGCACGCGCCGGCCGCTCGTGATGAGCGCCGACTTCAGCTCGTCGGCCATGCCGTAGAGCGCCTGGAACTCGCAGACCCTCGGGTCGATCCCGAGCCGGTCCGCCTGCGCGATCGCGTGCGCGCACGACCGGACGTTGTGGGACGCGAACGCCGGGGCCGCGATGTCGGCGTTCTCGAGCAGCAGCAGCGACAGCTTCTCGTAGTTCGCGTCGCTCTCGGATTTCTCGGACCAGACGGGGACGGGCCATCCGCGCTGGCCGGCGAGGGTCGTCTCATAGTCCCAGTAGGCCCCCTTCACGAGGCGGACCACGATCGGGCGCCTTGAGCCGCGGGCCCACGCGATCAGGTCTCGCAGGTCCCGCTCGCAGTCGCGCAGGTACGCCTGCATCGCGATTCCGACCGCCGGGCCGCCCTGAAACTCATCCTCCCCGAGGATCGACTTGAACAGCGAGAGCGTGAGGTCCTTGAAGGCGTAGCTCTCCATGTCGAAGTTGATGAAGGCCCCGGCCTCCCCGGCCCGGCGCAGGATGGGGCGCAGGCGCTCCTTGAGCGCCTTGATCGAGCGCCCGGGATCCGCGGGGTGCACCTCGGGCGTCAGCGCCGAGACCTTGACGGAAAGGTTGATGCGGGGAAGCGGTCCGTTCGGGCCCATGTCGCTGAAGCAGGGCTTTCCATCCCGGGCGATCGCCTTCGACACCGTCTCGAGGACGTCGAGGTTGCGCTGGAGGAAGACATCGGCCTCGGTCCCGCTCACGACCGTCTCGCCGAGCAGGTCGATGGTGGTCGCGATCCCGGAGGCGGCGTTGCTCCTCAGCCTCTTCACCAGGTCGCCGGGCGTCGCCCCGGCCACGAACTGGCCGGCCATCGAGGTCACGTTGGCCTTCACGGGCCCGGCGACCAGGGCCGGCGCGAACGCGGCGGCGGCGAGCCCCGTCCTCATCGCGGGATTGAGCTCGACGGCCTTGTCCCCGAGGTACTCCTGCAGGTGCCGGACAATCTCGGCGGACGAGTCGAGCGAGGGCAGCACGTCGACAAACCGGAAGAGCTGGGCCTTGAAGGCGGGATCCCTCATCGACCATTCCATGATGCGCGCGTAGGCTCCCTTCTTCGACAGGATGCCCGGCGCGGGGTGCGCCTCCATCAGCCGCAGCAGGCTTTCGCCGGTGGCGCGGACCGCGGCTTCAATCCCGGGATCGGGGGTCAGGAAGGTTGCTTCGGGTGTCATGAGCCGGCTGTCGGGGTTTGATTCGGCCGACTGTCTGACGCACGGTAAGGGTTTGCAAGGACCCCACGCGCCGTAAGATTGAAATCATCCGCGCTGATAGGCCGGGTTAGCGCCGGCGAGATCCCGACGGCTTCCCAAACGCCATGACCCTTCGCACTCGAAGCCTCCTCGCGGGCTCGATCCGGCTCATTTCCTGAACCAAGCTGAAGGCGTTCCTCGGCCATGACGACGCGCTCGACACCTTTGGATCCACGCGGTCGGCGGGATGCCCCGCGCAATCATGAGGCAGGCGGCCCGGCGGCATGCTGGGCCAGCGGAGGTCCCTGGCCCGAGCAGCCGATGGCGATCATCGGTTTCGCGCCCGGGGGCACCCTTGGTCCTCGGCTGACCACGGGCACGGGGCCTCGACGTAACCGAGCATGGCGAAGAGGGTTACATCCTTTGAAAGGCGCGCCCGGGCATCCGCCGAAACACGCCCCGAGGAGCGGTCTGTTTAGTTTCTCCGATTTGTGCGACTTTGTGTCCCCCTAGCGTGTTTTGGACATGAACGATGAACCTCCAGTGCAAAACCAACCTTCGGGGCTAGGCCCGCCGGCAGACTTCACCACCTTCATGCGTAAATATCAGGACATGGTCTTTACCACCTCGGCGCGACTCGTGAAAAACGACGCCCAGGCGGAGGACATATCCCAGGAGGTCTTCATAAAGGCCCACGAGCACTTCGAGATGCTCTCGACCAGCCCGTCCGCGGGCGGCTGGCTCAAGACCGTCGCGACCAACCTATCGCTCAACCACCTCCAGCGCTACCGCAACCGATGGCGCTTCTTCTCCGAGCTCGGCGGCAAGTCCGATTCGGAGGGCGGGGAAACGCCCGAGGTTGATTTCGCGGCGCCGGACACCTTTTTCGAGGGCGTCGACGCGGAGGAGCGCCGGGTCTGGGTTGATGAGGCCCTTGCGAGGCTCCCCGACCACCAGCGCGTCCCGCTCGTGCTCTACCATTTCGAGGACCTTCCCTACGACCAGATCGCAGCCCGGCTCGGCGTATCGCTCGCGAAGGTGAAGACCGACATCCTGCGCGCCCGTGCCGCCCTCGCCAAGATCCTGTCCCGCGGCGGCGAGTCGGCCCCCGCGCTTTCCCTTTGATACCCAGATGAACTCCCAAGACCCAGAAAAGCTTGAGGCCTCGATCCACCGCGTGCTTCGGTCGATTCCCGACCGGAGGGCCCCGGCGGCCCTGGAGGCACGCGTCCTTGTCGAACTGAGCCGGCGCGCCTCGCTCCCGTGGTGGAGGAAATCGTTCGCCTTCTGGCCCTCGCCGGTCCGCGCCGCCTTTTTCGCCGGTTCCGCGGTCGCCGCGGCGCTGGTGGTGTCCGGTTTCATCGCCTTCGGGCGCAGCTCCGGCGCGCTTGAGCTCGCCGGCGGCGTGGAGGCGCGGTTCTCGTGGCTCATCCTGGCCCGCGAGTTCGTCGCGACCGCCAGCGACAAGGTCCGCATGATCATAGCCGCTATCCCGCCCCTCTGGCTCTACGGCGCCATCGGGACGATCGCCGCCTGCTATGCGACGCTCGGCGCGATCGGCGCCGTCACCTACCGCGCGCTCTCACCCGCGCGCCAGACGTCCTGACACCCCACTCTCCATGAAAACCAACTCAAAGGCGCTGTGGGCGGGCATCCTGCTCGCGGCGCTCACCCCGTTCGCACTTTCCGCTTTCCAGGCCGAGCCCGCGAAACCGCAGGATGCCGCGGCACCCACGCCCGAACCCACGCTGCGCGAGATCGCGGGCGACAGCCCCGCCGCCACCCCGACTCCCACCGCCGAGCCCACCGAAGGGTTCCGCCACCATCACGACGACCAGGACGACCGCGTATCGGTTGGCGACTCGACCTACGTCGGGCCGAATGAGACCCTGGAGGGAAACGCGGTCGCGGTCATGGGCCCTCTCACCGTGGACGGCACCGTAGACGGGAACGCCGTGGCGGTGCTGGGATCAAACACGATCAACGGCACGGTCCGCGGAAACGCCGTGGCGGTGTGCGGCAACCTGAATCTCGGCCCGAAGGCCCGCCTCGACGGGAATGCGGTCTCGGTGGGGGGACGGGTCATCAAGGATCCGTCGGCGATCGTCGGGGGCAACGTGGTGCAGCAGGCCCCCAGGCTGGATTTCTCCGACAATGGAACGGCGTCCTCGTGGTGGACGCACGGCCTCAGGCTGGGCCGGCCGCTGGCCATCGGCCCGCATCTCCACCTGTTCTGGCTGTTCACCCTCTGCACGGTCGCGCTCTACATCCTCCTCGCCCTGATCTTCCCTGGCGGCGTCAGGAAATGCGGCGACACGCTGGCGCAGCGGCCCGGCATCACCTTCCTCACCGGGTTCCTGGCGATCGTCGGGCTGCCGGTGCTCTTCATCCTCCTCTGCATCACGGTCGTGGGGATCCCCGTCGCCGTCGTGGTCCTCCCGCTGTCGGTCATGGCCTGCGTCATCTTCGGCAAGACGGCGGTGTACGCCTTCATCGGCCGGTCGATCGTCAGCAGGCCGATGCATCCCGCCGCCTCGGTCATGATCGGCGTCGCCATCGTCATCGTGCTGTTCCTCGTCCCCGTCCTCGGCCTGATGGTCTGGTTCCTGGTGGCCTTCCTTGGATTCGCATGCGCGCTGACGACACTCTTCACATCGACCAAGTCCGCGCCCCCTGCCGTGGCTCCTCCCGCCGCGACTCCGCCGGACGTCCCGGCCCCGCCGTCCGCGGCGGCCGCCGACCTGGCTCCCGGGCTGGCCGCGGTTCCGGCGCCCGTCGAGGCGCCGCTTGCGGGGACCGTCCCGCCTGTCGTCGTCATGGTCCCCGTGCCCGCGGTTCCCTCCGCGGTGCCGCCCGCGTTGTCCCCCATGTCCGAAGCCGCGCTCCCGAGGGCGGGATTCTGGCTGCGGATGGTGGCGCTCCTGGTCGACGCGATCCTTATCGGGATCGTGATCCGGTCGGGGCGATTCTTCCTCCCGGTCCTGGCGGTCTACGGGGCGGTGCTGTGGAAGCTCAAGGGATCGACGGTGGGAGGCATCATCTTCGGCCTCAAGGTCGTCCGGCACGATGGCAGGCCGATGGATTGGGCGACCGCAGCCGTGCGCGCGCTGGCCTGCTTCTTCTCGCTCATTTTCCTGTGCCTCGGGTTCATCTGGATCGCCTTCGACCCGGAGAAGCAGGGCTGGCACGACAAGATCGCGGGAACCGTCGTGATCCGCCTCCCCAAGGGCATGTCGCTCGTCTGAGAGAAGGCGGTTGAAGTCCCGCGGCCGGGCGTTGCAAGGTAGGCGGCGCTTCTTATGGCTTCCAAACGCAGACCGGCCGGGAAATCGCGCCCCAGGCGCCCCCCCCTCGTCGGGGTGATCATGGGCAGCACGTCGGATTGGGAGACCATGCGCCACACCGCGGAGACCCTGGACACCCTCGGGATCCCCTACGAGAAGCGGGTCGTGAGCGCCCACCGCACCCCGCGGCTCATGTTCGATTACGCGGCGGGGGCGGCGGGGCGGGGCCTGAGGGTGCTGATCGCGGGGGCCGGCGGGGCCGCCCACCTGCCGGGCATGACCGCGTCGCTGACGACGCTCCCGGTGCTCGGCGTCCCGGTGGAGAGCGCCTCGCTCAAGGGAATGGACTCGCTCTGCTCCATCGTGCAGATGCCCGGCGGGATCCCCGTGGCGACGTTCGCCATCGGCAGGCCGGGCGCGATCAACGCGGCCCTCTTTGCGGCGGCCATCCTCGCCCATGTCGACCCGCAGATCGGGAGGGCGCTTGCGGCCCATCGCTCCGCGCAGACGAAAAAGGTCCTTGGCGCGAAGCTCCCGTGATCCGGCCGGGCCAAGCGATAGGCATACTCGGGGGAGGCCAGCTCGGCCGGATGCTCGCGCACGCCGCCCAGGATCTCGGCTACCGGGTGCATGTCTACGAGCCGTCGGCGCAAAGCCCGGCGGCCGCGGTTGCCGACAGGGAGACGCAGGCCCCCTACGAGGACCTTGCGGCGCTCGAGGCGTTCGCACGCTCGGTCGACGTGGTGACGTATGAGTTCGAGAACATTCCCGCCGAGGCCCTTGAGGCGATCGAGGCCATCGCCGAGCTTCACCCCGCGGCCGGGGTGCTGCGCATCTGCCAGAACCGCTGGCGGGAGAAGGCGTGGCTCAGGGCCAACGGCGTCCCGCACGCGGCCTATGCCGAGGCGCTTGAGGGCGACATAGAGGCGGCGGCCTCGCAGGTGGGGCTGCCCTGCGTCGTCAAGACCGCCGACTTCGGCTACGACGGGAAGGGCCAGATGAGGATCGCCACTGCGGATGACCTGGTGCGGGCGGCCGCGATCTTCCGGGGGCGGCGCTGCGTCGTGGAGCAGTGGATCGACTTCGAGCGGGAGATATCCGTCATCTGCGCCAGGACGCGCTCGGGCGAGACGCGCCCCTTCCCGGCCGCCGAGAACCTCCACGCGAACCACGTCCTCGACATTTCGATCGTGCCTGCGCGGGTCGCGCCGTCGGTCGAGGCCGAGGCCCGGAGGCTCGCCGTCCGGATCGCGGACGGCCTCGAGGTCGTGGGACTGCTCGCCGTCGAGATGTTCCTCACGCGGGGAGGCGACCTCATCGTGAACGAGCTCGCCCCCAGGCCCCACAACTCGGGCCACTGGTCGATGGACGGCGGCGAGACGAGCCAGTTTGAGCAGCATGTCCGCGCGATATGCGGGCTGCCGCTCGGCCCCTCGGGCGCCCGAAACCCCACCGTCATGGTCAACGTCCTTGGCGACGCATGGAAATGGGGCGACGGGGTGGTGGTCGGCGAACCGGACTGGGCCGCCGTGCTCGCAGAGCCCCGGGCGAAGCTCCACATCTATGGCAAGCCCGAGCCCCGGCCAGGCCGCAAGATGGGTCACTTCACGGTCCAAGCCGCGGACCTCGAGGAGGCCCTGTTCGTGGCCATGGCGCTCAAGGCCACGCTTTGACGGCAGCTCCGCTATAGCGGCTGGCGCGGCGGCCGCCCCCCGGGAGGCATGACGGGCGCATGGATCGGGTCCGGTGACTCGTCCAACAGGTGACCGAGCCGGGTCGGATCGGGCCTGGAATACCGTTCAACGTTTCTTTTCGCGGACCAATATGCGATCGAACCGGCTACGGGAGCGAGGAGGATGACCCAGAACCACGCCGTCTTGCTGCCCTCCCCAAACGCCGTCGTGTGGTAGAGGCTCCAGAAGGCGAAGGGCCAAAAGATGAGCGCCAGCCCCGCAAATAGCCCCCAGAAGGACACGGGGGACGACCTAGGCTGCCGCCGTGGCCGGACTGATGATTCCCTTCACTTCCGAGATTCGGTTCGCCGGGAACCCGCCTTGCTTCGCATGCTCCCGCACCAGCGCTTCGCTCGGCGCGGTGTAGACGCAATAGACCTTGTCGTCCGTCACGTAGCTCTCGATCCACTGAATCTGCGGGCCGAGGCTCTTCAGGACGCCGCAGGACTTCTGGGATATTCCCTGAAGCTGCTCGGGGGTGAGTTTTCCTGCTCCGGGTATTTCGCGCTCAATTACGTATTTTGGCATGGCTTTTTGGGTTAAGACGGAAGGCGGCGGGGTTTCCTGCCCAACGTTGAAATGATCCGCCTGCCTGACGCAAGCATCGTCTCCGGCGGGCGGTTCGGCGCGTGTCGCCCGGCCCCGCGCCCCGCGATGCGGAGGCGCGCGCGAATCTCATTTCTCGTCCATGATCATCTCGCTCGCAATCAGCCACCGTCCATCGGTCCTGGCGAGCACCTCGAGGTAGTGGGATTTCCTGGCGGCCATCTTCTTTCCGGCTTCGTCGATTTGACCGGCGCTTTCCTCGTAGCCATGCGCCACAGCCACGTCCGCATTCAGGAATTTGATCTCGAACACAATCTGGCTCGTGTTCTTTGCGGAGCGGTAGGCCGGCCTTGCGAAAAGCCTCGTCAGGAACGCTTCGATTTCCGATCGCCCCGCAAGGTGCACGCCAAACGGGTTCCACCAGTCGGCGTCCGTCGCAAATAGGCCGGCGACCCCCTTCGCGTCGTAGGAATTGTATCCGTCCTCCTCCCTGTTGAGCACGGCGAGGACGTCGGCCTTGGCGTCGGCACGCACAACCGAGGCGGTGAGGATCAGCATGGCTAGGAAAACGACACCGGGCCATCCGCGCCTGGACGGCGATATTGCTGGGGATGCTTTCAATGGCGTCCGACCGTCACATATCTTCCCCCGGCTTGTCACCCCAATCTTCCGCTCCCGGTCATGCGCCTCGATGACCCGCCCCAACGGTTGGCGCAGGCTCGGCGGCTGGCGCGGCATCCGGTGACGGGTTAGGCGCGCTTGCGTCTCTTGGCCTGGGGGATGACGCCGATTCGCGGATCACGCCTCTTTGCCAGGACGACGAGATGCTCGGCCACACGCTCAAATTCATCCGCCGACTCTGGAAGGTACAGCCACTTCCCAAGTATCGGATGGGGCACGAGCGCAGGGAATTGAGCCATCAGCGATGCATGCTCCATCCGGTCCGTGCAGACAAGGACCCCGCGCCACGGCTCGGCTTTCGCCGAGAAGCAAAGCACCAGCTTGCCGTCGATGTAGGCGACCTTCGTTCCGAACATCGCGCCCAGCACAAAGGTAGCATCCGCTTCCAGCGGCTCCCAAAGCCAGGCGTGCGGATGCACCTTCTTCAGGCCACCCGGACCTTCATCACGCATGGGAACAGGGGCCGCGCATCGCTCCTTCAGGTGGCGCGACGGCCGCCCCAACCTGGAGGGATGGCGCGGGCCTGCGTCATTTGGGAATCAAACCCGACACCAGAGACTTCTCCTCCTTGAGCTCGTTCTCGGTGGCAACGATCCTGGACTTCGAGAAATCGCCAAGCTGGAGTCCCTGGACGATCCGCCATGTTGTACCGTCGCTGCTGACCGGGTAGGAATAGATGAGACCCTTCTCGATCCCGTAGGAGCCATCGGAGCAGACGGCGACGCTGAACCAGGCGCCGTCCCTGGTCGGCGTGGTGAGGCTGCGCACGGTGTCGACGACGGCATTGGCGGCGGAGGCCGCCGAGCTCAGGCCGCGGGCCTTGATGACGGCCGCGCCGCGCTGCTGGACGGTCGGGATGAACGTGTCCTTGAACCAGGCCTCGTCGGCGATCACCTCGGTTGCGGGCCGGCCGCCGATCCTGGCGTTGAAATAATCGGGATACATCGTGGAGCTGTGGTTGCCCCAGATCGCGAGGTGGGAGACCGCGGCCGTGTCGGTGCCGGCCTTGATCGCGAGCTGCGTGACCGCGCGGTTCTGGTCCAGCATCGTCATGGCGAACCACCGGTCGGTCGGCACCGGCCTGGCGTTGTTCATCGCGATCATGCAGTTGGTGTTGCAGGGATTGCCGACCACCAGCACCCGGACGCCCGGCGCCGCGTTCCTGGCGATCGCCTGGCCCTGGCCGGTGAAGATCTTGCCGTTTATCCCCAGCAGTTCGCTGCGTTCCATGCCCGCCTTGCGGGGAACGGATCCGACGAGGAGCGCCCAGTCCACCCCTTTGAACCCCTCGTCGATGGAGGAGGTCGGCACGATTCCCCTCAGCAGGGGAAAGGCGCAATCCTGGAGCTCCATGACCACGCCGCCGAGGGCGGGCAGCGCCGGCTCGACCTCGATCAGATGGAGGATGACGGGCTGGTCGGCCCCGAACATCGAGCCCGATGCGATGCGAAACAGCAGGGAATAGCCGATCTGTCCGGCTGCGCCGGTGACCGCGACGCGGATGGGGGTTTTCATGGGAGGCGGAAATGTACCACGTGGCGGCCCGGGCGCACGGAGGAAATTCGGGGGCGGGCTGCCTTTTCACCGGCCTTATAGCGTGTTGCAGCGGCAGGACTTTTGTGGTTGTTCGCTCGAGGACACGGGGTGAGCCCTCTTCATTCCCATGAATCACGAAGCCCTCGCAGCGCCCCGCGACCGCCCCACCGCAATCACGCCATGCGCATTCGACTGAGGGCACGGGGAGCCGGACATTCATGAGGGCCCTGGTCCTCAAGGAATATGGCCGATTCGCCGTCGAGGACGTGCCAAGGCCGGCCCTGCAGCCGGACGAGGTGCTGGTCCGCGTCCGGGCATGCGGGATCTGCGGAAGCGACGTGCACGGGATGGACGGAAGCACCGGCCGGCGCATTCCCCCGCTGATCATGGGCCACGAGGGGGCCGGGGAAATCGCGGAGGCGGGCCCGGCGGTGAGGGGATGGAAGCCGGGGGATCGCGTCACCTTTGACTCGACGGTCTATTGCGGGCGCTGCTGGCATTGCCTCCGCGGCGAGGTGAACCTCTGCGACGAGCGACGCGTCCTTGGGGTCTCCTGCGCGGAATTCCGGCGCGACGGCGCATTTGCCGAGTTCGTGGCTGTGCCGGCGCGCATCCTGCATCGCCTGCCGGACAGCCTCAGCTTCGAGCAGGCGGCCATGGTCGAGGCGGTCTCCGTGGCCGTGCACGCCGTCAAGCGGACGCCCCTCGGGACGGACCCGTCGGTGGCGGTGCTTGGCGCGGGAATGATCGGGTCCCTGGTGATCCAGGTCCTCAGGGCGGCCGGCTGCCGCCAGATCATCGCCATCGACCTGGACGGCGATCGCCTGGAGCTCGCCCTCAGGCTCGGAGCCACGGCGGTGGCCCGGGCCGACTCCCCAGGCGTGGCCGGCGAGGTTCGCCGTTTCGGCCACGGCCGCGGCGTTGACGCCGCCTTTGACGTCGTGGGCCTTTCAGGCACGGTCGGCACGGCGGTGGGTTTCGTGCGCAAGGGAGGCAGCGTGACCCTCGTCGGCAATTCCGAGCCGCGGGCCGACCTCCCGCTGCAGTCCGTGGTGACCCGGCAGATCACGCTCATCGGCACCTGTGCCTCGGCCGGCGAATACCCCGAATGCCTGGAGCTGATCGCGAGCGGGAAGGTCAACGTGACCGAGTTCATCAGCGCGACCCCGTCCCTTGACGAAGGCCCGGGATGGTTCGATCGCCTGCACGCCCGGGAAAAGGGCCTGATGAAGGTGATCCTCAAGCCCTGAAATCCGCGGATGCCCGCCCGAGCTCGATCTTCCCATGGAGAAGCTTAGGACGGCCCTCGTCGGCACCGGCAAGGTCGCGCAGCTGCATGCCGCGGCGCTCCGGGCCCTGCCGGAATCGGATTTTGTAGCGGTCTGCGGCCGTCCCTCCGGCGGCATGCGGGCATTCGCCGACCGGTACGGCGTGCCGGCGTTCAACGACGTGGGGGAAATGATCGACCGCGCCCGCGTGCAGGCGCTCTGCGTGTGCACGCCGCATCCTGGCCATGCCGCGCCCGCGATCGCCGCGGCCCGCGCCGGGGTCCACGTCCTCGTGGAGAAGCCGATGGCCGCGTCGCTCGCGGACTGCGATGCGATGATAGCCGCCGCCGAGGCGGGACGGGCCGTGATCGGCCTGGTGTCCCAGCGCCGCTTCTATCCCCCCTGCCAGCGGATCCGGCGCGCGCTGGACGAGGGCCTTCTCGCCAGGCCCATCCTGGGGACCGCGACCATCCTCGGCTGGCGCGATGAGGCTTATTATCGCGGCGATCCCTGGCGCGGCAGCTGGGCGGGCGAGGGGGGCGGGGTCCTTGTCAACCAGGCGCCGCACCAGCTGGACCTGCTGCTCTGGTACATGGGCGAGGTCGAGGAGGTCTTTGGCTACTGGGGCAATCTCAACCATCCCTACATCGAGGTGGACGACACGGCCATCGCGGTCGTCCGATTCAGGGGCGGGGCGCTGGGCAACATCGTGGTCAGCAACAGCCAGAATCCGGGGATCAACGCCCGGGTCTCCGTGCACGGGGCCAACGGCGCCTCCGTGGGGGTCCAGACGGACGGGGGCGCCATGTTTGTCGCCGGCTCCACCAGGATCGCCGGCGCCCCGTTCAACGACATCTGGACCATCCCCGGCCAGGAGCGCCTGCTGACGCAATGGAAGGAGGAGGACGCCGCGCTCTTCGGCGCGATGGACCCCATGGAGCATTTCCACCGCGTGCAGGTATCGGATTTTCTGCGGGCGGTGCTCGCGGGGCGCCCGCCCGCGGTGACCGCAGCCGACGGCCGGCGCACGGTGGAGCTCTTCACGGCGATCTACCGCGCCTCCCGGGACGGCCGGCCCGCGCGCTTCCCGATCCCGGCTGAATAGCCGGGACCCGTCCGCATGCAACGCCCCGCCTCCTCGCGCGTCCGCCTGGAGGTGCTGGGCATGCTCTTCGTGACGGTCGCGATCAACTACCTCGACCGGAGCAACCTGTCGGTCGCGGCGACCGGCCTCTCCCGGGACCTGCAGCTCGATCCAGTCCGCCTCGGGCTCATTTTTTCCGGGTTCGGATGGACCTACGCCCTCTTCCAGATACCGGGCGGATGGCTGGTGGATCGGATCGGGCCGAGGACGATGTACGCATCGGCCTGCGGACTCTGGTCGCTGGCCACGCTCGCGCAGGGCTTTGCCGGCACCTTCCTGGTCCTGCTCGGACTCCGCCTTCTGCTCGGAATGTTCGAGGCCCCCGCGTTCCCTATCTGCAACAGGCTCGTCACCGCCTGGTTCCCCGAGGGCGAGCGCGCGGGGGCCATCGGCTTCTACACGGCCGGCCAGTATGCGGGCCTCGCGTTCTTCACGCCGCTTCTCGTCATCGCGCAGGCGCATTTCGGCTGGCGCTCGGTCTTCCTGCTCACGGGCGTCCTCGGCCTGGCCTGGGCGGCGTTCTGGTACGGCGCCTACCGCGACCCGGCCCGGAGCCGCCGGCTCTCGGCCGGCGAGCGCGATTTCATCCGCGCGGGCGGCGGCTGGGTCGACGGCCAGCCGGATTCCGGACGGTTCGCGCTGAATCCCGCCGACCTGCGTTTCGTGCTCACGCAGCGCAGGCTCTGGGGGATCTACCTGGGGCAGTTCGCGCTCAACGCGGTGCCATGGTTCTTCCTCACCTGGTTCCCGACCTACCTCGTCACCTACCGCCACTTCAACTTCATCCAGGAGGGGTTCTATTCATCGCTGCCGTTCCTCGCGGCCATCTGCGGCGTGATCACCTCCGGGCTCTCGTCGGATTTCCTGGCGAGGCGGGGCGTCTCGCCCTCGGTCGCCCGGAAGGCGCCCGTCATCGCGGGAATGCTCCTCTCGACGTGCGTGATCGGGGCCAACTTCGTCAGCGACCCGAGGTGGGTGGTGTTCTTCCTTGCCGTGTCCTTCTTCGGCAACGGGTTTGCCTCGATCACGTGGGTGCTTGTGTCCCTGATGGCCCCCAGGCGGCTGCTTGGGCTGACGGGCGGCGTGTTCAACTTCTTCGGGAACCTGGCGGCGATGTTCGTCCCCCTGATGATCGGCCTGATCGTCAAGAACGGCCACTTCGCCCCCGCCCTCGCGTTTGTCTCGGCCCTGACGCTGGGAGGGGCGCTCTCGTACATCTTCCTTGTGGGACGCGTCGAGCGGATCCCCCTTGACGGGGCATCCGGACGGCGCGAGGCGGACGGACGCCAGATCAGTTCCGGATGAACCACTGGGTGGACACGTTGCCGAGGTAGACGGACGAGGAATAGGTGGTGCCGTTCATCAGCCAGGCATAGCGGTCCCCGGTCGAGGTGTTCTCAAAGACGAGGTCCGGCTGGCCGACGCCGGTGAAGTCCTCGGTCGCAGCGAGTTGCCACTGCGTGCCGGGATTGCCGAGGTACACGGAGGAGGAATACGTCGTGCCATTCATCAGCCATACATAGCAGTCCCCGGTCGAGGTGTTTTGGAACACGATATCCGGCTGGCCGGTGCCGAGGAAATCCCCGGTGTCCGCGATCCGCCACTGCGTTCCCACGGTGCCAAGCGGGACGCTCGAGACGAAATTGGCCCCGCTCATGAGCCAGATCAGGCGTTCGCCTGTCGTCGTGTTGGTCCAGAGGATGTCAGGATTGCCGTCCCCGTTGAAATCGGCGACCGCGGAGACGGACCAGCCGGCCGGCGCCACCGCCACGGGAACGCTGGAGACGTAGCTCGTGCCGTCCATGACCCAGATCAGGATCTCGCCGGACGAGCTGTTCTGCCAGAGGATGTCGGGGCTGCCGTCGCCGCTGAAGTCGCCGGTCCCGACGACCTGCCACTGCGTGGGGACGTTTGCGATGAACACGCTGGAGGAGAGGCTGGTCCCGTTCATGAGCCAGACATAGAGGTCCCCCGTGGACACATTCTCGAATAGGATGTCCGGGTTGCCGTCGCCGTTGAAGTCGAGCNNGAGCTTCGCCAGCTCGACCGGCACCAGGCCCGTGTGGCCCAAGACGAAGTTCTGGGCCACGACTCTCAGGGAGACCGTGCCCGCGACCGTGGCGCCGTCCATTATCCAGATCGAGCGCTCGCCCGTCTCGGCGTTGGTCATGACCAGGTCGGGCTCCCCGCCTCCGATGTTATTGCCGACCGCCGAGATCCGCAGTTCCGCGGGGATGATCCCGAGCGACACGCTCGATGCGTAGCTCGTCCCGTTCATGAGCCAGACCAGCCGCTCGCCGGTCGTGGTGTTCGTGAACAGGATGTCGGGCTTGCCGTCCCCGTTGAAGTCGGCGACCCCGTCGATCGACCAGTAGGTCGGGATGGTGCCCAGCGACACGCTGGAACTGAAGGTCGTGCCGTTCATGAGCCAGATCAGGCGCGCCCCCGTCGTCGTGTTCGTCCAGAGGATGTCGGGATGGCCGTCGCCGTTGAAGTCACCGACGCCGGAGATGGACCAGTTGGTCGGGACGGTGCCCAGCGACACGCTCGATGAGAACGTCGTGCCGGTCATCAGCCAGATCACGCGCTCGCCGGTCGTCGTGTTGCTCCAGAGGATGTCGGTCTGGCCGTTGTGGTTGAAGTCGCCGGTTCCGTCGATCTCCCAGTCGGTGGAGACCGTGCCGAGCGAGACGCTGGAGCCGAAGCTGGTGCCGTCCATCAGCCAGACAGAGCGGTTGCCGGTGCTGGTATCCGTCCAATACAGGTTCGACGCCGGCGGCACCGCCAGGAAACCGTAGGCGCCGATGGCGCCCACCAGCGGCGAGTCGAGCTCCGTGGACGTGGCGTCCTGCCCGTCGTCCGCAAACGCGTACAGGAGATGGAAGCCGAACTGCAGCGGCGCCAGCTCGCCGCTGTAGGTCTGGCCGGACTTTGAGGCGGAGGTCCACGGGGCCTGCCACGTGTCGGCCTGGAAGAAGACGTCGAGCGGCGCGGGTGCGGTCGGGCTGAACGTGCTGGCCGCGCTGAACGTGAAGGCGGGGGTCGCGCTGGTGGTCTGGTTTCCCGTGAGGGCGGTGATGGTCGTGGCCAGCGGGATCGCCTGCACCTTCTGGGGTGTGATCACGGCAATGGTGCCGTCACCGACGTCCTCGACGTAGACCTCGTTCGTCACCGGGTTGACCACGACGCCGTAGGGGTTCGCCTCCGTGTCCGCCAGGTTCACGGTGCTGGTGACGTTCGTGGCCCCATTGATCACCGTCACGGTCTGGTCGTCGTAGTTTGCGGCATAGATCATGTCCGTGGCCGGGTTCACCGCGATGGCATAGACATCGTTTCCAACGTTCACCGTGGCGGTCGCGGTGTTGGTGGTCCCGTTGATCACCGTGACGCTGCCGCCGGTGTCGTTCTCCTCGAGGTTGGCGACGTAGATCATGTTGGTCACCGGGTTCACCGCGATGTCGACGGGCCCATTTCCAACGTCCACCGTGGAGGTCGCATTCGTGGTCCCGTTGATCACCGTCACGGTGTTGTCGTCGAAATTGGCGACGTAGACCGTGTTGGTCACGGTATTCACCGCGACGGCGCTCGGGGCCATCCCGGCGGCCACGGTCTGGGTCGCGTTGGTGGCCCCGTCGATCACCGTCACGGCGGAAGCGCCCTGGCAGGCGACGTAGATCTGGTTGGTCACGGGATTGACCGCGATGGAATCGGGCTGGACCCCGGTCGTCACGGTGGTGGTCGCGTTGGTGGCCCCGTCGATCACCACGACGTCGGCGGCGTCGAGGTTGGCGACATAG
>PLKS01000240.1:0-15065 GCA_003140665.1 Opitutaceae bacterium
CGTGGATCATGAGGTCGAGCACGACCCCGACCTCGGTGCCGCGCACCTGGTAGGGGGCGAGCCTCTCGGCCGTGATGTACTTCGGCCGGTTCGCCTCCTTCTCGAGGAAGGCCATGACCGGGTTGAAGTGCTCGACATGGCCGACCTGGACCAGGCATCCCTTCGCGCGGGCAGCGGCGACCACGCTCTCCGCCTCCTCGAGCGACGCGCACAGCGGCTTCTCGATCAGGAGGTGGCAGCCGCGCTCCAGGAGCGGAAGCGCGACCTCGGCGTGCCTGTCGGTCGGCACGACCACCGAGACGGCGTCGCACGACGCGCCGAGCTCGTCGATCGACGCGAACCGCCGGCAGCCGAGCTTCGCGCTGATCTCCGCCGCCCTCGCCTCCGACGTGTCGTAGATCCCGGCGAGCGCGGCGCCGGGAAGCGACGCGTAGATGCGAGCGTGGTGCTGGCCCAGCGATCCAACTCCGGCGACGCCGCAGCGAATTTTGGGGGCGGGCATGGCGACAGACCGTAGCGACCGGCCCTCGCGGGGCGAGCCACAAAGGCCGCCGCTCAGCAGTCGCCCAACACCCCGGAGGTGAGGAGCATGCGGCGCCGCGTCTTCGCCGCGTGGGCGGCGTTGTGGGTCACGAGGACGAGGGCCGCGTTCGCCGACGAGCAGAGGCCCAGGAGGAGATCGACGACGCCGTTGCCGGTGCCTTCGTCGAGGTTCCCGGTGGGTTCGTCCGCAAGGATGAGGCTTGGGGAATTCATGAGGGCGCGGGCGAGCGCGACCCGCTGCCGCTCCCCTCCCGAGAGATGGGCGGGCAGGTGGTGGGAGCGCCCCGCGAGCCCGACGCTCCCGAGGAGCTCGCGGGCGCGGGCCCTCGCGGACCGGTCCATCCCGCCGAGTATGCGCCGCGCGAGGAGCACGTTGGCGAGGGCATCCAGCTCCGGGACAAGGTAGAATGACTGGAAGACCATGCCAAGGTACGCGGCCCGCCGCCGGGCGCCGGTGTCCCCCGAGCCGCCCCAGGCCACCGAGCCCGAATCCGGGGAATCAAGCCCCGCGAGCAGGTTCAGGAGCGTCGACTTTCCCGAGCCCGATTCCCCTCGGATGCTGATGCTCTCGCCCGCGGCGACGTCGAGGTCGACCCCGCGCAGGACCTCCAGCCGCGCATCGCCGCTGGGAAATGCCTTGCGCAGGGCGCGGGCGCTCAGGACGGGATCACTCACTGCGAAGGGCCTCCACGGGCTTCAGCCTCGCGGCCTTCCACGCCGGAAGGAGGCCGGCGAGGGTCGAGATGACGATGGTCAGCACAATGATGAGCGCCACGGTCGAGCCGGACGTGTGGGACGGGAGCTCGCTGAACTGGTAGAACCGCCTCAGGACCTCCTCGCGCTGGGTCACCTTCGTGATCCAGAGGACCACGCTGTTGCGGAACGCCAGCGCCGTGAAGCCAAGCGCGAGCCCCGCCGCGGTCCCCAGGATCCCGATGAACAGCCCCTGCGCGCAGAAGCACGCGGCGACATGGATCGGCCGGCCGCCGAGGGCGCCGAGGAGCCCGATCTCGCGCGTCTTGCGCACGACCGAGATGAGGAGCGAGCTCGTGACCGAGAACGCCGCGACGATCACGATGAACAGCAGGAGGAAAAAGATCATCCCGCGCTCGAGGTTAACGACCCACAGGAAATCGGAGAAGCTGTCCTCCCAGGAAAGGGCTCGGATGTCCTGGGGCAGCACGGCGTTTATCCTCGCGGCGGCGTCGTCCTCGTTCACGCCGTCCTTGAGGCGGACGTCGATCCCATGGACGGTCGACCCGAGCCCGTAGAGGTCCTGGGCGAGCCGGAGCGTCCCGTAGACCGTGCTGCTGTCGAGCTGCTGGTGCCCGATCTCCAGGATCCCGACCACCCTGACCTGCCGCGGCAGGAACACCTCGTCGGCGCTCAGCTTGTTGATGATGAGCGGCGAGTAGACCTCGATCGTGTCGCCGACCCGGGCGCCGATGCTGGTCGCGAGCTGCATGCTCAGGATGATCGAGTCGTCGTCCAGGTCGTCGAGGGACCCGATGACGACGTAGTGGCTGAGCTGCGTCACCCGCTCGACGCTGCCCAGGTCCAGGCCGCGCAGCATCGGGAAGGCGGGCTTGTCGCCGAACTTTATCATCACGGCGTCGCGGGCATAGGGCGTGGCCGCCGCCACGCCCGGGACCGACTCGACCTTCCCGACGACCGCCCGGTAGTCGGCGATGCCGCCGCGGGCGACGATCTGCACCTCACCCTCGGTGTCCGTGATGAGGTGCCGGATCTCGAAGACGAACCCGCCCATGACGCTCATCACGATGACGAGGAGCGCCACCCCGAGCGCCACGCCCAGCGTCGATATCAGGGTGAAGAAGGGGAACCATCGCCCGGTCGGGAACAGCTGCCTCAGGGCGAGGTGGAGGTACCAGGGCACGGTTTCAGGCGCCGTCGGCCGGCTTCGCCTCCCCGGGGCGAAGCTGCGGGAAAAGGATGACGTCTCGGATGCTCTCGGCGCCGGTCAGGAGCATGCAGAGCCGGTCGATCCCCACGCCCATCCCCCCCGTCGGGGGCATGCCGTGCTCGAGAGCGAACAGGAAGTCGCGGTCGATGCTCTGGGGCTCGCCCCCCGCCTGCCTCTCGAACATTTCGCGCTGGACGTCGGGATCGTTCTGCTCGGAGTAGGCCGGGGCGATCTCCATGCCGCCGATGCAGAGCTCAAACACGTCGAGGGTCCCCGGGTCCGAGCGGCTGATCTTCGCGAGCGGGTTGAGCTCCATCGGCAGGTTGAGGACGAATGTCGGCTGGATCAGCCCCGGCTCGATCCGCTTCGAGAAGACCTCGTTGGTGACCTCGAAGTCCTCCCAGCCCGCCTCGACCTTGAGCCCCATCCTTTCCGCGGCGGCGGCGTGCTCGGCCTTGCCCCGGCTGAACCAGTCCGGGTCGCCCGTCTCGGCGCGGACCAGGTCCTTGTAGGTCGCCTCGCGCCACGGCGCGCCGAAGTCGATCGTGTGGCCGCTTCCCGGGTGGAGGACCTGGTCCGTGCCGAGCACCTCGCGGCACACGGTCAGGATCATGTCCCGGACGAGGACCATCATGCCGCGGTGGCTGCTGTAGGCCTGGTAGAGCTCGAGCATGGTGAACTCGGGGTTGTGCTTCCGGGAAATCCCCTCGTTCCGGAATATGCGCCCGATCTCGAAGACCCGGTCGATCCCGCCGACGAGCAGCCGCTTCAGGTAGAGCTCGAGCGAGATCCTGAGGAAGAAATCGACGCCCAGCGCGTTGTGGTGCGTGGCGAAGGGCTTGGCCGCCGCGCCGCCCGCGACGCTCTGGAACACGGGTGTCTCGACCTCGATGAACTGCCTTGCCTCCAGGAAGCGGCGGATCGACGACACCACCCCCGAGCGCAGGAGGAGCCGGCGCCGCGACTCGCGGTTGACGACGAGGTCGAGGTAGCGCTGGCGGTAGACCTGCTCGGGGTCGGCGAGCCCGTGCCACTTCTCGGGCAGGGGCCGGAGCGCCTTCGCGAGGAGCGCGTACGACTCGACCCGGACGGTGATCTCGCCGGTCTTCGTCTTGAAGAGCGTTCCCCTCGCGCCGACGATGTCGCCCAGGTCGAGCTTCCTGAAGGCCGCGTAGGCGTCGTCGCCGACGACGTCCCTCTTGACGTAGAGCTGGATCTCGCCCTGCTGGTCCAGGACCTTGACGAACTGGCTCTTGCCCATGTCGCGGATCGTAACGAGGCGGCCCGCCACGGCCACGGCGACCTCGTTGTCCCGGCCCTCCACGTGCGACTTGAGCGCGTCGCCGGAAAAATGGCTCGTCTCGAATTCGGCCCGGAACGGATCCGTCCCCGCGGCCCGCAGCTCCGCGAGCTTCTGCCGGCGGACGGCGTGCTGGTCGTGGGTGATGTCCGCGGGGATTTCGCTCATGTGAGCGGGTCATCGTGCCGCAGTGCGGCGCCATGGGCAAACGGAAACTTCCGCAGGTTCCTTGCTTGTGATTCGCGGGCGATCGTATCCATTTTAGCGTATCAATCCGGAGAATATCCAGCCGATGGACACGACGCGCAAACCCGCCTGGCTCAGGGCGAGGCTGCCCTCCGGGCCGGGCTACGCGGCCGTGCGGGGCCTCGTCGACCAGCACAAGCTCCACACCGTGTGCCAGAGCGCGCAGTGCCCGAACCTCGGCGAGTGCTGGTCGCGCGGCACGGCGACCGTGATGATCCTGGGCAACATCTGCACCCGGTCCTGCAATTTCTGCGCGGTCCAGACCGGCCGGCCGACGGAGCTCGACCTGGGCGAGCCCGCCCGCGTCGCGGACGCCGTCGCCACGATGGGGCTGCGCCACTGCGTCATCACGAGCGTCGCCCGCGACGAGCTCGCCGACGGCGGCGCCGGCGTCTGGGCGGCGACGATCCGCGCCATTCGCAACCGCAATCCCGCGACCGCGATCGAGGTGCTCGTGCCCGACTTCAAGGGCCGCACCGCGGACATCGACACGGTCCTCGACGCAAGGCCCGACATCTTCAACCACAACGTGGAGACCGTCGAGCGGCTGCAGAAGCCGGTCCGCGTCCAGGCCCGCTACGACCGCTCGCGCGGCGTCCTGCGCCACGCGAAGGGCCGCGGCTTCACCGTCAAGACGGGCATCATGCTCGGGCTCGGCGAGCGCAGGGAGGAGATCGAGCGCACGCTGCGCGACCTCGCCGGCGACGGGATGGACATCCTGACGATCGGCCAGTACCTCCAGCCGACGAAGCAGCACCTGCCGGTGGACCGCTGGGTGACCCCGGAGGAGTTCCGCCACTGGAGGGAGTTCGGGCTGTCGGTGGGCTTCGGCGTCGTCGAGAGCGGGCCCCTCGTGCGCTCGAGCTACCACGCCGACGAGCAGTCGCTCAGGTACACGGGCGAGGGGCACCTGAACACCCGCAACGCGCTCGCGAGCGCCTAGGGCGGCCCGGCCACCCCATGTCCGCCCTGCATTCGCGACGCGACATCGTGGAGAACTGGCTCCCGCGCTACACGGGCGTCCCGCTGGACAAGTTCGGCGAGTACATCCTGCTGACCAACTTCCAGCGCTACGTGGACATGTTCGCGAAGGCGCACAAGGTGGCGGTCCATGGCCGCGACAAGCCGATGCCGACCGCCACGGCGGGCCGGATCACGATCGTGAACTTCGGGATGGGGAGCGCGAACGCCGCGACGGTGATGGACCTGCTGAGCGCGATAAAGCCCAAGGCGGCCCTGTTCCTGGGCAAGTGCGGCGGGATCAAGCACCGCGCCGAGATCGGCGACCTGATCCTCCCGATCGCGGCGGTCCGGGGCGAGGGCACGAGCAACGACTATTTTCCGCCCGAGGTCCCGGCGCTCCCCTCGTTCGCGCTCCAGAAGGCGATCTCGACCACGATCCGCGACCACGCCCTCGATTACTGGACGGGCACCGTGTACACGACCAACCGCCGGGTCTGGGAACACCATGACGAGTTCAAGAAGTACCTGAGGAAGATCCGCGTCATGGCCGTCGACATGGAGACCGCGACGATCTTCATGGTCGGGTTCGCAAACGAGATCCCGACCGGGGCGCTCCTCCTCGTGTCGGACCAGCCGATGGTGCCGGAGGGGGTCAAGACGAGCGCAAGCGACATGAAGGTCGACGAGGCGTTCGTCGGCAGCCACCTGAACATCGGCATCGACTCCCTGAACCAGCTCATCAACCAGGGGCTCACGGTCAAGCACCTGAAATTCTGATCACGGGCCGACCTCGAACCAGAACGGGGCGAACGTCTCCCTGCCGGCGAGGTTCACCTGGCTCCAGATGACGTAGCGGCCCGGGCGGGGGATCGTCAGCCGAAAGCTGAAGGCGGGGCGCCGGGCGTCGGGGCGCCGCGAAACATCGGCCTCCCGCGGATGGATGTGGGCGAACCCGCTTCTCTGGGTGTCGAACGCCACCAGGTGCGCGAACGCGTCCATGACGGGCTCCAGCGGGACGGGTCCGCCGTCGGCGCGGGTGATGACGAGCCGGAGGTCCGAGGGAGCCCCCGCCCGGATCGGGTGCGGCGACGGCGAGAGCGCGAAGCGGTAGCCGTCCTCGGCGGCCGTCCACGAGGGCGCCTGGGATCCCGCGGCCACCGGATTGGGGGGCCCGCCGACGTCCATCTCGGTCTCGGCGTACAGGCCGCGGTTCGTCGCGACCGGCGTGAAGTCCGCGAATATCCGGTAGGCCCCCCCGAACCTCGGCCGGAAGCGGAACTCCCATTCGCCCGGCCGGCGGCCCGGCCGGGGATGCACGTGCTGGTAGTCGTCGAGCGACGGGTCCACGATGAGGAGATGCATCCGCCTTGTCTGGACGACCTGCAGGTCCTCCGGCGCGATCGGCTTGCCGCTGAAGGTCGTGAGGACCAGGGTCGCGTCCACCTCCGACCCCGCCAGCGGAAGGGCGGTCGTGGCCACCGCGAGCGACACGGGCGAGCGCACGGCGACGACCGGGAGGAACTGGGGGTTCGCGGGGTCGCAGAACTCGATCGAGTTTCCGCCCTGCACCCGGAAGTCCATGTGGCTCAGGTTGGTGCCGGTCGGAAGCTCCCTCACGGCGGCGTAGAGCAGCGCGGCGGCGGCCGTTATCGCGGCGATCCGCAGCCACTCGCCGGGCCGGAGCCCCCGCGCCTGCGCCCCGCCGCTCACTTGTGCATCCTCTCCACGAATTCCCTCGGCTCCCACGCGCTGCCGTCGGCCCGCCAGGCGATCCGCCCCTTCTCGTCTATGAGAAGCGTCGCCAGCGTGTGGTTGAGGATGCCATCCTTGAACTCGGCGAACACCCCGAACTGGGCCCAGAGGTCGCGGATGGCCGAATCGGGGCCGGTCAGGAAGGAGAAGTTCCGCGTGTCGATCCCTCGGGCGTCGGCGTACTCCCGAAGCACCCCCGGCGTGTCGTAGGACGGGTCGAGGGTGATCGAGACGAACTCGATGTCGGCCACGCCNNCGGGCAGCGCGAGTAGATGAAATTGAGCATGACCTGCTTGCCCCGGAACCGCGCGCTGTCGACGACGCGGCCGGCCTGGTCGTAGAGCACGAAGTCCGGGACCTTCTCCCCGATCTCCCGGTAGGCCGCGCCGCCCTTCTCGAGGGTGTCCTGGCGCAGCATCCGCGCGCCCGCGTCGACCGAGTCGAGCGCCACCTTGTCGTCCGGCCAGATCCGCTCGAGCCGGGCCGCCCCGCCCCGCCCCACCACGAGGTCCGCGCGGATCCGCTCGCCGGGCCTCGCTGCGGCCGCGTCGCCCGCCGACACCGGGAATTCCATCGTCATGGCGGGCATGTATCCGGCGACCTCGTTGTGCCGCACCACCAGCACCCTCCTCGCCGGGTCCGCCGACACGACCTCGCCCGTGAGGGCGAATCGCCGCTCGCCGTCGGCGCCGGGGGCCGCCGCGGCGCCGGCGCCGCCCTTTCCGCAGCCCGACGCCGCAAGAAGCAGGACGGCCAGGGCCGCGCATGCGAGAATATGGCCGCCGGCATTAGTTCGCATGGTATCACCAATCCGGCGGAGGAAAAAATTGTCAAAGCGTTTGAGGAGGGCAGGATGGTAGCTTCTCAGCCCCATTCCCGCCGCTCATGCCCACGACACCCGACCTTCCGAGAACCGCCGGCTACAAGCCGGCGCTCGCGGCGTTCGCCGCGGGCGCGGCGGCCTGGGTCTACGTCCTGGTCTCCCTGGGCGCCTTCACGACGACGATCAACGCCGGGATGGCGTTCCCCGACTGGCCCCTTTCCAACGGCTCGCTCAATCCCGCGGGCTGGCTCACCCATCTCTCGATGTTCGCCGAGCACTCGCACCGGCTGAGCGCCGCCGTCATGGGCATCCTGACCGTCGCGCTCGCCGTCTGGCTCTGGCGCACCGAGTCCCGGGCATGGCTGCGCAGGCTGTCCTATTTCGCGGTCGGGCTCGTCGTCGCCCAGGGGGTCGTGGGCGGCCTGCGCGTCCTGCTTGACCGCATCCGGGTCCCGGCCCTCGGCACGAGCCTCGGGCAGATCATAGCGATGCTGCACGCGTGCCTCGCCCAGGCCTTTGCCTGCGCGCTCCTCGCCCTTGCCGTCTCCTGCTCGAGGGGATGGATCACGACCCCGATGCCCGTCCGCGGGCGCGTGCGGCGAATCGGCGTGGCCTGCTGCGCGCTGCTCTTCGCGCAGCTCGCCATCGGGGCGGTGGTGCGCCACAGCTTCGCCGGCCTGGCGATCCCGACCTTTCCCTGGTCCACGCCGCAGGGGGGGCTCCTCCCCGCCCAATGGGGCTTCCAGGTCGGCATCCAGTTCGCCCACCGCGCCATGGCCTGCGTGATCGCGGTCGCGGTCGCGGTATTCGCGGTATCTGTCTGGCGCGACCGCGGGGCGTCGCTCGGCATGCGCTCCGGCGCATCGGCCCTCGTGAGCCTCGTCGCGTTCCAGATCCTCCTCGGGGCCTCGATCATCCGGACCTACCGCGCGGTGGCCGTCACGACGGGCCACGTGCTCGTCGGGGCGCTGACGCTCGTCACCGCGTTCTGGCTCACCTGGCTCGCCCACCGCGACGCGATCGAGGGGGCGCCCGCGCCATGAGCGACGCCGGCGCCGCGCATGCGCGTTTCGGGGACTACCTCGAGCTCACGAAGCCGCGCCTGAGCCTCCTGTCGGTCATGACGGCGCTTGTCGGGTATTTCTCGGCGCGGCCCGCGTTCGACCCCCTCCGCATCGGGCTGCTTGCGCTGGGGACCTCGCTCGCCGCCGGGGGCGTCGCCTCGCTCAACCAGTGGATGGAAGGAGAGACGGACGCGCGGATGAGCCGCACGGCGCTCCGTCCCATCCCGGCGGGCAAGATCGCGGGGGGCTCCGCGTTCGTCCTCGGGTGGCTCATGTGCATCGCGGCGCTGATGTTGATCTTCACGGGGGTCGGCAGGCTCGCCGCCCTCTTCACGCTCCTCACGATCGCCTTCTACCTCGGCTGGTACACGCCGGCAAAGCGCTCGAGCCGCTGGAGCACCGAGATCGGCGCGATCGCGGGCGCGATACCCCCGCTCATCGGGTGGTCCGCGGCCGAGGGCACGGTGTCCGCGCTCGGCTGGATCCTGTTCGGCATCCTCTTCTTCTGGCAGATCCCGCACTTCATGGCGATCGCGTGGACCTACCGCCGCGACTACTCCGCCGTCAATTTCCCGATGCTTCCCGTCAGGGACGTGTCGGGCGGAAAGGCCGCAGGGTGGTCGTTCATCGCGACGGGGGCCCTCGTGGCCGTGAGCCTGCTCCCGGCCGTCCTCGGGCTTGCAAGCGCGTGGTACGGGGCGGCTGCGCTTGCCGTGGGCGCGGGCTTCCTCTGGCAGGCGGCGGCCTTCCTGCGGCCCGCGAACCGCGACGCGGGGGCCCGCAGGCTCTTCCTCTGCTCCCTGGCCTACCTTCCCCTGGTGCTCGGCCTCCTCGTGGCCGACAGGCTGCTGCTGAATCGCCCATGACCGTCCACGACCTCCCGCCCATAGAGGCGACGCTGAACGGGATCGCGACCGTCCTCATCACGGCGGGATTCATCTTCATCAAGAAGGGCGACCCGAGGGCGCACCGCGCGTGCATGCTGTCCGCGGCCGCCGCGTCCGCCCTGTTCCTCGTGTTCTACGTGACCTACCATGCGCTCATGAGGGGCATGCACACGCCCTTCGGCGGCACGGGCGCGATCCGCTGGGTCTACTTCACGATCCTCTGGACCCACATCCCGCTTGCGGCGCTCATCGCCTTCCTGGTCCCCCGGACCTTCATCTTCGCCCTGCAGGGAAACTTTGCGCGCCACCGCGCGTGGGCCCGGGTCACCTTCCCCATCTGGTACTACGTGTCGGTGACGGGCGTCCTCGTGTATTTCTTTCTGTACCGGTGGTGGCCGTACGGCGGCTAGGCGTTCGCGCTGCCGCCCGACAGGATCGAGTTGAGCTCCGGGTCTACGGAGGCCCGCAGCACCTCCTGCAGGCGAGGATCCATGTACCGGTACTCATCCGGGATTTCCAGCACCACGATGCGCGGCAGTTCCAGGTGCCGAAACTGCGCCGCGATCCAGCTCCCATGCTCGCGATCCATCGCGAAAACGACTTCGGCCCAGCGGAGGTCCGCCTCCGATACCCTGCGCCTTGCGCCCGACCTCGTGCCCGCCGAGCGAACCTCCAGCCTCGGGTCCAGGCGGTACAGCTGCTCGGCGGTGGGGCTTCGCCACCGGTTCATCGAGCAGACGAACAGGACGCGAAGCGGCCGATTGGGTTCCCGGCCTGCCATGTGATACCAGCCTGCCGCCGCGGGGATCCGCAGCTACGGACGGCAGGGGTCCTCCTGGAAAGGAGGGGGGGCGCGCTCCCCCTCCGGGTCCGCCAGCCGGCCGCCCGGTCCCTCCGAGGCCCGCGGCCGCTTCATCTGCTCGGAACGGGCGAAGCCGAACCTCTCATACAGCCCGTGCGCGTCGCGCGTGCCCAGGTGGCATGTCGTGCCGCTCACGCTCGGGTGGGCGACCACGCTTGCCACCAGGAACTTTCCCAGGCCCATGTTCCGGTGGCGCTCGTCGATGACGACGTCGCACAGCCAGGAAAAGGTCGCACCATCCGTGACGACCCGGGCAAATCCCACCTGCCTGCGGCCCTCCTTCTCGTAGAGGCCGAAGCAGAGCGAACTCCCGATCGACCGCTCGATCACCGCGCGGGGGCGATCCCGGGCCCAGTACGACCCGGCAAGCGCCGCGCAGATGAAATCCAGATCCAGGAGCGCGGCCTCGGTGCTGATGAAATGGTCCTTGTTCCCTGGGCTCATGCTTCAAGGGGGGCGTGGATGCCGCCCTTCCAGGCCGCGAGGCGGGCGGGGGCGCCGACCGTCCGGGTCGCGGTCACTTGACCGTAAGCACGCCCCTCATCCCTGTCTGGAAATGCGCAGGGAACGTGCAGAGGAAGGTGTAATCGCCGGGCACCGTGGGGGCGTTGAACTCGACCTCGCCCGACTTGCGCGGCCCGAGAAGGTCGATCTTGGCGATGATCTCGTCGCTGAGCGCCGCCGGGATGTAGCCGGTGTCCTTCGCGTTGAGCGCGGCCGCGTCAAACTGGGCGGCGTCGACGCCGGCCTTGAGGAGGACCCAGTCGTGACCCATGACCTCCTTCGGCTGCGTGCCGATGTTGGTCAGGATCACCTTGATGTCCTCGCCGGGCTTGGCCTCCATCGTGGTGATGCTGTACTTCATGGTGTCGCCCCCCGTGATCTCGATCTCGCGGGGGCCGGCCGGCGCGGCCGCCGCGCCCGATGTTGAGGTGTCCTTCTGGCCGCAGCCGGAGGTCACTAGGGCAACAAGGGCGGTGGCGAGGAGAAGGCGCGTTTTCATGGGGATGGCACGGTCCCCCAGATCGGCCGCAAGGGCAAATCGAAACCGTGGCCGCGGAGCCCTGCGCATCCCAACGAAACGNNGGTGACGAGTGCGGCAAGGGCGGTGACAAGAAGCAGGCGCGTTTTCATGGCTCCCCACGATTCCCCATATCGCCCGCAAGGGCAAATGGAAACAGGCGCCCGGGGCGCGCGGTGATCCCACGAAACCCAGCTAATGGCGCCCCCAGGCTCGTTAATAAGTGCCCCTGGGCGCAGCGCCGCGTTGCCGTGGCACGCCCGCGGCCAGATTGTCCAGCAATATGGCTTGAAATGCCCGGATGTTCGCCGACTCTACTGGGGAGTCTGGCGGTCGCCCGCGGGCGCAATTCATTTTCGACTGCACACATGCGTTTTCCCAATTTTTCAAACCGCCTGGGCCGACGGGCCCTTGCGGCGGCCGCGCTGGCAGGCTCCTTCCTGCTCTCGGGCTGCTTCTGGCTGGACGGCCCGCAGTCGACCTTCGATCCGAGGGGCCCCGTAGCGCGCGAGCAGCTGAGCCTATTCTACACCACGTGCTGGGTCTCGCTGGTGATTTTCGTCGTCGTCGGAAGCGTGCTTGCCGTCGCGATCATCAGGTTCAGGGCCCGCAGCGACGCCGACCTGCACGCCGAGCCGCCGGAGCAGCACCACGGCAACCCGATCATCGAGGTGAGCCTGATCGCCGCCTCCGTCCTCTCGCTGGTGATCATCGCGATCCCCACCCTGAGGGAGATCTGGCTCACCTACGACATCCCGGAGGCGGAGAGGGCCAACTCCTACGAGGTCACCGCGACCGGCTACCGGTGGTGGTTCAAGTTCGACTACCCGAATGAGAAGGCCCTGGTGCCCGACGCGACCGGCAAGCTTGTCAGCGCCGCCCTGACGACCGGCAGCGAGCTCGTCATCCCGGCCGGCCGGCCCGTCCACATCAACCTGCGGACGGTGGATGTCATCCACAGCTTCTGGATCCCGAAGCTCGCCGGCAAGGTGGACATGGTGCCCAACCGCGGGAACCTCCTCTGGATCGAGGCCGACAAGCCCGGGTATTTCTGGGGGCAGTGCGCCGAGTTCTGCGGCGAGTCGCACGCCCTCATGCGCTTCCGCGTCATCGCGCTCGGGCCCCGGGAGTTCAACGACTGGCTCAACGCGCAGATCGCGCCCGCGCGCAAGCTCCCGGTCGACACGGCCTCCGAGGGCAGCCGTCCCAAGGCGCAGTTCGCCGCCTACAGGACGTTCAAGAGGAACGAGCCCGGCTATACGGGCAAGTTCGACGTCTCGCCGCTTGACGCGTGGCGGGCCCAGCAGCTGCCCGCCACGGACGAGGATCCCGCGCTGATCGAGAAGGGCCGCCAGCTCTTCAAGACGAAGACCTGCATCCAGTGCCACACCGTCCGCGGCGACGACGCCAGCGGCGTGACGGGGCCGGAGCTGACCCACGTCGCCTCCCGCACGACGATCGCCGGGGGACTCCTCGAGAACAACCGCGACGAGCTCCACCGCTGGATCCACGCCCCCGGCGAGGTCAAGCCCGGCAACACGATGTGGGTCACCGGGTACCTTCAGAACAACATCAAGCTGACAAGCGAAGACGAGGACGCCCTCATGGCCTACCTCGAGAGCCTAAAGTAACCCGCACCATGGAAGCCATCGCCAAGACCGATTTTCTCGCGAAGGGGGCGCAGCCGGCGAAGCCCTTCGTGCTCTGGCGCCCGACGGCGAAGACGGGCCTCGTGAGCTGGCTGACCACCGTGGACCACAAGCGGATCGGCTTCCTCTACGGGATCTCCGGGATTTTCTTCCTGGTCGTGGGCGGGATCGAGGCGCTCCTCATCCGCGTCCAGCTCGCGGTGCCGAACAACAGCTTCATCACGTCGGCGCAGTACAGCGAGATGTTCACGATGCACGGCACGACGATGATCTTCCTCGTCGTGATGCCCATCGGCGCGGCGTTCTTCAACTTCGTGATGCCGCTTCAGATCGGGGCGCGCGACGTGGCGTTCCCCCGGCTCAACGCGTTCTCGTATTGGACGTTCCTCGTCGGCGCGATCATCGTGAACCTCGGCTGGTTCATGAAGGATGGCGCGCCCGACGCCGGCTGGTTCGGCTATGCCCCCCTGACGACGCGCAACTTCGCCCCCACCCATGCCATCGACATGTGGGTCATGGGTCTCCAGCTGCTCGGCGTGGCGTCGATCGCCGCGGCGCTCAATTTCATCGTCACGATCATCAACCTGCGCGCCCCCGGCATGACGATGATGCGCCTGCCCGTGTTCACGTGGATGACGCTCTTCACCTCGTTCCTGATCATCCTGTCGTTCCCCGCGATAACGATAGCCCTCATCGAGCTGATGATGGACCGGCTCTTCGGCACGAACTTCTTCGAGGTCTCGAGCGGCGGCCTGCCGATCCTGTGGCAGCACCTCTTCTGGATCTTCGGCCACCCGGAGGTCTACATCCTCATCCTGCCAGCGATGGGGATCATCTCCGAGATCCTCCCGACCTTCTCGCGCAAGCCCCTCTTCGGCTACCCGATCGTCGTTTTCTCGGGCGCCAGCATAGGCCTGCTCGGCTTCGGGGTGTGGAGCCACCACATGTTCACGTCGGGCCTCGGCACGGTTGCGACCGCCGCCTTCTCGCTGATGACGATGGCTATCGCCGTGCCGACCGGGGTGAAGATCTTCAACTGGATCGGCACGCTCTGGGGCGGGCACCTGAGCATGCGGACCCCGATGATGTTCGCGCTGGGCTTCCTCTGGATGTTCATGCTCGGCGGCCTTTCGGGGATCATGCACGCTGCCGCCCCTGCCGACACGCAGCAGCACGGCAGCTACTTCGTGGTCGCCCACTTCCACTACGTGCTCATCGGCGGATCGCTCTTCGCGCTCCTGGCGGGCATCCACTACTGGTTTCCGCTCATGTTCGGCCGCAAGGTGAGCGAGTTCTGGGGCAAGCTGTCCTTCTGGCTGGTCTTCATCGGGTTCAACACGACCTTCTTCCCGATGCATTTCCTNNGACCATGGTCTACACGTACTACAAGGGCGAGCGGACCGTCAAGGACCCGTGGGACGGCAGGACGCTCGAGTGGAGCCTCCCGAACCCGCCGCCCGAGTACAATTACCGCGTCATCCCGACGATCCATGCGCGCGACGGCTGGTGGTATGAGAAGCGCCACAAGGACGAGATTGCGAAGGAGGAGGCGGAGCACGCGAAGGTCGAGGATGCCCACGGCGGGATTCACATGCCCTTCCAGTCGATCTATCCGTTCCTCGCGGGCGTCGGCATCCTGATCGGCTCGATCGGCACCGCGGTCATCGACCCGGCCAGCCACGCCCAGTACCCCGGCTTCTGGGGGCCGAAGATCGCCGTCACGATGGCGGGCGGCGCGATCATGATCGTCTCGGTGTTCCTCTGGGCCCTCGAGGGCAGCGACGGGTACCACATCCACCTCAACGACGACGGCAGCGTGAAGGGCGAGGAAGCGCACGGCGGCTACGCTTCGAAGCACTGAGCACGGCAACTTCGCACCATACCAATCTCTATGAGCAGCGACGCGGCAGCAGGCACCATCGACCATCATTTCGATCCGACGACAACGACCGGGATCCCGAACAAGAAGGTCCTCATGTGGGCTTTCCTGGCGTCGGACTGCATGTTTTTCGGCTGCCTCATCTCGACGCA
>PLKS01000240.1:15070-15402 GCA_003140665.1 Opitutaceae bacterium
ATGTCGTCGCTCATGATGGCGCTCGCCGTCAACGCGATCCAGAAGGGAAACCTGAAGAGCATGCGCTGGTCGCTCCTGACAACGATCTTCTTCGGCTGCATCTTCCTCGGGTGCCAGGTCTACGAGTTCAGGAACTTCGTATACGAGAAGCACCTGACGATCACGAACAGCATCCTCGGGTCGACGTTCTTCACGCTGACGGGAACCCACGGGCTCCACGTCCTTGTGGGCGTGATCTGGCTCAGCGGCATGCTGGCCTACTCGTTCACGGGCCGGCTGACCGAGAAGCAGGCGATAGACGTTGAGTCGATGGGCCTTTACTGGCACTTCGT
>PLKS01000249.1:0-15101 GCA_003140665.1 Opitutaceae bacterium
ATCATGGCCGACCCCCTGTTCATCGAGGGCAAGGCGACGACGGCCTACATGGAGGAGTTCCTCACCCGGACGACTCCCGACCTGTTTTCCTGACGGCCGGGGCGGGGCGGCGCAGGCATGCGTCGCGCCATTCGCCCAGGATCCTTGAGTCGAACGTCCATCCCGGCGCCGCGTCGGCGAACGCGGCCCGGACGGACTCGATCTCCCCGGCGAGGATCCCGCTCATCTCAAGAAGGCCGCCCGGGGCGACGGCCGCCGCAAGCTCGCGGCAATGCCGGACAAGGACGTCCGCCTGAATGTTGGCCATCACCAGCTGGGCCTCCGCGCCCCTCAGGCCCTCGCGCAGGTCCGCCACCGAGAACCGGACGCCGCCCGAAAGTCCGTTGAGGTCGGCGTTCTCGCAGCTGACCCGGACCGCCTCCGCGTCGCTGTCGAAGCCCTCGACATCCCCGAATCCGAGAAGAGCCGCCGAGAGGGCGAGGATCCCGGAGCCGCAGCCGGCGTCGANNACTCCAGCAGCCTCTCGATGCAGAGCCGCGTGGTTTCATGGTTTCCCGTGCCGAAAGCCAGGCCCGGATCGAGCCAAAGGACGGAATGCCCCGCGGGAGTCCTGAACGACCCCCTTTCCCAGACGGGAACCCAGTGGAGCCTGCCGAACGTCCACGGCTTGAAGTGGACCCTGTAGCTGTTCGCCCAGTCCGTGTCGGGAAGAGGCCGCGGGCGGAATTCGCCGGCGGGTTCGACAGGGAGGGACGGGCGCAGCGCCGCCCAGGCCGCCTCAGCCTCGGTCTCGGCGTGAAAAATCCCCACGACCCAGGCCCGCGTGGCGATCGCGTCCTCGAGAAGGCTCCATTCGCCGACTCCGTGCTCGAGCAGCGCAAGCTCGGTCCCTTCGGCGGCGGCGGCCGGGATCTCAACCCTGATCTCCCAGAGCTCCATGGGCTCAGGCCGGCGCCCCGGCTTCGCTCAGCCGCGCGATCACCCCGGTCAAAAGCGCGTGCTCGGCCGCGTGGACTTTCGCCTCCAGAGCCTCCAGGGACTCTCCCGGATCAATCTTCACCGTGGACTGGTCCAGGATCGGGCCGCCATCGACCTCGGCCGTCACGTAGTGGACCGTGCAGCCGGTGGCCGGCACTCCCGCGCGCCATGCCTGGCCGATCGCGTTGAGCCCGGGAAAGCTGGGAAGGAGGCTGGGATGCAGGTTGATGATGCGGCCAGCGAACGCGCCAAGGAAGCGCGGCTTGAGGACGCGCATGAAGCCCGCGAGGACGACGAGGTCCGGCTTCGCTGCCGACACGGCCGAGATGAACCTGGCCTCGCCCTCCCCGTCCAGCTTGGTCCTGAAGGGCGCCGGGTCGACGAAGGCGGCCGGTACCCCGAACCTCGGGCCCAGCTTGAGGATCGGGGCCCCTGCGACGTCGGAAAGGATCGCCGCGACACGGGCGCTCCCCAGCCGGCCGGCCTGCTGGGCAAGGAGGACGGCCTCCGCGTTGGTGCCGCGACCCGAGCCGAGGATCACGATTCGCATGCGGTCCGTCAGACCGATCCCGCGGCCTTGATCCGCCGGACGAGCCTCGTCGTGCTGAAGCCGCGCAGGAACGGGAGGAAGACGATCTTCGAGCCGGCCTTCTCGAGCGCGGCCCGCTCCGAGGGATCGAGCCCGGCAAGGGTGTAATCGCCCGCCTTGCAATAGACGTCGGGCTTGAGCGCGGCGATCTCCCGGGCAAGGCGCCTGCCCCTGAAGATCACGATCCCGTCGACCGAGCGCAGCTGGGCGAGCGTGTAGGCGCGCGATCCCTCGTCCATGATCGGCCGGCGCGGCCCCTTGAGGCTCGTCGTGCTCCGGTCGGAATTGAGTGCGACGAAGAGCTTCCCCTTGCTCCCCGCGAGCCTGCGGGCCGCCTCCAGGAAGGACGCGTGGCCCGGGTGAAGGAGGTCGAATACGCCGTTCGTCAGGACGAAGGTGCCCCCGGCTCGCGCGAGCCTCCTGCGGATCGCGACCGCCTTCTTGAGCGACACGAGCCTCGGATTCCCGGACGTAAGAGGGGAGGACGGCACCTCAGAAGAACTTCTTCGCCTTCTCGAAGAACTTGCGGGACGTAGGCTCCTGCGCGTCGCCGCTCACGCGCGCGAACTCCTCGAGTATCTTGCGCTGCTCGGGCCCGAGCGACGCCGGAACCTCGACGTGGACCCGGACGAGCTGGTCGCCATGCCGGCCCCCGCGCAGCGACGGCATGCCGCGGTCCCGAAGCCGGAAGGTCGTCCCGCTCTGCGTTCCGGCCGGGATCTTGAGGCTCGCCTTGCCTGAAAGCGTGGGCGCCTCGATCGACCCGCCGAGCGTCGCGAGCGTGAACTTGATCGGGATCTCGCAGAAGAGGTCGTCCCCCTGGCGCTCGAAGAGTTCGTGCTCCTTCACCGTGAGCACGATGTAGAGGTCGCCCGGGCTCCCCCCGGCGGCGGCGGCCTCCCCGTTCCCCGCCGAGCGAAGCCGGGAGCCGGTGTCGACCCCCGGCGGAATCCGCACGTTGAGCTTCGTCGTCTTCGCGACGCGGCCCTCGCCCCGGCAGACCGCGCACGGCTTCTCGATCTTCACGCCCGCGCCCCCGCACGTCGGGCACGTCTGCGTGAACACGATGATGCCGCCCGACCGGCGGACCTGGCCGGCGCCCCTGCACGTGGGGCAGGTCACGCGCTTGGAGCCCGGCTCGGCGCCGGAGCCGTGGCAATGCTCGCAGGCCGCAAGCTTGCGGAACGAGATCTCCTTTTCGAGGCCCCGGGCGGCCTCCTCGAGCGTGATCTCCAGGTCGTAGCGCAGGTCGGAGCCGTCGCGGCCGCTGTCCCGCCCGCCGCCCCCGAACATCTCGTCGAATATCCCGCCGCCCCCGCCCCCCTGCTGGCCGAAGACCTCGCGAAAGATGTCGAAGGGGTCGTGGAACCCGGCGGATCCGCGGGCGCCCGCGCCGGGTCCCTGGAACGCGGCGTGCCCGAACCGGTCGTAGGCCGCCCGCTTGTCCGTGTCCTTCAGCGCCTCATAGGCCTCGGAGACCTTCTTGAACATCTCCTCGGCCTCCTTGTTCCCCGGGTTCTTGTCCGGATGAAACTGCACTGCCTTCTTGCGGTACGCCTTCTTGAGCTCGTCTTCCGTGGCGGTCCTAGGGACGCCAAGAAGGTCGTAGTAATCCTCCTTTGCCATGCGTCAGCTCGCCGCCCCCTCGGCCGGTTTGCCGCTCGAGACGATGACGGAGGCCGGCCGCAGGAGGCGCCCATTGAGGACATATCCGGTGCGAACGACCTTCAGGACATGCTCCGCCGCGATGTCCGGGCTCGGCTCGTGCGAGATCGCCTCATGCTGGTGCGGGTCAAAGGGCTGCCCGACGGGGTTGATCTCCTTCAGCCCATGGGCCGCGAGCGCAGACTTGAGCTGCTGCTGCACGAGCTCAACGCCGCCCGAGAGGGCCTTGAGGTCGGCCCTCGGCTGCCTGGCCGAGGCCAGCCCCAGGGCGAGGTTGTCCAGCGCCGGGAGGAGGTCCTCAAGGAGGCGGGAGGAGACGAACAGCCGCAGCTCCTCCTTCTCGCGAACCGTCCTGCGCCGGAAGTTCTCAAGGTCGGCCATGGCCCGCAGGTAGCGGTCATGGTTCTCCGCAGCCTCCTTTTTCGCCGCCGCAAGCTGCTCGGCCAGCGGCGCGCCGCCCTTCTGGGGCTCGGGGGCCTGGCTGTCCTCTGCGTCCTTCGTCTCGGAGCTGTTCATGGCAAAGACCGCCATTCAACTACTGCTTCGGCGATTGTTCAAGTTTGTCGAGCAGTCCTTTGATATATTCCCCGGTCCTCTTCCCGACGTCCGCCGCGCTCCCGACGGCGGCCGCCAGGGCGCTCCCAAAGTCGCCGGGGAGAAGCCGCGCGACGTCGTGGCGCAGGCCGAAGGCGTGAAGGCTGCTTATGACCTGGGGCACGAGCAGCTGGCGCGGGCCGGTCACGTTGATGTAGGTCTGGTCGATGTTCAGGCCGTACGTCTTCTCGTCCAGCTTCGCCCCCATGTAGTCGGCGACGACCAGCTGCTCCATGCGCAGGTGCAGCCTCTTCACGAGGTACTTGGTCCGCTTTGGGGGGACCGCGGGGGTCGCCAGGGGCCCGCGGCGCTTGAACGCGGCCATGAAGGCGCCCGCGTTCGTCGTGCCGTCGTGGAGCCGCACGAGCGTGATTTTCAGGATGTCCAGGTCGAGGTCGTCCACCACGATGCGGCCCGAGGTTATCCACGAGAACATCTCCATGTCCGCGCGAAGCTCCCGGAGGTCGACAAAGTCGGGCGTCGGGTACGCGGGCGGATTGATCGCGGCCACGCCCCGGACGACCACGCGGCCGGTGAACGGGTTGGCGCTCAGGACCGCGACGCGAAAATCAAAGCCCGTCACGACGCGCAGCTCGTGTTCCACGACCGCAGGGAGGAACACCATCCACGCGATGGCGACAAGCGCGAACACCCCGCCGAGGAAAAGGCCTCCCTTGGCAGTCCTGTTCATGTGAAATCCTCCGTCACGAGCACGATCGCCGGCTCCGGCGCGCCGAACTCCAGGTCCGCGGACCACGGAAGCAGGACGTTCTCGCCGCGCGGGAGGAGCCTCGGGCCCGATGCCGCGCCCGCCATCGTCAGGCCCCCCGCAACCACGCTCAGGATGCGCGGCTGCTCCCCGGCCTCAAAGCGCACCGTCTCTGCCCTTCCCAGGACCACCCGCCGTATCGAGAACTCGTCGCATGACGCGATGGTGCCCGACGTCGGCGCGCCCCTGACAAGCTCGGGCGGCCCCTCGTTCCAAAGGATCGAGCGCAGTGACTCGTCGACGTGAAGCCGTCGCGGCCTGCCATCGAGCCCCGCGCGCCCCCAGTCGTAGATCCGGTAGGTGGTGTCGGAATTCTGCTGGATCTCGAGGATGAGGTTGCCCGCGTCGATCGCATGGACCTGGCCGCTTCGCACAAGGATGGAGTCGCCCGACGCGACAGAGACCTTGCTGACGCACCCCTCCGCGGTGCCCGTGGCGACCGCCTTGGCAAAACCCTCGCGCGTCACCCCGGGCTTGAGCCCCACGAAGAGGGACGCGCCCGGCACCGACTGCGCCACGTACCAGTTCTCGGTCTTGGACTCGCCCCCGAGCGACGGGGCGACCTCGGCAGGGGGATGGACCTGCAGGCTCAACCGATCCGAGCAATCGAGCCATTTGACGAGCAGGGGAAAGCGGGCGGACGCAATCCAGCCGGGACCCATGACGTCGGCCGCGTGGCCCTCGATCAGCTCGCGAAGGGTGGCTCCTACGTAGTTACCGCCCCTCACCCGCGACTGCGCCTCCGGCCGGTCGACAATCTCCCAGCTTTCCCCAATCGGCTGCCCCTGCGGAAGCTCCCGGCCGAGATAGGACTGCAGCCTGCGTCCGCCCCACACCCGTTGCTGATAAAGAGGCTGGAACTGAAGAACTTCTCGCATGGGGGAGTATATGGGGATTATTGAAAAAAGGCTCGGGAGGGGTTTACAATTGACCCCCCTGACTGCTAGCGTCCAATCCGCGATTCACTGCGCCCTAAAGCACAGATGCCCAAATTAGATAGTTCAAATCCAAACGGTGGCCCGTTCTTCCAGGGCCCACGTTATCGCCCTAACTGGCTGGCTGCGATCGTCTCATTCGTGGCGGGTACCTACCTTTCGGCGGCGCTGATCAGCTATGACCCGGGCCAGGTGACTTTTCGCTCGACCGCGCCGGTCCTGACGAACTGGGTGGGCTGGATGGGCGCGGACACGGTTTGGGTGCTCCTCTACTCCATCGGCTTCAGCTCGATCCAGCTCCCCTTCGCGTTCTACTGGATGTCCTTTATCGCGATCCGCAACTCGCGCCATCTGGTGGCGACACGCGTCACGGCGATCCTGGTCGGGATCGTGTCGTTCTCCGGCCTGGTTTCCATGTTCGAGAGCTACAAGGCGAACGAGATCTTCCCGAAAGCGCTGGGCGGCTGGACCGGCCAGCTGATCTACCAGAGGCTCCTTGCCGAGGCCCTCGGGCCCTTCGGAACGGGCCTTCTCCTGGGCGCAATCTACTGCTCCGCGCTCCTTTTCGTCGTCACGAAGGACATCGGCTCGGAGCTCGAGAAGATGCTGACGAACTTCTCGCAGTGGAAGGCCGACCGGGCGAGGGGCAAGGCGGCGATCGAGGATGAGAGGGCCAAGCGCCGGGAGGAGCGCGCGAAGCGGCGGGCCGCGTTGATTCCCGAGGCGCTTCCCGAGCTGCCCCCGCAGCACATCGGCCCGGTCCCCGCGAAGAAGGTCTTTGCGGCCAAGCCCCCCGACGACACCCTCGCGCGGGCGATCGCAAGGATCCCGTCGGCCCCGGGACCCGTGCCGGAGCAGGCGCCGAAGCTCGAGTTGAGGCCGCCCGCCCCCAAGGAGCCGGCGGAGAAGATCGAGCTCAAGATCGTCAAGCCCGAGGAGCCGAAGAAGGCCAAGGTCATCCTCCCGCAGACCTCGGACGCAAACTACGAGTTTCCGCCGCTCAAGCTCCTCAAGGAGCAGGCGAAGCCGGCGGCGGGCAGCAGCGACGAGGAGCACCAGCACAACGCGGCGACGCTGCTCCGGATCCTGGGCGAATTCGGCGTCGAGGTGAAGATCGGCGAGATCCATGTCGGGCCGGTGATCACCCGGTACGAGGTCGTGCCCGCGGCCGGCGTGCGCGTCGAGAAGATCGCGGGCCTGGACAAGAACATTGCGCTCGGGATGCGAGCGCAGTCCGTCCGCATCCTGGCGCCCATTCCCGGAAAGGCGGCCGTGGGCGTAGAGGTGCCGAACCTGCACCCGACCCCGGTCGGCATGCGCGAGCTGCTCGAGAGCGAGGATTGGGCGGACGCCAAGGCGGAGCTTCCGATCGCGCTGGGGCGCGACGTCTCGGGCAAGCCCCTCGTCTCGGACCTGGCGAAGATGCCCCACCTCCTGATCGCCGGCGCGACCGGCTCCGGAAAGTCGGTCTGCATCAACTCGATCGTCACGTCGCTGCTGTACTCAAAGAGCCCCAAGGACGTGCGCCTCATCATGGTCGACCCGAAGGTCGTCGAGCTCAAGATATTCAACAGCCTTCCGCACATGCTGATATCGGTCGTCACCGAGCCGAAGAAGGTGCCGGCCGCGCTCAAGTGGCTCCTGGGCGAGATGGAGCAGCGCTACCAGTTCTTCGCCAAGGCGAACGTGAGGAACATCGTCGGGTTCAACACGCGCAAGAAGGTCCCGAAGGCGGAGGCCGAGGCCCAGGTCCCGATCCAGGGGCTCGATTCCATGGGCGCCGAGAGCCAGGAGATCCCCGACCACATCCCTTACATCGTCGCGATCATCGACGAGCTCGCCGACCTGATGATCCTCGCGCCCGCGGAGATCGAGACATCGATCGCGCGCCTCGCGCAGCTCGCGCGCGCGGCGGGGATTCACCTGGTCATCGCCACGCAGCGCCCGTCGGTGAACGTCATCACGGGCGTCATCAAGGCCAACCTGCCCTCGCGAATCGCATTCCAGGTTCCCTCGTCCGTGGATTCGCGGACGATCCTCGACTCGAAGGGCGCCGAGACGCTTATCGGGCGCGGGGACATGCTCTTCTCCCCGCCCGGCACGTCGCGGCTGGTGCGCGCGCAGGGCGCATTTGTCGGGGACGAGGAGATCCACGAGATCGTCGAGTTCCTGAAGCGCAACGGGCCGCCCAAGCTCGCGCAGGCCGTCCAGCAGCAGATCGACCGCGCCGCGAGCGAGGACGACGACGAGGAGGAGGACGGCGACGGCGACCCCGGGAGCGACGAGGAGCTGTATTCCCAGGCGCTCGAGGTGCTCAAGTCCACGAGGCGGGCGAGCACGTCGATGCTGCAGCGCCGGCTGCGGATCGGCTACAACCGGGCGGCGCGCATCATGGAGATCATGGAGGAGAAGGGCATCGTGGGGCCCGAGAACGGCTCGAGCCCCCGCGAGATCCTTGGCGACCTCGACGCGCGGTGACCGACGCCGCGCAGGACAGATCATTCTTTCCCTCACCCTAAAAACCTGCAACTGATCCATCATGCAGAGCATCGGAGAACGCCTCGAGGAAGCCCGGAAAAAAAGGGGCATCTCCATACGGGAGGCGGCCGAGGCGACAAAGATACGAGGCGAGTACCTGCAGAAGTTCGAGGGCAACCAGTTCGAGATCGGGCTCACCGACCTCTACACCCGCGGCTTCCTGCGCGGCTATGCGAACTACCTGCGCATACCGTCGGACCGCCTCCTGAACGATTACGCCGCGCTGCGCGGCGGCGAGCCACGCGTGCGCCAGCCAAGCCGCGAGGTGTACGGGCGAATGGACCTCGCCATATCGTCGACCGACGAGCGCGGCGAGCCCCAGGCCGAGTCCGCCGCCGCCGACTCTTCCCAGAGGCCTCAGGCACGGTTCCAGCGCCCCGGCGAGAACCTTCCGAAGGCGCCGGCGATCGATCCGGCGCTGGTGTTCAAGGGCGGCATCGCCCTCGGGGGAATCGTGCTGGCGGTCGTCCTCCTCTGGATCATCAAGACGCTCTTCTTCCCCGCACCCGTGCCGGCGGGTGCCCGCGGCGCGGTGTCGACCGTGAGCGAGTCTGTCGAGTCGGCGGCGCCCGCCGCCAGCATTTCCATAGTGGCCCTCGAGCCCGTTCGCATCAAGGTGGTCCGAAAGTCGGATGGCGTGGAGCTTTTCCAGGGGCCGCTTCAAGCCGGCGAACGGCGCGAGTACCCGAACGTGCCGATCTACCTGACAGCGACCGAGCTCGGCTCGGTGGAGCTCGAATACAAGGGGCGCCGCTACCCCACTGGCCACACCGGGCACGAGCGGATCCAGTTCGATTTCTCAAGCAGGTGACCGGCTCCGCCGGAAGGTTGCGCCGTCCGGCCTCGCGGCCCCCATTAGTAGCATGGAGAAGATTCCGTATTTCGGCCAGACGCTGATCCGCTGGCGCGTGGGAGGCTCCACGTTCCTGGCGCTGCCCGAGAGGGGCGCGCGGCTCATGAACTGGAATATCGAGATGGCGGACGGCTCCGTGCGCGACGTGATCCACTGGCCCGAGATCTCCTCCCTTGCCGAGTTCCACAAGGCACGCGGCGGCAACCCGATCCTCTTCCCCTCCTCCGGCACGGGTTGCTNNGCGGTCGTTCGACCGCGGCGACGTGGGGTTCTGGCGCGACGCGCAGGACGTGCGGCGCCCCATGCCCATGCACGGGCTGGCGCGCCAGGGCGTGTTCGGCGCGACCCGGCTTGACGACGGCGGATTTGAGACCGTGTTCGTGCCGGGCGTGGAGGCGAGCGCGTGCTACCCTTTTCAATACGAATTCCGCGTCGCCTACCGCTTCGCCGCATTCGGGCTCACGTGCAAGCTCACGCTTGAGAACCTTGGCGAGGAGCCGCTGCCGTGGAGCGCGGGGCACCACTTCTACTTCACGCTCCCATGGAGCGAGGGCTCCGGGCGGGGCGACTACCTGATCCGGATCCCCGCCGACCAGCGCCTTCGCCAGGACGCCGCCGGCCGCCTTGTCGCGGGGCCGCAGCTTTCTCCCGTGGAGCGCATGGACAACCCGGCGCTCATCGACACCTTCCATACCGAGCTCCGGGGACCCGAGGCCGTGTTCGGCGAGGAGGGCGAGCCCGGCGACGTCGCGGTCCGGCTCGGGGACGGCGCGCTGCCGCCCGCCGGCGCAACCTTTGTCACGTGGACCGAGTCGGAAGCCTCCCCCTTCTATTGCGTCGAGCCCTGGATGGGGCCCGCAAACGCACCGGAGCACAAGAGGGGGCTTCACCTCGTGCCGCCCGGCGGGACTGAAACCTTCACGGTGAGCGTCGCCGTCAGATAGGGTTGCGGGAACCGCCGTTTGTTGATTAGTTGCGGCGTGACAAACCCTATGACCGCGCCACACGCCGTGCTCGCATTTCTCGACGGGCTGGGCGGACCGGAGCTCCTGCTTGTGCTCGTGGTCGTGCTGATTTTTTTTGGCGGGGAGAAGATGCCCGAGTTCGCCCGCGGGCTGGGCAAGGCGATCCGGGAGTTCAAGAAGGCGGCCGGCGACGTGGAGCAGGAGTTCAAGCGCGCGATCGAGGAGGCGCCGGACAAGCCCGCGCAGCCCTTCCTGAAGCCTCCGTCCGCCCCCATCGCGCCGCACGAGGCGGGACCGCCGGCGGCTCCGCCGCACCCCGGCGAGCCGTTCACGCCGCCCGATGAGCCGCCGGCGGACCACGGAATTGAGGCCTGACACGGCCGGCGGATACGCCAAGGATAGCGGCATACCCCAATGAAAACCTGCTCGCTATATGGCTTCATCTCGGCGCTCGCCGGCGCCTTTCTCGCCCTTGTGCTGTATTTCCTGGGTTTCCATTCCGATGTCACAAAGATGGCGACGGCACAGTGGGTCGGCGGCCTTGGCGGCACTCTGATCATCGTCGTCTGCATAACGCTTGGGGTCAGGGCCCGCCGCGCGGAGGTGCCGGCGGCCGAGGGATTCGGATACGGTCGCGCGCTCGGGGCGGGCGCCATGGTCTCGCTCGTCCTGGCGCTGCTGAGCGCGGTCTTCAACTACGCCTACCTTGCGTTCATCGATCCCGGATATCCCGACGTCATGATCCAGTACAAGATGGACCAGCTTCAGGCGAAGGGCATCAGCGGGGCTCAGCTTGAGCAGGCGGAAAAGTATACGCGCATGCTGATGAATCCGGTTCCGGCAACCATCATCACCCTCGTTTACCTTTTTATCCTCGGGTTCATCATCTCGCTCATCGTGGCCATCTTTCTCAAGCGGCCCGCGCCCGCGAACCCGCCGTCGCTCTGAGTCGGCGATCGGTGAAGGGGGAGTTGCAGGGCCTGGCGGGGGGTCTTCCCCGCCCTCGACTAGGCGCCTTCAGGGGTTCCCGTCGAGTCCCGGGGGGCAGGCATCCTCGGATCCTCCGGAGAGACTCAAAAAAAGGGGCCCGGATTTCTCCGGGCCCCTCGAATTGGGATAGGCTCAGCCTTTTACCGGCCGAACCACCGTTTCCAGCTCACGCGGTAGTCGAGTGCCATGACGGCAATCAGGCCCACGACGCAGAAATATCCTGCGAAGAGGCTGTCCGCGTTGAGGGAACGAAAAGAAAGCAGGATGGCGGCTATGGCGATGATCGCCGGGGTGACCGCACGGACTATGTGGTTTTTCATATGATGTATGTTTGGTTATGTCCCTGCTCCCTTGAGCAGGGGACGAGTATCATACACCCATCCTTCAGTTATGGTAGTTGCAGTTAACTATGGTTGTCATAGGTATTCCCTATGGAACTGAGCCAACTTCGTTACGTGATGGCCGTCGCCGACACCGGCAATTTCACCCGTGCGGCCGCCCGATCAAATATTGCTCAACCATCTCTTAGCCAACAGATAATAAATCTCGAACGCGAGCTGGGCCACAAGCTTTTCCATCGGATGGGACGCAAGGCTGTCCTTACGGAAGCAGGAACCGTCTTCCTCGAACGGGCCCGTCGCATCCTTTTTGAGGTTGAAGACGCCACAAAAGAACTGGGCGACCATCCGTCCCTGGAGCGAAAGATCACCGTGGGGGCCATTCCTACCCTCGCGCCGTACCTGCTCCCGACGCTCATCACCCGTTGTCGGAAACGCTTCCCGAATCTTCAAGTGAATATCCGGGAGGATTTTAAGGTTACGCTGATTCAGGAAATCCTGGAGGGGGAGCTGGATCTGGCACTCGCCACGCTTCCTGTTGCAGACCCGAGTATCCAGGTCGAAGTGCTTTGGAAGGAGCCCCTCATCCTCGCAGTGGCCAAAGGCCATCCGTTGGCGTCAAAGGATCGGGTGATTGGCTCCGATCTCGCCAACGAAACCTTCATTCTTCTCGGCTCCTCAAGCTCGCTCACCGCCCAGGTCAGGCGATTCTGCGGCGAGAACAACTTCGAGCCCCGAATCGGCTCCCGCTGCGCCCAGGTCGCCACCGTCAAGGCGCTCGTGGGAATAGGAACCGGGATCTCGATCCTTCCGCGGGTCGCCCGGTCGGCCGAGGATGAAGACTCGCTGGTCTACATCACCCTGGCGGATGCCGAGCCGTTCCGTGAAATCGCGGTCCTGCGGCATATGCAGCGCTACCAGACCCGGGGAGCCGAGCAATTCCTCTCGCTCCTGCGGGAGGGCGCAGCGGAGCTGGCGGCGCCAGCCGCATCATAATGCCGTTTGCAAGCGCGCCACAGTGGGCTTACCCTCCCGCACTATGATCGACTCAATCAAAAAGACGATTCTTGCGGGAGTCGGTGCCGCGGTGGTGACGAAGGACAAGGTTCAGGCGGGCTTGGAGGACTTCGTCAGGCAGGGAAAGATCAGCGCCGCGGATGCTCAGGCGATGGCCGAGAAGATTGCTCGGGACGGCCGGCGCGAATTCGAGAATGCGAGCACAAAGCTCGGCGATACCGTCCGGGACCTGCTGGCGTCCACCGGTGACAAGTACCTTGCGAGGATCGAGTCCCTCGAGGCGAGGGTGAGCGCCCTCGAAGGCCATCCGGCGAAGGCTCCGAAGCGCGCCAAGTCCTGAGGCCGTCCGATTTCCCGGCGCCGGGATATTTTCCCCACCGTCGGCCCAGGGAGCGCCCCTAGCCGGAGGGCACCAGGAAGTGGAACTCCGCACCGCCTCCCGGCACGTTCGAACAGGCGATGGTTCCGCCGTGGGCAACCACGATTTCCCGGGCGATCGCGAGCCCGATGCCGGCGCCGGGCTTCGCCTGGCCGGGGACCCGGTAGAAGCGGTCAAAGATGCGCGGGAGCGAATCGGGCGGTATGCCCTCGCCTTCATCCCTTACGGAAAATTGCACGAAGCCCAGGGGCGCGGCCGAGGCGGCGAGCGTGATCCTGGCGCCTGCCGGGGAATACTTCGCGGCGTTCGAGAGAAGGTTGATGAACACGTGCCGGAGCCGGCTCGCGTCGACGTTCACGTAGCCCAGCCCGGGCTGCTCCCGGACGTCGAGGTGCTGGCCGGCCGCGGAGATGAAGGCGCGCGCTTCGTCGGCGATCCCGCGCAGAAGGTCATCCACCGCGATCGGGCGGTGCTCGAGCGCCGAGGCGCCAGCCTCGAGCCGCGCGAGATCAAGAAGCGAATCCAGGATCCTGAGCAGGCGGTCGGCGTCGTCCCGCGCCGACTCGAGCATCTCGCGCTGGGCGGGCGTCAGGGGCCCGAGCGTCTTTTCCAGCAGGAGGTACACCGCCATGCGCAGGCCCGTGAGCGGGGTCTTGAGCTCGTGGCTGACCGTGCCCACCAGGTTCGTCTTCGCGTCGTCCAGGAGGCGGAATTTCGTCACGTCCTGCAGGATGACCGCGGCTCCCTTGAACTCCGTCAGCTTGTCGCCGATCGCCAGGATGCGGGGAAGGTAGTGGCGATCCTCACTTCCGACCCGGAAAGTCACCACGCGCCCGTAGTCGGTGGGGAGGTAGTGCTCGTCCGAAGCGAGCACCGCGGCGAGCGGCTCCGCGAGCGACGCGGGCAGTCCCCCCCCGAATTCCGGCAGCCTCGACAGCTCGTCGGCGGCGGGATTGCGGACCTCGAGGTTTCCCTCCTTTGAGACAAGGAATAGCGGATCCGGGGTCGACGTCAGCGTGGCCTCCATGGTGCGCTGGGTTCTCAGGACCCGCGCGAGCGTGGCGTCCCTGTAGGTGCGCAGCTTCGCGGCCATCGTGTTGAATGAGCGGGCGAGGCTGCCGAGCTCGTCCCGCGAGATCTCGGGAACGCGCGTGTCGAGGTTTCCCTCGCCGAGCGCGATCGCCGACGCTGTAAGGCCCTTGATCGGCCCCAGGAGCCACGCAGCCACCAACCAGGCCAGGACGGCCGAAAGCGCGACCGCCGCCGCTATGCCGACCGTCAGGACGCGCACCGCCGTGTTTGCAAGCTGCTCGGCGTGCGCCTCCGTCTCGCGCGAAGCCGCGTAGTCGCTGGCGGTCAGCCGGTCTATCGCCTTGAGCACCCGGTAGAGCGAATCCTCGTTCGCCCGGAATTCGTCCTGCGACACGGAGCCGCCCGCTGCCAGCGTCCTGTCGCACCGCGATGAAAAATCCTGGAACGCCGAGTCGAGTTCCTCGACCAGCCGCTCCCTCGGCGTCCCCGCCGAGCTTGCCGACTGGAGCATCAACGCCCGCGTGAAGGCCTCACGCCGCGCGTCGAGCTCCCTGCGGGCCCCGATCGGATCGGACGTCGGCGCGAGCGCGAGCGCGCTCGACATGAGCGTCGCCGCCGTGCGCATCTCCTGGCATCCCAGGGCCGCCCCGTAGTTTGCGACCAGGTCGTGCTGGAGGGGCCCGGCCAGCTCGCGGCAGACGCGGATCGCATAGGCGCCCGTGACGACAAGGACAAGGAGCAGCGGCAGCAGTCCGAAGAAGAGACGAGTGCGTAGCATGCCCGAAACGCCGGTCAGAGCAGGCCCAGCTTGGTCCGCTTCCGGTACAGGGTCGCAGGATCGATCCCGAGCGTGCGGGCCGCGTCGTCCAGGCTGCGGGATGCGGCCAGTATCCGCCGAATGTGCTCCGCCTCCAGCTCATCGAGGGTGACCCGCGCTCCCACGGCCAGCGCTGGCCGGGACGCGGCCGAGAACTCCTCAGGGAGGTCCGCGGTCTCGATCGTGTCGCCGGGCGCGAGGATGACCGCCCTTTCGATCACGTTGCGCAACTCGCGCAGGTTGCCCGGCCAGGAATAGGCCGCGAAGGCGTCGGACACCGCCTTCGAGAACTCGATATTGCCCTTGCCCGCGCGCGTGGCGAAATACCGACGGACACCCTCCGTGAGCCGCCTGAGGTCGGCAGGACGATCGCGCAGCCCGGGAAGGGTGACCGCGATGACGTTCAATCGGTAGTAGAGGTCCTCGCGAAAGCGGCCCGCCTTGACCTCGGCGGCGAGGTCGCGGTTGGACGCCGCGATGACGCGCACGTCCGCCCTCCTCGGGAGGGCCTCCCCGACCCGCTCGTACTCGCGCTCCTGGAGGAGCCGCAGGAGCTTCGGCTGGATCTCGAGCGGCAGCTCGCCGATCTCATCCAGGAAGAGCGTGCCCCCGTCGGCCGCGGCGACCTTGCCGGCGGTCTCG
>PLKS01000249.1:15119-15332 GCA_003140665.1 Opitutaceae bacterium
TCTCGCGCGCGAGCACGCTCTTTCCCGTGCCGCTCATGCCCAGGATCAGGATGTTCGCCGGCGTCTCGGCCGCCCTGAATGCGATCTGGAGCGCGCGGATCATCGCGGGCTCCTCGGATTCCATTTCGACCGGGGGCGCCCCCGCGGCGAGGTCGCTCTCCAGCGCCTGGACCCTCTGCTCCAGCGCGTGGGCCTTGGCGACCTTCGCCAGCA
>PLKS01000267.1 GCA_003140665.1 Opitutaceae bacterium
GGCAGGATCATGGCGGGAATGCCGCGGTTCGCGGGGGGGTCGACCCTGCCAAAATCAGCCTCATGCGTCCATTCCGAAGTCAGCCGAGGCTTTCAAACTCCGGAGGCAGGGGGGCCCTGGCCGAAAACGGGTGCTCCCTGCCGCCGAGACTGTATTCAAAGCCGATCTCCAGGGAATGGAGAAACATCCGCTTCGCGCCGCCGCCCTTGGCAAAGCCCCGGTTCGCGGCAAAGTCGCCGTAGGTCCGGTCGCCCACGATCGGGAGCCCCCTGCTGGCGCACTGGACCCGGAGCTGGTGGCTGCGCCCCGTGCTCGGCTCGAGGAGGATCATCGACACGCGGGTCGCGCCGGAGCCCGTCCTTACGAGCGTCATCCGGCTCTCCGCGGGCAGGTTCCCCGCGCCGGCGGCGGCCCTTATCCGGCCACCCTCCTTCCTCACGGCAAGGACGTCCCGCCATGTCTCGGAAGCTTGTCTTGGTTTTCCAAATACAAGGGCCTGGTAGATCTTCCGGACGCCCCGGCGCCTGAACCGCGAGCGGACCTCGCGCGCGAGCGCCTCGTCGGCCGCGGCGAGGATGAGGCCCGAAGTCGCCGAATCCAGCCGGTTGATGAGCCAGAGCCTGCGCGTCTCCCCGTCCGGGCCGGGCCACTCGAAGCACTCGCCCTCCCGGTCGTAGCGGGCCCGCACGAGGGACCGGTCCTCGTCCAGGGGCCCGTTGGGGTGCGAAAGAATCCCCTCCGGCTTATCGAGCGCCGCCAGCCCGTTCGCATCGCAAGCCACCCGCCGGACACCGGGGCCGAACGGGACGTCCGCCCAGAAGCCTTCGGCGGGCGCGCTCACTCGTAATAGAACCTGAAGGTAAGCTCCTGCGAATTGCCGAGGATGGCGATCATGTCGTCCGTCCAGTCACCGTACGGGGCCGTATTGGTGATCGCGCTCACGCAGCTGGCCTTGCCCTGCTCGCTCGACGTGGACTCGACCTCGAGGATCTCGGTGATCTTTCCCTTTGAATCCAGCGTGAACTTCACCGTCACGTAGGTGCCCGACGGGGGTTCCGTCCGGCTGTCGATGAGGATGCGCTCCCACTGGATCTGGATCGCCTCGATCATCTTGTGGAGGTACGCGCCGTAGCTGCTCCACTTGGCGCTGTAGGCGATCGCCCCCATGTTGCTCGTCCCGAACTGGTTGTCCTCGAAAATGGCCGGCCTGGCGTGCGTGGTCTGCAGTTCCGGCCTTGCCCGGGGATGCTTGGGGTCGATCGCCGGCTCGGTGTTCTGCGCATTCTGGACCATCGGCATGTTCACCCCGTCGACCTTGTTCGGCACCGGCTTCGCGTTGTCGGGCACCGTGCCGAGGTTGCTGCCAAACCCGTCGGTGCCGTCCTTGACCTTTTCAAACCCGGAGAGGGGGTTCTGCTGCTGCTTGGGCGCCATCTCCGTCTTCACGGGCTTCTTGGCGACGTCCACGGCAACCGGCACGGGATCCTGGGGCTTGCTCAGCTGCCCGCTCACGACCTGGTTCGACTGGAAGTCCTTTCGACCGTCGGTCTTGGGCTTGTCGTTGTGCTGGTCCAGCTGCGGCTTCTCCTGGGCGAGCTGCTGGTTCTGCGAGCTGAAGTTGGTCGTCTTGTCCGGGACGTTGTCCGGGGCGTTCGGGTTTGCCTCCACGTACTTGTTCGGCGGCGGCGGCTTGGGCGGCGCCTTCGCGAAGGCCTGGGGGGCGATCTCGATGTTGAACTGGTGCGGGGCGGCCTGCTTCCTGGCCGCGGAATGGACCGCGTCGCTGCGGAGCAGGTAGGGGGCCGTCGCGAACAGGAGCAGGTGCACCAGCAGCACGGCCGCGACGCCGATGAGGACGGAACGCGAGTCGGGATCCCCCAGGATGCGCGCAGCCAGCCGCTTCACCGAGGCGGAGGGGGTGGGCGCGGAGAGCGTATGGGTCATCGTGCGGCGGCGGGGCGAATCGTGAAGCTCAAGAGGTTAGCCCAGTAGGACGCTCCCCGTCAAAATTTGTTTCGTCGCCTCCATCGGAAGCCCCATGATGTTGGAGAAGGAGCCGCGGTAACCCGCCACGATCATCTCCGTGTGTTCCTGTATGGAATAGGCCCCGGCCTTGTCGAGGGTGTTGACCAGCCGGACATACTCCTCGATCACCGCCTCGCCGAACGGCTTGAACTCGACCTGGCTTGAGACGCCCTGGTCGATCCTCAGGCCGATGGAGATCCTGCGGACGGCGACGCCGGTGTAGACCGTGTGCTCGCGTCCCGACAGCCTGCGCAGCATCGAGCGGGCCTGCTCAAGGTCGCCCGGCTTGTTGATCGCCATCCCGTCGAGAAAAACGGTCGTATCCGCGCCCAGGACAACCGAATCCGGAAATCGCGCAGCAACCCAGTCCGCCTTGAGCGCGGCGTTGTGGGCGACCATGGCGCGGGGATCGGTGTCAGGGTCCTCATGCTCGGTCACGTCGGCAACCACGACGTCGAACGGGATGCCAAGCTGCCCAAGCAGCTCGCGCCGCCGGGGCGACGCCGATGCAAGTATGAGGCGGCTGCTTCGTGGCACGGAGGATCCCTATCACGCTGCCGAATATGTTGAAAGCAAACCCATTGGCGTCCATGCTGGTCCATTACACCCACACGCATGCGCCTCGGGCTCGCCCAGATCAACACAACCGTCGGGGACCTCGCCGGCAACCGCCGGATCATTCTCGACGCCTATGCCGAGCTCGTGAGGCGGGGGGCCCAGCTGGTCGTGTTCCCCGAGCTCGTCGCGCTGTTCCGGCCGCCGCGCGACCTCCTGTTCAAGCGCCACTTCGTTCCCGACGTGGAGGACTCGCTGAGGGCCATCGCGGCGGCCGTGGGCGACGTTCCCGCGCTCGTGGGCTCCGTGGAGACGAATTCGGGCGGTTCAGGGCGTCCGTTCTACAATGCGGCCGCCTTCTGCCACCGGGGACTGGTCGCCTCGGTCGCGCGCAAGTGCCTGCTTCCCACCTACGACGTGTTCGACGAGGACCGATACTTTGAACCCGCCGCGCAGCCGACGGTCATCGTCCACGCCGGAGCCCGCATCGGCGTCACGATCTGCGAGGACATCTGGACGCACCCAATGATCAGCACGCGCCGCCTCTACAGCGGGCTGGATCCCGTGAGGCAGCTCGCCGCCATGAAGTGCGACCTCATGGTCAACCTCTCCGCCAGCCCGTGGGACCACGGCAAGGGCGGCGTGAGGCAGACGCTTGTCACGGACGCCGCGCGCGCCATCGGCTGCCCGGTGGCCTATGTGAACGCGGTGGGCGGCAACGACGAGCTGATCTTCGACGGGCGCTCGCTCGTGAGCGATGCCGGGGGCCGCGTCCTGAAGGGCATGACCGCGTTCGGCGAGGACCTGACGGTGGCGCAGACCGGGCCGGCCCCGGCCCCGCCCGCGCCCGCGCTTTCGCCAACGTTCGAGCAGCCCGAGATGGCGGACATCCACGCGGCCCTGACGCTCGGGCTCAGGGACTATGCGCACAAATGCGGATTCCGCACCGGGCTCGTCGCCCTCTCCGGGGGGATCGACTCGGCGGTGGTGGGCGCGATCGCCGCGGCGGCCTTCGGCCCGGAAAACGTGATAGGCGTCTCCCTGCCCTCGCTCATCTCGTCCCAGCACTCGCGGGACGACGCCCGGAGGCTCGCGAGCAATCTCGGCATGCGCTTCGAGACCATCGGGATCGCGGAGATCGTGGCCTCGTGCGAGTCGGCGCTCGCCCCGATCTTCGCCGGCCGCGCGCCCGACGTCACCGAGGAGAACATCCAGGCGAGGGTTCGGGGCGTCGCCATGATGGCGATTTCGAACAAGTTCGGCGCCCTCCTTCTCACGACCGGAAACAAGAGCGAGATGGCGGTCGGCTACTGCACGCTCTACGGCGACATGTGCGGCGGACTCGCCGTGATCTCCGACGTCTTCAAGACCCAGGTCTACGCGCTCGCCAACTGGATCAATGCGGACGCCAGGCGCGCGGGCCGCGCGCCCCCGATCCCCCAGTCGAGCATCGACAAGCTCCCAAGCGCCGAGCTGCGCCCCGATCAAACGGACCAGGACAGCCTGCCCCCCTACGACGTGCTCGACGCCGTCCTCAAGGGGTACGTCGAGGAGGGCCTGTCCCGCCGCGACCTGGTTTCGCAGGGCTTTTCCGAGGCGATCGTGGGCGACGTGATCCGGAAGGTCGATTTGAACGAGTACAAGCGGAAGCAGGCGGCCCCGGGGCTGAAGATAACGCCGCTGGCGTTCGGCGTCGGGCGCCGGATCCCCATCGTGCAGAAATACGTGAGCCAGTGAGCGCCTCCGACGAGCTCTTCGCCCGCGCGCTCAGGCGGATTCCCGGCGGCGTGAACTCCCCGGTGCGCGCGTTCAGGTCCGTCGGGGGCGCCCCCTTTTTCGTCAAGTCGGCGCGGGGCGCGACGCTCCTGACGGCGGACGGCCGCGAGCTGATCGACTTCGTGTGCACGTGGGGCCCGGCGATCCACGGTCACAACCACCCGCGGATCAGGAGTGCCATCGCCGCAGCCCTCGAGGACGGAACCAGCTTCGGGACGCCCAACCCGTACGAGGTGCGCATGGCGGAGCTCATCCACGACTTTGTCCCCTCGATCGGGAAGGTCCGGATGTGCAGCAGCGGGACCGAGGCCACGATGTCGGCCATACGCCTGGCGCGCGGCTTCACGGGGCGCGACAAGATCATCAAGTTCTCCGGCTGCTACCACGGCCACTCGGACTCGGTCCTCATCAAGGCCGGGTCAGGCGCGCTGACGCACGGGCACCCGGACAGCGCGGGCATCCCGGAGGCGTTCGCCCGGGAAACCGTCGTGATTCCCTTCAACGACCCCGCCGCCGTGGACGGGGCGTTCGCCGCAAATCCCGGCGCGATCGCCGCCGTGATCGTCGAGCCCTACCCCGCGAATGTCGGGCTGATCCTGCCGGCTTCCGGATTCCTTGCGCACCTCAGGAGGTCCTGCACGGACAACGGCGCCCTCCTGATCTTTGACGAGGTGATGACCGGCTTTCGCCTCGCGAGGGGCGGCGTCCAGGAGATCGAGGGGATCGTCCCGGACCTGACCGCGCTCGGCAAGATCATCGGCGGAGGCCTTCCCGTGGGGGCGTTTGGCGGCAGGGGGGAGATCATGGACCGGATTGCGCCGCTCGGGCCCGTGTACCACGCGGGGACGCTGAGCGGCAACCCGCTCGCCATGGCCGCGGGGATCGCGGCCCTCGAGCTCCTCGGGGAAACGCTGCCCTACTCGCGGCTCGACGCGCTGGGGCGGCAGGTCCGCGACGCGCTTTCCGGCGCCTGCCGGGCGAAGGGCCTGGACTGCCAGGTGCCCCAGGCCGGATCGATGTTCTGCCTTTTCTTCACGCCCACCCCCGTGCGCGACTACGCGGGCGCGCTCACGGGCGACGCGCGGCTGTTCGCGCGCTTTTTCCACGGCTGCCTTGACGCGGGGGTCTACCTGCCCCCCAGCGCCTATGAGACCGCGTTCATCAGCACCGCGCACGAAGGCGCGGCCATAGACCGGGCGTGCGAGACGATGGAGTCGGTCATCCGCGGCCTTTGAAAAACTCGCCAAATCCCCAAGGACGACATAGGTTCGGAAATCTTTCGATGGGCCGCACGCTTTTGACATTCTGCATCCTGGCATCCGCCTCAATCCGGCTGGCCGCCCAGCCCGCGCAGGCGGACGTCCTTCCCCTGGCGGACATAAAGGCCGGGCAGCGCGGCGAGGTGTGGACCGTTTTCCAGGGCACGAAGCCCGAGCCGTTCGCCGTCGAGGTGACCGGCATCATCCAGAACGCCCTGGGTCCCGGCAAATCGATCATTCTGTGCAAGCTCACCGACCCCCGCGTCCAGAACATGGGCGCCGTCGCGGGGATGAGCGGAAGCCCCCTCTACATCGACGGAAGGTTCGCCGGGGCGATGAGCTACCAGATCCAGCGTTTCGAGACCGTCCGCTTCGCGGGCTTCACCCCGGCCGCGGACATGGCGGAGGTCGCGGACCGGGTCGGCTCCCAGGCTTCCGATGCCGATCAGGAGCCGGCGCCCGCCGACGCGGCGCCCTCGCCCGATTCTGCGCGCGATACCGACTCGACATTCAGGGCGATGAACCCCGTGTTTGCGATCGGCGGCGTTTCCCCAAGGACCGCCGCCATCATGGCGCCCCAGTTTGCAGCCTTGGGAATCGGCGTGGTCGCGCTCGGTGGAAGCAGCCAGGGGCAGCAGGAGACCGGGGCGCCGGCGCGGCCCGCGGGGGGAACCGCCTCCCTCCGGCCCGGCGACGCCGTCTCGGTGGCGCTGTCGACGGGCGACATCTCCCTTGCGGGCACGGGTACGGTGTCCCGCGTCGACGGAAACCGGATCGTCGCGTTCGGCCACCCCATGCTCGGGCTGGGAGACGTGCAGATGCCCATGTGCTCCGCCGAGGTGGTCGCGATCCTGCCTTCCACGCTCGAGTCGATCAAGGTGGCGAACGTGGGCCCCGTGATCGGGTGCATCAGCGAGGACCGGCTGTCCGCCGTCTCCGGGCTGCTCGGCGCGGGGCCCGAGATGACCGACGTGGAGGTGGTCTCGGGCCGCGGCGCCGCGGCAAGGACGATCCGCTTCCAGGTCGTGCGCGACAAGCGCATCGCGCCCATGATCATGCTCACGGGGATCGTCGAGGCCGTCTTCGGGTCAAACGACAGCGAGCCGGGGGAGGGGTTTCGCATCTCGAGCACCGTGACCTTTTCCCCGACGCAGCAGCTTTCGAGGGAGTCGGTCTATGCCGGCCAGCAGGGTTTCAGCGCGGGGATGTTTGAGTTCCTCATGGGCCTGTCCGTCGAGCTGCAGAACCCCTTCGAGAAGGCGCTCCCCAGGAAGGTGGAATTTCGCGTCGAGCGGCTCCAGGCCAACCCGATGGTGACGGTCGACCAGTTCCAGGTGTCGCGCACGGTGGTGCGCGCGGGCGAGACCCTGCAGGCCACGCTGGGCTGGAGGGACTACCAGGGGGCCGAGGAAAGCTCGACGGTCGACATCCCGGTCGACCCCTCCTGGAACGGAAGGACCCTCGAGGTGATCGTCGCCCCCGGGCGCGTGATGGACGAGCTCACCGGGCACGGCCACATGTTCCGTCCGGGACAGCTCCGCAGCTTCGGCGCCTACCTCGACGCGATGCGCGACACGCGGCCGGAGGACGGTCTCTGCATCGCCGTCGTGGAGAAGTCCGCGCTTTTCTTCGACCAGGCCGTCGCGACCCCGGATGCGCCCGCGTCGATAGAGCGGATCGCCGCGGCCGCGGACTCGGCGCGCTACCAGAAGCGCGAGGCGCTCGTCCCGCTTTGGGAGACGCACGTGCTCTCCGGCAAGGTGTCGTTCACGAGTTTTCACCGGACCGTGCGGGTGGTCGAGTGAACGATCCCCGGAGCCCGTTTCCATGTCCAAGCAGAAGAATCCCCGCCCGCGCCTCATTCCGCTAGCGCTGATCCTCGGGGCGGCGTGCACGCTGGGCGCGGACCCGCTCTCGAAGAAGACCGAGATAGATTTCTACCGCGATGTGCCGAGCCGCGACATGCACGGGCTGGCCAGCCGGTCCGACGGCCGCCTCGTCGCGGGTCCCGTCCTCACCGACCTCAAGGGCAAGGCTCCCAGTGAACTGCTCTGGTGCCTGGAGCCCGCGCCGGGCGGAAAATGGCTCGCGGGCTGCGGCCCGGGCGGAAGGATCGTCGAGGTCTCGGCGGACCCGTCCGCGAAGACCTACTCAGCAAGGGAGATCGCCAAGGTCGGGGACCCGCAGGTCTACGCGCTCAAGGCGCTTCCCGACGGATCCATCCTCGCCGGCACGTCCCCGACCGGCGGCCTATACCTGCTGCGCGGCGGCAAGGTCGCCGCGCGGACGGGCCTGCCGGCGGATTCGATCTTCGACTTCGTCCTCCTTGACGGCGGCAAGTCCGTCCTCGCGGCCACGGGCAACCCGGGGTGCATCTATAGGATAGACATCGCCAAGTTCGCCGCCGCCGGCGTCTCGGCGGAGCGGGTCACCGACGCCAAGGCGCTCGCGGGCCGCGGCGTGTCCCTATTCGGGGAGGTCAGCGACCGGAACCTTCGCCGCATCGTGCGGCTTGCCGACGGCCGGATAGCCGCGGGTTCGGCGCCGAAGGGCGACATCTACCTGTTCGCGGCCGACGGGGGCTCACCCTTCATCGCGCAGGAGAACCGCGACGCGGAGGTGACCGACCTGCTCGCCGACCCGAACGGGGGCTATTTCGCGGCGATTGTTTTCTCCGGCGGCGACATTCACCCGGAGTCCGCGAGCATCCAGGTCGCCGGCCCCGGCGAGCCCAGCGTGACCGCGGTGTCGGGCTCGCCCTCGCCCGGCCCGAGCCCGGTGCCGACGCCCGTCCCCAACGCCTCCGGCTCCAAGCCGGCGGACGGCTCGGCCGAGATCATCAACGCGTCCGTCCAGCTCGAGCGGTTCTCCGGGCGGAGCTCGCTCCAGTGGTTCGCCGCCGACGGGTTCCCCGAGACGCTCGTTTCGCGCTTTGGCGTCGCGTTCTACCGCATGTGCCGGTTCGGCGACCTGATCGTGATCTCGGGGGGGGAACAGGGCGAGATGTCGGGATACGACCTTGTGAAAAAGCTGTCGCTCACCTTTGCGGGCAGCTCGTCCTCGCAGGTCAACGCCCTCGAGCCGGTGCCGGGCTCGCCCGGCCGCTTCCTCGCGATCCGCAACAACGCCCCCGGATTCGCGCTGCTGGACTTCAACGCCTCGATGCCGCGGACGGCGGAGACCAGGCGCGTGGACCTGGGCTCCCAGGCCCGCCTCGGCGCGCTCCGGTTCAACAGGATGCGCGACCTCGACCCCGCGCAGCTGTCGATTTCCATTCGCACGACGAACGCCTCGAACGAAACGGACGGCTGGAGCCCGTGGATGCCGATGGCCGACAGCGACGGCTGGAGGGCCGACGCGCCGAACGGCCGCTACGTTGAGCTTAAGCTCGCGCTGCCGGCCGCGTCCAAGCCGACGCTCGAGCTCGACAAGGCCATGATCTACTTTCTCGGCCAGAACCACCGGCCGCAGCTCACCGACTTCCGGATGCTGTCGCCGAACTTCGCGATCGTGGTGCCGCCGGAGATGCCGCCGCCGGTCGTCACCACCGTCGGGCAGCTCATCCAGTCGGGAGACCGGGACGGGAGCGACCGCCGCAAGGCCGGGTTCATGGGAAGCCAGATCGTCGCCTCGCCCGGCACGCGCGTCGCCTTCTGGACCGTGAACGCCCCCGACGGCGACAGCCTGCTGTACACGTTCTCGATACGCCATGACGGGGATGCCTCATGGACGGACATAGCCGTCGAAAGCACGGAATCCTACGTCCAGTTCGACACGCTCCACCTGCAGGAGGGCACGTGGTTCACCCGGCTCGTCGCGAAGCAGACGGCGCCGAGGCCCGAGGCGGACCGCCTGTCCGTCACGTTCGAGACCGACGACCTGGTCGTCGACCACACCCCTCCTGAGATCGAGGAGGCGTCCGTGCGGCGCGAGGGCGGCAAGGTCCTGGTGACGGTCCGGGGCCGCGACGCCCTCTCGCTCCTCGACAGCGCCGAGTTTGACTTCAACAACGGCGTCCGGGAGACGGTGGAGCAGCCCGCCGACGGGATCCTCGACGGCAAGGAGGAAACCTTCGTCCTGGAGCTTCCCCTGGAGCGCCTTGCGGGCGCGACTTCAGTCGAGGTGACCCTCTACGACTCGGCGGGCAACGGGGCGACCCGCAGGCTCAGCCTCTGACAGGGAGGCCCCCCGCCCTTACGCCCGCGGGTGGGCCCTGTCATAGACCTCCTTAAGGCGCGCGATGCTCACGTGGGTGTAGACCTGCGTNNTTGAGGAGGTGGGTCGCGAACGAGTGCCGCAGCTTGTGGGGCGTGAGATCGCGCGGCAGACCAGCAAGAGCGAGGTGCCGCTTCAGCATGAGCTGGACGGCCCGGACGGTCATCCGGCCCCCGCCCGCATTGATCAGCACCGGGTCAGAAGGGCCCGCATTGGGCGCGAATTCATCCCGGAACTTGACGAGAACCGCGCAGGCGACGTTTCCCAGGGGGCAGATGCGCTGCTTGCGGCCCTTGCCCGTGACGCGAGCGACCCCCTCCCCGATCTCGACGGCCCCGTGGCTGAGGCCGACCAGCTCGCTCACCCGCAGGCCAGCCCCGTAGAGCAGCTCCATCGCCAGCCTGTCCCGCCAGGCGGTGAACCGGTCGCAGCCGCCGGCCTCCAGCAGGCGCTGGGGGCTCAGGAGAAGCACCCTCGCCTGGTCCTCGGTCAGGAATTGGGGCAGGCGCTTCTGGAGCTTCGGGAGCGGGGCCCCGGTAAAGGGGTTTCGCCTGAGGCGGCCCTTCGTCATCCAGAATCGGCATAGCGCCCTGAGCCCCGACACATGGTTGTGGAGCGTGCGGCGCCCGTAGCGGCGCTGAGCCTCGATCACGAAATCGCGGATCTCGCGCGTGCCGAGGGCGTCGATGCCGCCGCCCCAGAGCCCGGAGGACGCGAGCCACCGGTAGAAATCCTCGAACGCGGCGCGGTAGTTGCGAACCGTGTAAGGGGAGCACCTGCGCTCGTGCGCGAGGTGGTCGCCGAACGGCGTCCACCATGACGCGAGGACGCCCTCAGGCGTTGGCCGGCGATTTTTGGACGCGTCGCTCGACATGGCGCATCAGGCCGTCCGCATGCCGCCGCAGGGAGCCCTCGGGGTCCAAGTCGCGCGACTGCGCGGCGGCCGCGATCTCAAACAGCATCCTGCCCAGCGATTCCGGGTCGAGGTCGGCCGCAAGGCGCGCCACGCGCTCCGCGTCGACGCCCGACTCGGCCACCAGGCCCTTCTTGCCCATCTGCTTCCAGGCCGCCTCGGCGTACATGAGCGCGGGGAGCCTCGGCGGCTGGTCCTTGAACACGGCGGGCTCGGCGCCCCCCTGCCCCCGCTTCTCGCCGGCCTTTATCTGCTCCCACTGGGTCAGGACCTGCTCCGAAGTCTCGAGCTTGCCGCCGCCGAAAACGTGGGGATGGCGGCGGATCAGCTTCTCGTTCACCTCGCGGGCGACTTCCTCGAGGTCGAAATGCCCCGCCTCCTGCGCGAGCTGGGCGTGAAAGATCACTTGGATGAGCACGTCGCCCAGCTCCTCGCGCATGTGCGGCAGGTCGAGGCGGTCGATCGTGTCGAGCAGCTCGCTGCACTCGTCGATCAGGCAGCGCGCCAGGCTCTGGTGCGTCTGCTCCTGGTCCCATGGGCAGCCGCCGCGGCCACGAAGGCGCGCGATGGTCTGACGCAGCTCGTCGATGGCGCTCATTCGGGGCAGGATGGGGTCCTTTTGCGGGCGGGTGCAAGGATTCTGGTCTGGTTTTCGCGCGCAGGGTATGCTTCGTGTTGGGCGTGCCAGACAAGCTGATCGAAATCATGGAATGGAAGCGCAAGGAGGTCGCCCCCCGCATGCGGACCGTTTCCGCGCGGGAGCTCTCGAAGCTTGACGCGTCCCTGCCCAAGCCGCGGCCGTTCATCCCCGCCCTCACCCGCGATGACGGAAAACTCGCCATCATCGGGGAGATCAAGCGCCGCTCGCCCTCCGCCGGCGAGATTGCAGAAAACGCCTCGGCGGGCGAGCGAGCGCGCATCTATCACGCGGCCGGGGTCGACGCGCTCTCGGTCCTGACCGACGAGAAGTTCTTCGGGGGCTCGCTCGCGGACTTGCGCGAGGTCGCCGCCCAGATGCGCGCGTCCCGGCCGTGCCTGCCCTGCCTGCGCAAGGATTTCATGGTCCACCCGATCCAGGTGCTCGAGGCGCGGGAGTGCGGGGCGAGCGCCATCCTCATCATCGTGAGGGCCCTGAACGACGATGAGATCCGCACGCTCCATGACGCGGCCCTCGCGGCCGGGCTCGCCGCCCTGTTCGAGGTGCACTCCGAGGGCGAAATCGAGCGCGCCATGTCGCACCGGGCCGCGATCATCGGCGTCAACAACCGCGACCTGGCGGTGTTCAGGACCGACCTGGCGCTGAGCGAGCGCCTGATCCCGCGATTTCCGGCCGGCGTCGTCGCCGTCAGCGAGAGCGGGATCAACACGGGGGGCGACGCGGCCCGCGTCCTGAAGGCCGGGGCCCACGCGGTGCTTGTCGGAGAGGCGCTGATGCGATCGGCCGATCCCGCCGCGCTGGTCGCGGCGATTCGCGGCGCCTGAGCGATGGCTCTCACCCCGACCGAAACACGCGAGCTGCTCGCGCGCCTCGGGCATGCGCCCAAGCGATTCCTCGGGCAGAACTTCCTCGTGGACGGCAACATCGTCCGCAAGTCCCTCGAGCTCGCCCGGGTCTCGGCCGGCGACACCGTGGTCGAGGTCGGCCCGGGCCTGGGGACCCTCACGGGCGCCCTTCTCGAGGCCGGCGCCGACGTATGGGCGGTCGAGCGGGACCGGACACTCCACGGGCATCTCGCCGAAGGGCTCGCGCGGCGCTTTCCGGAGACCTTTCACCTCGCCGAGGGGGACGCGGTCGAGCTTCCGCTCGCCGGCCTTCCCGCGGCCCTCGCGCCCGATTTCAAGGTGGTCGCCAATCTTCCCTACGCCATATCAACCCCCTGGATGGACGCCGTCCTCTCCGGTCCGCTGCCCGCGCGAATGGTGCTCATGCTGCAGCGCGAGGCGGCCGACCGCTACTCCGCCGCCCCGGGCACGCGCAGCTTCGGGGCGATCTCGATATTCCTGCAGGCCGCGTACGACATCGCCCCGGGCCACCGCGTAGGCTCCGCCTGCTTCCATCCCCGGCCCGACGTGGATTCGACGCTTCTTCACCTGGTCAGGAAGGCTGCCCCCCATGTCTTCGACGCGTCGCACAAGGCGCTCATCCGCAGCTGTTTTCAGCAGCGGCGGAAGCAGCTGGGCGCCGTGATCAGGGTCCGCCAGCCGGGTCGGGAAGCAGAATGGCGGGAACTCCTCGCCGCAGAAGGCTTCTCATCCTCGGTGAGGGCAGAAGCCATACCCGTTCCGACCTGGATCAGGCTGTTTCCCGGGAAGTCCGGCCCGGCTTGAAAGCGCCGGGCGCCGGGCCAAGCTGTCCCCTTCAGAAAATGCTCCGATACCTTCCTGTCGTCATCCTGGCCATGGCGGCCGTGCCGGGGAAATCCCAGGCGCCGGCGCCGGCGCTTTCGGGCACGCTGGAGACCAGCGTCTACTCCTCTCCCACGGGCGCGTTCAAGATCGCCGTGCCCGTGCTTCCGGAGCTCGGCGGCAAGATCCGCGACACCGAGCACGTCGTCATGTTTCAGGACAGCTTCGGCATCCAGATCAGCGTCGGCGCATTCCCGCAGGATGCCACGCAGCGCTGGGAACTGTCGACGCGCGGGACCAAGGACTACCTGATCTACTTCTTTGGCACCTTCGTCATGGCGGACTTCAAGCGCTACTGCCCGCAGGCCCGAATCGAATCCGCGGGGTTTTCACCCGAGTACCTCGACGGGGCCCTCTTCAGCTACATCCTGCTCCCAGGGGGCTCCATGTTCGGCGACCAGCTCGCGTTCGGTCCGCCCGGCAGCCCACCGGTGGCGAAGCGGGGAAACCTCGTCTTCGTCCGCAACGGGTTCGTCTTCGTCGTGAGCACCGAGCTCGCCGAACGGGTGACCGAGGGATCGACCTACAACAAGACGCCGGAGGAGGAGGACAAGATCCTGCGCAAACGCCTTGTCGACATCGTGGCGAAAATGCAGTTCACAAAGCCGGCCCCCGCGAAATGAAGCGCCGGGCGAACCCCGTCCAATGACCCCGTGACCCTCACCTATCTCATCGTATTCCTGATCATCGGCGGACTCGCTGGCTGGTGCGCCGGCATCATTTCGAAGGGGAGCGGCTTCGGCGTCGCCGGCAACATCATCGTCGGGATCATCGGCTCATTCCTCGGCGGCGTCTGCTTCAGGCTGCTCGGGATCGTCGCCTTCGGCATCATCGGCCAGTTCATCTTCGCGGTCCTCGGCGCCCTTCTCTTCATCTGGCTGCTCCGCTTCGTCCGGAAATGAACCCCGGGGCCGCCGCTTCGCGGCGGGGACCAGGCGAGTCCCTTCACATGTGCGATATGATCGCGTCGCCGAACGCGGAGCACTTGATCTCGGTCGCGCCCTCCATCAGCCGCGCGAAGTCGTAGGTGACCTTCTTCGCGCCTATCGCGCCATTGAGCCCCTTGAGGACAAGGTCCGCGGCCTCGGTCCATCCCATGTAGCGCAGCATCATCTCGCCTGAAAGCACCACGGATCCGGGGTTGACGACATCCTTGCCCGCGTACTTGGGGGCGGTCCCGTGGGTCGCCTCGAAGATGGCATGGCCGGTGACGTAGTTGATGTTGCCGCCGGGGGCGATTCCGATGCCCCCGACCTGCGCCGCAAGGGCGTCGGACAGGTAGTCGCCGTTCAGGTTGAGCGTCGCAATCACGTCGAAGTCCGACGGCCTCGTCAGGACCTGCTGGAGCGTGATGTCGGCGATGGAGTCCTTGATCACGATGCCGGCGCCGGGCTTTCCCTCCGGAATCCTGCACCAGGGACCGCCGTCGATCTCGACCGCGCCGTAGAAGTCCCTGGCGACCTTGTAGCCCCAGTCGCGAAAGGCGCCCTCGGTGAACTTCATGATGTTCCCCTTGTGCACCAGCGTGACGCTCTTGCGCTTGTTCTTGATGGCGTACCCGATCGCGGTGTGCACCAGGCGCACGCTGCCCGAGAAGCTGACCGGCTTGATCCCGATGCCCACCTGGACGTCGGTGGGGAAATCCTTCGCGCCGACTTCCTTCCAGAATTCCTCGGCCTTGGCCTTCGTGCCGAAGCGGATCTTGTCAAATGACTTGGGAAACTCCCTCGCGATGAAATCCAGGACCTTCTGGGCCTCGGGCGATCCGGCGCCGAACTCGATGCCCGCGTAGATGTCCTCGGTGTTCTCGCGGAAGATCACCATGTTGACCAGCTCCGGGCGCTTCACGGGCGACGGGACGCCGGTGAACCATTGGACGGGCCGAAGGCACACGTAGAGGTCCAGCATCTGGCGCAGGGCGACGTTGAGCGACCGGATGCCGCCCCCTACCGGGGTCGTCAGCGGCCCCTTGATCCCCACGACGTATTCCCTGAACGCGTCCACCGTTTCGTCGGGCAGCCAGTTGTTGAAGCGCCTGAAGCTCTCCTCCCCGGCAAACACCTCGAACCATGATATCCTGCGCCGGCCCGCGTAGGCCTTCTCGACGGACGCGTCGAGCACGCGCACCGCCGAGGCCCAGATGTCGGGGCCGGTGCCGTCCCCGCGGATGAACGGGATGACCGGATTTTCGGGGACGTTGAGCTGCGCGCCCGCCCTGGATATTTTCCCGCCTGCGGGCGGAGCGACGTCTTTGTAGGCCATGTTGGGTTTCTCGGGATTGCGGATCGAGCCTCAAGCCTTGAGGCCCCTGCAGAAATTCGCGAGCCTCGCGAGGCCCTTCACTATGGTTTCGTCGCCCGTCGCGTAGCTCATGCGGACGTATCCCTCCGCGCCAAAGGCCGAACCCGGCACGACCGCGACCCGTTCCCTCTCAAGCAGGGCCTCGCAAAACTCGAGCGAGCTCAGTCCGAAGCTTGAGATGTTGGGAAACAGGTAGAATGCGCCCTGGGCCAGGAGGCACGAGACGCCCGGAATATTCGAGAGGCCCGCGTGCATAAGGAGGCGGCGCCGGTCGAATGCGGCGAGCATCCTCTCCAGCGAAGCCCTCGTCTTCTCCTTCTCCTTGAGCGCGGCGAGCGCGCCGTACTGGGCAAACGTCGTCGCGTTCGAGGACATCTGGCTCTGTAGCTCCGCGACGGCCTTTGCGATGGCAGGGGGGCCGACCAGCGTCCCCAGCCGCCACCCCGTCATCGAATAGGTCTTCGAGAAGCCGGAGACGATGATGGTCCTCGCCTCCGCCTCGGGGCCGAGCGTCGCGGTGCAGGTGGTCCTGAGCCCGTCGTAGACCAGGTTCTCGTAGATCTCGTCCGAGAGGATGTAGATGTTGCGGCGCACCGCCACGCCGACGATCGCCTCGAGCTCTGCGCGCGAGTAGACGGCGCCCGTCGGGTTGTTGGGCGAGTTGAGGATGAGGAGCCGCGTGCGCCCGGTGATCGCGGCATCGAGCTGCTCGGGCGTCAGCTTGAATGCCGACCGGTCCGTCGAAAGGACCGGCTTCGGGACGGCGCCCGCGAGCTTCGCCATCTGCGGATAGCTGACCCAGTAGGGCGCCGGGATGACGACCTCGTCCCCCGGCGAGCACGTCGCGAGGACGGCCAGGAAGCACGAGAACTTGCCACCCGGGCTCACGACAACCTGGCCGGGGGCGACCTTGAGGCCGTAGGCGGTCCCGTAGGACTCCGCGACCGCGCTCCGGAGCTCCTCGATGCCGCTCGTCGCGACGTACTTCGTCTTCCCCGACTGGAGCGCCGCCGCGCACGCGTCCTTGATGTGCTGCGGGGTGTCGAAATCGGGCTCGCCCGCCGCGAAGCTGCAGACGTCCTGCCCGGCGGCCGCCAGCGCCTTCGCCTTCGCGTCGACGGCCAGCGTCGGCGACGGGGCTATGTTGCGGGCCCAGGTAGAGAGTGATGGCGGGGGGGCGGGAGGCATCGGGAAAAGGTGCCCACTAAAGAGGCTGCCGGGCCTGGAACGCAAGCGGGTAGCTCCTCAAAAATCCCGGTCCGCCCCGCTCCATCGACCCTTCAGCGGGACTTGGACTTCTTCGCCGGGAGGCCGTCGAGCGCGAACCGCAGCAGCTCACCCACGCTCGCGTTTTTCTTCTTCGCGTAGCGCTTGAGCATCGCGCGCTGGTTCGATCCGAGGCGCACCGACACCTGGCGGTGCGGGTCGCGGGCCGGCTTGCAGTCCTCGAAATCGAATTCATCGATCGCGAGCCGCACGACCTCGCTCGCCGTCTTCAATCCGTACCTGCGGCGGTGGCTCTCGATCTTGGCGATCAGTGAGATCGGCAGATCAAAAGTGAGCGGAGCCGAGGCTGAACGTTTGGCCATGACGTTGAAAGTTTGGAACCTGAACGGGCCATGAGCAGGCACGGGAGACGGCCCCGCCGCAACGAAATTCTTCAGCCGCCGTCACTGCGTGACCCGCGTGATGCTGTCGCCGGGCGGGGGAGCGGCGGCCGCCCCGAGCCGGGACGGATCGAAGGTCGAGGGATCGACGCTGATCCCTATCGCGACCGCCGTGACCGAGAGGCGCGTCTTGTCCCGCGTCGACTCGTTTCGAACGTCCAGGTCCCTCGGTATCCACCGGTCGCCTACCTTTCTTAGCTCCAATAGGGAAAGGGTCTTAGCCACGCGTCCGTCGGCGCCGGTGATCTCGGACTGCATGAGCGCGTCGTACTGGGTGTCCAAGTACGCCTTGACGGACCTGATGCCGGGATTCCTGGACGAGAAGTCCGCGGGCGGGGTGAAAACATAGGTGGTGGAGGGGCGCCCGCGCATTCTCTGCTCGCCAGAAAAGTCGACGTCGAGCCAGTAGAGGTAGGGCATCTGGAGGTCGAAGGGCGTCATTTCCACGCCGGGGACGAGCGGCATGAGGAGCGCGTTCTCGTCGCGGGAGCCTCCGCCCGCCCCGTCGGACACCCATAGGGCGCCATCGGGGCCGCCCTGGACCAGGATGCGGTGCGTAAGGGCCCCCTTCCCTGCATCCAGCTCAAAGCGCGCGACCGGCCCGCGGTCATTTCTGGCGCCCCAGAGGCGCCCGTGGAAGAGATGCTCGTCGCCCCGCCGGGGCATCTCCCGCAGGTCAAACTCCACGTAGATGGGGTCCGCGTAGACCGAGCGCCTGAAATGGTCGAGCAGGGCCGCGACATCGGCCTTGTCGGGCGCCGCAGCAAGGGCATGCCCGCCGCTCGCCGCGACCCAGGCGTAGATGGCGGAGGCAACGGCCGCCGCCCGAAGGCCGCGCAGCCAACCCAAACGCGGCAAGGGCTCGGGTCGGCTCCTCAAGAGCCGGTCAGGGCTTCGTGGCCGGAGCCGGGGTCGGCGCCGGGACGTTGGTGGCCGGGACCTGGACACGGGCTGGGGCCGGCATATTCGTGGCCGCGGGAAGCAGGGGGGCAGAGATGGTGGGCAGCGCGCCGCCGGATGTCGCCGCCGCATGCTTCCTCTCGTAGATCCGCCCAAGGTAAAGGGCGAAGCTCAGCACGAAAAACACGATCGCGCAGTTGATCGTCAGCTTGGTGAGCACATTGCCGGTGTCAGCACCGAACGTCGCCTCCGCCATGCCTCCCCCCAGCGCGGCGCCCATGCCGCCGTCGGATTTCGCCTTCTGCATGAGAACCAGGAAGATAAGGACAACGGAGGTCCCGAGAAGGACCAGGGTGAAAATCGAAAGGAGGATGCTCATGTCGAGGAAGGGTCAGCGAATCATATCGGGCAGGGCCTTGTCAACGCCGGGCAGGCGGCGATACCAGCCGCAGCGGCGGACGATCACGGGAGGTCCGCGCGCTCGACCCCGAGCTTTTCTAGAAGGCGCTGAAGGTCGTCGTTACCGCGGTACTCGATTACAATCCTCCCCTTCCTGGGCGTGTGGATCACGGCAACGCGCGCGCCGAGGTGCGAGGTGAGCCTCTTTTGGATGCTCTCCACCGCCGCGGCGTCGCGCGCCGCCAGGGCACGCCCGCGGGCCGGCGACCTTGGTGCACCCGCCGGGCGGCCCGCCTGCCCCAGCCTCTCGGTCAGGCGGACGCTCAGGCCCTCCTCGATCACCCGCCGCGCGAGGACCGTGCGCCGCGCCGGATCCTCCATCGCCAGGAGCGCCTTTGCGTGGCCGACGCTCAGGAGGCTCTTCGCGATGTATCCCTGGATCTCCGCATCGAGCGAGAGCAGGCGCAGGGAGTTGGCGACCGCGGCGCGGCTCTTGCCCACGCGCTCAGCCGCCGTCTCCTGGGTCAGGTCAAAGTCCCTCACGAGGCTGGCAAAGCCAAGCGCCTCCTCGATCGGATTGAGCCCCTCCCGCTGGAGGTTCTCGATCAGCCCGATCGACGCCGCGGACGCGTCGCTCGCCTCCACGATCCTCGCGGGTATCGACCGGATGTTGAGCAGCTGGAACGCGCGCCAGCGCCGCTCCCCGGCAACCAGCTGGTATCTCTCGCCCTGCCTGCGCACGACGATGGGCTGCAGCAGGCCCTCGCTCCGGATGCTCTCGGCGAGCTCCGCGAGCTGCTCGGCTGCGATCTCGCGGCGCGCCTGGTACGGGCTGGGCTCGACGAGGTGCACCTGGATTTCCTGGTATCCCTGCGCCGGAGGGACGTGCGCGACAGGGGCGGCGGGGGCCGCCGCGGTCGGCTTCGAGGCGGATATGAGGGCGCCGAGTCCGCGGCCCAGTCGGGATTTTTGGGGGGATGCCATGTTGGAAAGGAAGGGGACCCGCAGGCGCTACTTGCCCCCGGGGACGAAGAGGACCTGCCCCGCCTGGATCCGGGATGGATCCATCAGCTTGTTCGCGTCGATGATGTCCTGCGCCTTCGCGCCCGTCTTTTTCGCGATGAGACCGATGGAATCGCCCTTCTGGACCGTGTAGCTCACGCCGTCCTTGGGATAGGCGTCGCTGAATGCGGGCCTGGCGATCGCGGCCTGGGCTGGAGGCCGGGCCTGGGCCGCCGCCGCGGGCCTTGCCATCGAGTCCAGGGCGGCGTTGGTCTGCTTCGCCAGGGCCTCCATCTGCCCGGCGACCTTCTCCAGGATCTCGGTCCGAGACGAGCCCACCGATGACTTGATCGAGGCGTTCAGGTCGGCCACGGCGGCGTTGAACTGCGCGGGCGTCACATAGTCGCCGGTCCGGTCGCTCGCGGCGATCCTCGCCTTCAACTCGGCGTTCTCGTGCTCAAGCTGCTCCACGCGCAGCGAAAGTTCGCCGACGCGCTGCGAAAGGCCGCGCACATCCTCACGCAGGTCCGCGACTTCCGCCTGCGCCGAGGCGCGCGGCGCCCAGACCGACGACGCAAGGGCGGCGCAGACAACCGTCAGGCGGCGTAGGGCGGTCCTGCCAGGCATGGGGCCGGAATCTTGTCCAATCACCGGTTGAAAACAAGCGGCATGTGTCGGCGCGGTCAGCGCCTGAACGGCGATTCCGAGACGAAGGCGGGCATCGGCGCGGAGGGCAGCACGTCGCCCGCGCGAACCGGGAAGCCCCGCAGGAACTCCGGTGCGCCGAGCATCCGGCCGCCCGGCCGCTGGAGCCGGCGCAGCCTCAATGTTCCCGACCCGGTCGCCACGAGGAGGCCATGGGCATCCGAGCCGACCGCGGTGCCGGGAGCCGCCGAGCCCCCTCCCGCGAGCGCGTCCGCGAGGCCGACCTTCACGGGCGTCCCCGCGATGTCCACCGCGACGCAGGGCCATGGATGGAGTCCGTTAACGCGGGCCGCGAGCACCGCGGCCGGCGCCGAGAAGTCCAGGACGCCGTCGGCCTTTCCGAGCCGGCGGCAGTAGCTCGCGCCTGCGCGGTCCTGGGCGCGGAACGAAAGCTCACCCCCGGCAAGCAGGGGAAGCGCCCCCGCGACCAGGGGGACCGCCGCTTCCGCGAGCCTCGCCTCAATCTCCAGGGCGGTGTCCAGTGGCGCAATGGCCACCGTTTCGGCGGCGGCGATCGGGCCGGCGTCGAGCTCGCGGACGATGCGCATGAGGGTCATCCCCGTCTCGCTGTCGCCGGAGGCGATCGCAGCCTGGACGGGGGACGCCCCGCGGTACCTGGGAAGGAGCGACGCATGCAGGTTCAGCGTGGCGAGGCGGGGGATCGAGATCAGGTCGTCGCGAAGGATATGCCCGAACGCCACCACAAGCGTGATGTCCGGGCGCAGCCCGGCGAGCTCCGCCAGCACTCCCGCATCGAGCCGCTCCGGCTGGATGACCGCCAGGCCGCGACCGTCCGCCCAGGCCTTGACGCTGTTCGGCCGGACGGCCTGGCCCCGGCCGGAGGGCCTGTCCGGGCCGGTCACGACCGCGGCGACGCGTGCGATCGCGCTTCCCTTGCCCACCAGCCACTCGAGCAGCGGGAGGCCTATGGCGTCCGAGCCCATGAAGACGAGGCGGAGGGGTTCGGACATGGGTGCCTTCCTGCCCGCGCGTCAGCGGGCGTCGTCGCGCGGCTTGCCGACCAGGTCGAATTCGATCGGGCAGCCGTTGAGCTCGAACTCCTTCACGAGGCCCGCCTCAAGGTAGCGCCGATAGCTTTCCGTGAGCCTCTCCTCCCGGTTGCAGAATATCCTGACGCGAAACGGCCGGTTGCCCGTCTGCGTCGCATAATAGATGCGGAACCTCCGGGCGCCGATCGCCGGGGGCGGAGTGCGCTCCGCGAGCCGCGCAAGGGTCTCGTTCAGGCGCGAAGTCGGAAGCTTCTTGTCCATGGTCCTGTACAGCTTGACCGCCGCGTTCATCATCCGGTCCACCTCGTAGCCGCTCATGGCCGAGACAAAGATGAGGGGAGCCCCGGGCGTGAAGAAGAGCCGGTCGAACAGAGCCTTCTCGTACTTCTCGCGGTAGTCCCGCTCGCTCGTTGCGCCCGGGATGCCGCCATCCCTCCTGAAGGCCGCGTGCACGAGGTCCCATTTGTTGACCACGATCGCGATCGGCTTGCGGTCCTTGATCGCCTCGCCCGCGATCGCCTTGTCCTGCTGGGTCACGCCGTCGACCGCGTCGAGGACGAGGAAGACGACGTCCGAGCGCTGCATGGCGTCAAGCGACCGCAGGCGGGAGAAATACTCCACCGACGACGCCAGCTTCGTGGCCGCCTTGATCCCCGCCGTGTCGATCAGCCTGAAGGCGTGGAGCTTCTTGTCGCGGCCCTTGAAGTCGAAGGGAAGCTCGATCGCGTCCCGGGTTGTTCCCGCGACATCGTTCACGATGAGGCGGTTGCTCTTCAGCAGGCGGTTCGCAAGCGACGACTTCCCGACGTTCGGCCTGCCTATGAAGCTGATGCAGATGGGCCCGCGCTCCCGCCTGTCCTCCGCCGCTTCGCCGCCGTCCGGCTCGGCCGCTTCCGGCGGGCGCCCGATCCTGTCGAGGATGGCCTCGCGAAGCTCCGACTCGCCGCGCCCGTGCTCCGCCGAGACGCAGATGGGCTCGCCCAGGCCCAGGCGCGCGACGCCCTCTAGGTCCGCCTTCTCGTCGCCAAAATCCGCCTTGTTGACGACGAGGATGACGGGCTTGCCCCCGCTCCGGAGGCGCGCGGCGATCCGGTCGTCGAGCGCCGTCACCCGGTCGAGCCCGTCGATGATGAAGAGGATGAGCGCCGCCGTATCGATGGCGAAGCCGACCTGCTTCTCGGATGCCTGGATGATCGCGGCCGAGGAGGATTCGCCCTCCTTCAGCCCCAGCCCGCCGGTGTCCATGAGCGTGTAGCCGTCCCCGACCTCGGCCGAGATGACGTCGCGGGTCACGCCCGGCTGGTCGTGGACGATGGAGATCCTCTTGCGCGCGAGCCGGTTGAAGAGCCTGCTCTTGCCGACATTGGGCCGGCCTACGATGACGACGGAGCGGAACATGGCGTCACGGTGTTCACGAACCGTTCGATCCGGTCGCAGGCCTCCACAAGCTGGTCGTATCCCGTGGCGAAGCTCGCGCGGACAAACCCCCGTCCGTTCTCGCCGAAGGCGGCCCCCGGGACCACGGCCACGCGCTGCGAGTCGAGCAGCCCGTAGGCGAACTCGCGGTCGCCCAGACCCGTCGAGGCCACGCTTGGGAAGACGTAGAACGCCCCTCCGGGCGCGCGGCACTCTAGCCCAGCCGCGTTGAGCCGCCCGACGACCAGGTCGCGGCGCCTGTGGTACTGCTCGCGCATCGATTTGACCCCGTCCTCGCCGCGGGCGAGCGCCTCGATGGCCGCCTCCTGCGAAAGGATCGGGGCGCAGAGCATCGAGTACTGGTGGACCTTCATCATCGCGTCGATCAGCTCGGAGGGCCCGCACGCGTATCCTATCCTGAACCCCGTCATCGCAAAGGCCTTCGAGAAGCCGTGCAGGAAGATCGTGCGCTCCCTGAGCCCCGGGAACACGGCGACGCTCGTGTGGGCTCCGTCGTAGACCAGCTCGGAATAGATCTCGTCGCTCAGGACGATCAGGTCCTTCTCGACGGCGAAGCGGGCGATCTTCTCCAGCCGGGCCCGGTCGCAGGTGCCGCCCGTGGGATTGCACGGCAGGTTCATCATGAGCACCTTGCACCCCGGCTGCCAGGCCCTCTCCAGGTCGGCCGCGTTGAGCGCGAACCCATCGTCCGCGCGCGTCGGCACCGCCACCGCGACGCCGTGCGCAAGCGCCACGCTCGGGTGATAGGAGACGTAGCAGGGCTGGTGGTAGAGGACCTTGTCCCCGGGATTGAGCAGCGCCCGGAGCGCCAGGTCGATCGCCTCGGAAACGCCGACGGTCACGATGATCTCGTCCTCGGGCCGGTAGCCCAGCGCATAGTTGCGCTCGACATACGCCGAGATCGCGCGCCTGAGCTCGAGGAGCCCGAGGTTCGACGTGTAGTGCGTCTTGCCCTTCTCCAGCGCGTAGATCGCGGCCTCGCGGATGTGCCAGGGCGTGTCGAAGTCCGGCTCGCCGATGCCGAGCGAGATGACGTCCTTCATCTTCGAGACGATCTCGAAGAAGTCGCGGATGCCCGACTTGGGGAGCCCGGCGACGTGCCTGGCGATGAAGCGCTTCACGGGGACACCTTCAGCCTCTCGGTCTCCTGGGAGGACGCCCCGATGAGGAACGATCCCTCCTTGTAGGAGCGCAGCATGAAGTGGGTGCTCGTGGAGAGCACCCCCTCCAGCGTCGAGAGCCTTTCCGAGACGAACGCGGCGACCTTCTGGAGGCTGGGGCCGTTGACGAAGATGAGCAGGTCGTAGGCCCCCGACATGAGGTAGCACGACTCGACCTCGTCGAACCGGCTCAGGCGCTCCGCCAGCCGGTTGAAGCCCCCTCCCCTTTCAGGGGTTATCTTCACCTCGATCACCGCGCGGACGGCGGCGGCGGACTCCCGCGACAGGTCGAGGACCGGGCGCCAGCCGAGAAAGATCCTCTCCCTCTTGAGTTCCTCAAGCTGCTGGTTCACCTCGGATTCGGAAATGCCGGCGACCTGCGCCATCTGCGCCGCCGTGAGATGGCCGCCTTCGGTCAGCAGCTTTAGGACTGGGTTCATAGGGGGCGCGATCGTCTCATATTGGCCTCCCGAATGGCGATCCCAAAAAAGCTCGCGGGAGTTGCGTCGGGGCGCCCGTTGATCCATCGGATGGGCTCGCATGTTTGAATCCCTGACAGACAAACTCTCCTCCGCGCTGCGAAACCTGCGCGGGGTGGGCAAGCTTTCCGACGAGAACATGGCGGCTGCGCTGGGCGAGATCCGGACCGCGCTCCTCGCAGCCGACGTCCATTTCAGGGTCGCCCGGGAGTTCGTCGAGCGGGTGCAGGCCCAGTGCGCGGGCCAGGAGGTGCTGAAGGGCGTCACCCCGGGCCAGCAGATCGTAAAGATCATCCATGACGAGCTCGTCCGCCTGCTCGGCGAGGGCGCGACGGCGCTGAGCGCGGCGCGCCCGCTGAAGATCATGCTCGTGGGACTCCACGGCTCGGGAAAGACGACCTCGGCAGCGAAGCTGGGCCGCCTCCTCAAGAAGCGTGGATACCGGCCCTTCGCCGTCGCCTGCGACGTGTACCGGCCCGCCGCCATCGACCAGCTTGAGATCCTGGCCCGCCAGGAGGAGCTCGGCTTCTACGCCGACCGCGCGTCAAGGGACGTCCCGGCGATCGGCCGGGCCGGCCTGGACGCGGCCATGGCGGCGGGAGCCGACGCCATCCTGTTCGACACCGCAGGCCGGCTCCAGATTGACGAGGGGCTCATCGACGAGGTCAGGCGCCTCGGCGACGCGACGAAGCCGGACGAGGTGCTCCTCGTGGCGGACGGCGCGCTGGGACAGGAGGCCGTCAACGTCGCCAAGGTCTTTCATGACGCGCTCCAGCTCACCGGGCTCATCATGACCAAGCTCGACGGTGACGCGCGCGGGGGCGCGGCGCTCTCGATCAAGGCCATAACGGGCACTCCCATCAAGTTCATCGGGACGGGCGAAAAAACCGACGACTTCGACGCCTTCTACCCCGACCGGCTCGCCTCGCGCATCCTGGGGATGGGCGACGTGGTCTCCCTGGTCGAAAAGGCCCAGGAATCAATCGACGGGGCCGAGGCGGAGCGGATGGCCGAGAAGATGCGCAAGGCCGATTTCAACCTCGAGGACTTCCTGGCGCAGATGCAGCAGGTGAAGAAGATGGGCTCGATGCAGAGCATCGTCGGCATGCTGCCGGGTATGAGCGGCGTTCAGCTCGGCGACGACGCGGAGCTTCAGATGGCCCGCACCGAGGCGATCATCCGGTCGATGACGATCCAGGAGCGCCGCAAACCCGAGGTGCTGAATGGGAGCCGCAGGCAGCGAATCGCCAAGGGGGCGGGGGTGAAGATTGCCGATGTCAACCAGGTCGTGAAGCAGTTCCAGCAGATGCAGAAGATGATGAAGATGATGAAGATGATGAAGGGCGGCGGCGGGAAGAAGATGATGCGCCAGATGGAGGCGATGCGGGGCAAGGGCGGCTTCCCGGGGATGTGATCTCGAGGCCCGGTCTTCCCGATGCGCGGAATCACGCGATCCGATTCAGTGCCGGCCGGCCCTCTCGAGCCGTCCGCAGGCTGAGCAACACGATTTCCGCGACCAAGGCCTCGTCGATGAAGGACAGGAGGAGGCGGAGGCTCAGCAGATGCATGAACCGGTGGGCCAGGATTTCATTGACCGGCCGGTCAGGGGTGGACCGCACCGTGAGGGGGAGGGGGTTGCGACAAAGGACGACCTCAAGCCGCTCGGCCTCCTTCCGAAAACGCCGCGCCATCGGTCGCAGCTGGCCGCGGAGCCTGTGCTCGAGGGCCCGCAGTTTCTCCGGGTTGAAGGCCGTCCGGGCGACCTTCGCGATCGCCCGGTAACGATCGGCGCCACGTTCCGGGTCGCCGCCGACCCCGATCCGGATGAACCGATCCCGAAACACCTTCACGGTCTCCGTGGGGCTAAGCGAGAGGCCGGGCCCCAACGCCCTGACGAGTTGGCGCTGCAGAATGACTGCCAGGGCTATCCGCGTCTCCCGGTCTGTCCACCGTGGATCGAGGACGGCCGAGGCCGCCTCGCTCGAGATCCACCAGATGGTTTCGCAGGCAGGAAGGCTCTTTCGTCCAAACTTCTTTACCTGGGGTTCGTAAGGGGCGGAGGACCCATCGCCCAGCACCGATCCCAGGTGCCTTATCAGGCCCTCCCGGGAGCCCCGCCGGACGAGGATGCTCCACTTCAGAACCAGATTTTTCCCTGTGGGGAGAACGAGGTAATGCCACTTTCTCGCGAATCCGCCCGCCAGGGCGCCATGCGACGCCTGCCGCACCGCCTGCAGTCTTTGCACCCAGTCACCGGCGCGGCAGGGAAAATCGAAACGCAACCATTGCGCCTGATTGGGCCGAGGCCGGATATCCCCCAAGGAGTTCGGGTCGGCCGTCTTCACGGAATTGCCTCCGCGAAGCATTCCTCGACACTCCAAGTGCCTTCGTACTAAAGAAATTGGATCTTCAGATTACACCGCGGTTAGGAGGCAACAATGGGCGCTGGTTCCCGGCACCCCTCCCGTGCGGGCGAGATCCGTCTTGATCGATGAATTGAAGACACCCCCAGCCGGGTTCTTCCTTGCCTTTAGGTCCTTTAGTTTCGCAGCGGCTTTGGCTCTCACTGCTTTCTTGGGCTTTGTCATGGTTTTGATCTTACTATCGTACGACGCGGGGTGAATTCTTGGGACGCTCCCGATCGGGCTGTTTTTTCCGACGGCCCAATCGGGAATGAGATCGAAGCTTCGACATTCCTTCGTCCAGGGGAGCTAGCAATCGTTGGTGTAAATATTCACAGGGACGACTTTTTGGAAAACGCTTCCACCAGTAAGGTCCGTCTTGATCGAGGGATTGAAGACACCGCCAGCCGGGTTCTTCCCGGCCTTGAGATCCTTCAGTTTCGCGGCGGCCTTGGCTTTCGGGACTTTCTTGGACTTCGACATAGAATTTGATTCTGCGAGACAGTTGCTGATCTCCAATTGAGGATGGCATCAATAACCTAAGGGGGTCAATCCGCATTTCGCAACTCACTTGAAATATCATAGCTCATTTCCCGTAAATAAGTTATTTTGAAATTACCCTATGCTTTTTCGCTCGCTTACGGGAACGATCGCTGAGGAGGAGCATGGCTTCCGCGATGAGCGATTCATCGAGGTTCCGGATGCGAAGGCGATTGTTGAGCATGTGGATCAGGCTTTGCACGATCCGCGCGGACCACTCCTGATCGGTTTCGTCATCTGACCGAAACCGTGGATGGAGGTGCCGACGGACCCGCTTGAGCTGAATGGCCGCCGCAAGGAATTGCCGGGGCTTCGGTTGGAGCGCCGTCATCAGATCCTTTTCGAAGGCAATCAGCGGGCCGAGATGGAAACCTTCTTGGGCCAGCCTGCGGATCCTCTGCGTGAGGTAATCCAAGCGCTTCAGATCCGTCTTGGCCTCCCGCCGAAGCCAGGATTCACGCACCGTCTCGAGTACGGGCGGCTGACGGAGAGCCAAGCCCCGTGCGAGCTCGCCGAGCATGAAGCGCTGCAGGATGATCGCGAGCACCAGACGCGAAGGGTAGCTCCACTTCCGGATCTCCAGGACTTCCGACGCGATTTCACTCGAGATCCAGAAGATCGACTCGCAGTGAACCAGCGCCTGGCGTCCGCCGTAGCGCTCCGTTTCCGCGACGTAGGACACAGGCCGTCGGATCAGGACTCGGGGTCTCACCGACCGAAGGAACGCGTGGCGTCGGGCCGAGGACACCTGGATGCGCCATCGCAGCATGGTCCCCTGGCCTTCATCGAGGAACACGTAGAACCACTTGCTCGCCAGCCCCTCGGCCAGTGCCTCGTGCGAGGCGGCACGCACGGCGCGGAGCACGCGGCGCCAGGAATTGCCGTCGACTGGGATGTAGTACGACAGCCAGCCCTGGTCGTGACGGGAGAAACGGCTTAGTTTGCGGGCGCGGCCCATGGCGGCATCACTTCCAGTTGAGAACAATCTCGGAGACATGACGACCTGATCTGAAGTCGAGGTTGCCGCCGCAGGAAGGCAACGCTTCGACGATCCGCACGCCGTCGGCAGCCTTGTCCACGATCCGTTCCCATTGGAGGAGGAAGAGGGCGGAATCGAAGCGATGGTAGACTGGCTTGTAATCGTCCCGCCGCCGCTGGCGCGCGGGCCCTCCCACCGCGGGCTGATCCTTGGGGACCGGGTCAGGATTCAGGCGAACAAACACCTCAGAGGGAAGCCCCTCGGCCTGCGCCCAGTCCAGCGTCGCGGCAAAGAACTCCGGCAGCGTCTCGCCCTTGCGGCGGGGTCGCAGGTCGGCCGCGGCAAAGTGCCAGGCCGCGCGGGCAATCACAATCATCTGGTCGAGCACGATCCTCGGCGCGTGGCGGCCGAAGCATTCCTCCGCCAGTTCCGGAACCGAACCGGAGGAGCCGCCCGCATGGCCGAGGCGGGTCAGCAGCTCGTAGACGGGGGAATGCCCGCCGAGCCCCTGGAAACCCATGTCGATTGGGAGGATGAACTTGCCCAGACGCGGGCAGAAGAGCCGGGGCCCGCCTTCTGGTCTCAACCGGAGCTCGAGGTCGGCGATCCGAATCACGCCGCCGCTGAACCCGGCAGGCGCGCGGGGAGAGAGCAGCACGATATTCCGGGTGAAGATCGGGTGGAGGTTCACGTTGGACCCGCTCCAGTCGATGAGCTCCGCATGGAAGGTCTCCCCGTCCGGGTCGGCCAGCGTCTCCCCGATCCAGAGTTGGACGCGGGGCGGCAATAGGCTGCAAAACCGGCTCCACAGCCTGACCGGTCCCCGCGCAACCTCCGAGTTGAGGACGAGGCGGGACCCTTCCCCCTCGCCCACCGGCTGCACGAGACAGGTGTGCCACGGGGGGACTCCGGCCGGGCGGCCCTCCGACGGAGGAAAGTCTCGCGAAGCCAAGTGGAGCTCCCCCCGGCGCCGGGTCGGATCTGAAGCCTGCGCGCCGCGGGCGCGGAGCAGTGCGGCGCGCAGCCACCGCACGCCGGGCGACGTTTCGCGGGCCGCCTTCACGGTGGCCGTCTCCGCCGGCTTCCACTGGCGAAGATACTCGAGGAAGGGAATGCCGCCGGCTTCCGCGCGGGCGCGCACGGCCTCCGAAAGCTCCAGGCTCGGGTCCACTGGGGCCGCCATCGCCGCGCCCAACCGCCCCAGGGCTTGGCAGACCTCCGCATGGCGGCGCAGGAGAATGGGCGCATCGAGGCGCACCCCGAGGTCTTCGAACAGCAGGCTCTCCCGGCGCAGCGGAGCAGGCGGCTTGGACTCCGGCGCAGCGGCGGGCGCCAGCGAAAGCAGGGCGCCGTAGCCATGGGCAATCGCATCCAGCTGGGACCGCCGCCGGCCGGGTTCGACCGACACCGGCTCCGCTTGGGTCGACGCCAGGCACCGGAGCGCATCCTGCAGGCGCGCCAACTCCGCCCCGAGCATGTCCCCGTCCCGATGAAATGAGCCCACAAAGTTGAGCCACGCCCCGATCCAGTCGGCATCCATGGCGTGCGCCGGGGGAAGGCTGACCAGGATGCCCCGCGCCACCAGTTCACTCATCAATCCCGGCACTTCGGCCGCCCGGATCCGGAGCAGGCGCCTTACCAGGGGCGCCGCCTGGTCCGACGCAAATTCGCCGGCCGCCTGGAGGCGCCGGAGCAGCCGCGCCTGTGGGCCGGAAAGCCGCAGGTCCTCGATCGATCCCTTCCCGACGGTCGTGATGTACGAGACGTCTTGCTCTAGCCTCCACACAAACATCGGGTTGACTGCCAGCAGGGTGCCCTGCCCCAACGAAGGGAGGCTCCCCCGCAGCGCCTCGAGATGCTCGAGGATCTGGACATTGAGTCTCGCGACCGAGGCAGGCTCCGAAATGGGACTTAGGGAGACGCCGCCGGGCGCCGGGGTCGCCTCCAGGCAGCACACCCCCGTGAACCGGCTGAAGGGCGAGATCTTCATCGCGAACCGCGTCCAGTAGCGAAGGAAGGCCATGTCGCGCTGCGCGTCGGGCCCTTCCGCTTCGTCCCAGGCCTCGAGCCGGTCGCTGAGCGAGATGCTCGACATCAAGAGCGACAGCCGGAAATCCAAGTTCCCCCGGCACAACTCGCGGAGCGAGTTCCTCCCCTCCGCAAGCGCCGCGAGGAAGGCGGCGGACCGTTGCTCCCCCGCCTCGCGGACTGTCCCCTGGCAGGCGGCAACCCGGTGCGCCTCCGGCGAAGGGTCCGCCGACAGGCCGGACCGGTGCCGGATCACGCGGCGCAGACGGATCAGGCGCCGCCGCATTTCGGGATCCGCCTCGGAGCCGATCCGGCGCTCGAGCGAGCGATCCTCGGTTTCGGCCTGATCGTCGAGCGCCCGAACCGCGGCGCGGTGGGCGCCGCAGGCCGCCACCAGTCCGGGTGAAGCCAGCCGGGCAACGGTCCGTGAGTCTCCCATCGCCACCCGGGCAAGGGCGAAGGTCGGTGGTTCAGGGCTCCGTGTCATCCGGTGGCGAACCCGACGTGAATAGCCGCGCCGACGCCGCTTTAGCGATGATTTCCTTGCGTTACCCACAGCAAATGCCCCCGGCCGGGTGCTCCCGACGAGGGCCGGATCGACCTCGGGTCCGAAGGGCCCAGGCACCGGAGAAACCGCTCCGCTTCCCGGGCGTCAACCGGGACGCCGGGGGGTCCGTGCCGATGGCCGGGTGGCCTTACTCGGAGCGCAGCGCCACGATCGGGTCGACCCCGGACGCGCGCCATGCCGGAATCCAGCAGGCGACCGCGGCCACCGCCGACACCAAGGCTCCGCTGCCGAACAGGTAGAATCCGTTGAGGGGATCGACCCCCCAGACGGCCGCCCGCAACCCGGCGCCCAAGGCCAGCGCCGCGGCCGCGCCGAGCCCCACGCCTCCGCCGACCCACCCCAATCCCTGGCGCAGGACCAGCCGGAGGATGCGGCCCCGCTCGGCGCCCACCGCCACGCGGATGCCGATTTCGCGCGTCCGCTGAAGCACCCAATAGGACAGGGTGCCGTAGAGGCCAACCGCGACCAATCCCAGCGCCGCGGCCATGAAAAAGTCCACGATGTTGGCCACCGCGCGGTCCGGCTGGGCGCCGTCCTCCACGATTCGCCGCAGGGTTCGGAGGCGCGACATCGGCAGGTCGCGGTCGAGCGCCGCCAGTTCGCGGCGCAGGAGAGGGGCCAGCCGGGAGGCCGGTTGCGAGGACCGGACGACCAGGAAGATGGTCTGGCTCCAGGCATGGTCCAGTGTCCAGTACATCTCGGGTGCGGCCGTCTCCTTGGGCCCCCACTGGCGGACATCCTCCACCACGCCGACCACCTGGGCGTGGTAATAGGGCGTGGGAGAGTTGCTCCGAATGACCTTCCCGAGGGGATCCTGACCCGGCCAGCACTTCTCCGCCAGTGCCCGATTGACCACGACGCCGAAGCCATCCTTACCGGCGTCACCCGCCTCAAGCGTGCGCCCGCGGAGGAGGCGGATCCCGGCAGCGGCAAAATACCCGGGGCTTATACTGGAGATCTCGGCCCTCGGGAGGTCGGCCTTGGGGTCGAACACCTCCCGATTGACGAGGAGGGTGGAGTTGGTCCCGCCCTCGAGAGGAAGCTTCGAGGTGATGCCCGCGGCCGTGACGCCCGGGAGGGAGGCGGAACGCTCGGCCAGCTGCGCCGCCAAGCGCAGGCGGTCCTCCAGCTGGTCGTACCGGCCGCCGTGCAGGTCGACCTCGCCCGAGAGCACGAAATCGGAGGCGAGGCCCTGGTTGGCCGCCAGCACCTTCAGGTAGCTGGCCGAGAACAGCACCGCCAGGTTGGCCAGGACGAAGGCGACCGCCGCTTGGGCGATCACGAGGGCGCGGAGGAGCCGCTGGCGGCGCCCGGAACCCGCCACGCTGCGGCTTTCGCCGCGGGAGGCCTCGGCCATCGAGAGGCGGGAAGTGGCGAGGATCGCGGGCAGGCCGGAGAGCAGGGCCGTGGCCAGCGTCGCCGCCACGGCGAAGGCCAGGACGTGGCCGTCAACGGCCATCGCTGACCTTCGGGTGTCCGTGGTCTGCGTCAGGGCCGAAAGTATCCGGGTCCCCGCCACCGCGAGAACGACCCCCGCCGCCGAGCCCCCCAGGGAAAGCGCCAGGCTTTCAGCGAGGATCAGGCGCCCGATCTGGTGGCGCAAGGCGCCAAGCGCCACCCGGAGGCCAAACTCACCCTGGCGCATGGCATTGCGCGCGAGCAGCATGCTGGCGACGTTGGCGCAGGCGACCAGGAGCACCAGGATCACCGCCCCGAAAAGCATCCACATCTGCGCGCCGACAAAGCGGGTCATCTCCCCCTTCATCGAGCGCACGAGGAAAGTCGTGTTGGAATTGGTTTCCGGGAATTCCGCCGCCAGCCGGGCGCTGATCGCCTTCACCTCGGCGTCGGCGGTGGCGATCGCAATCCAGTCCTTCAGGCGGCCGACACACGCCAACCATCCGTCGGCCCGGCTCCCGTCCCGCATCAGACGGAGCGGCGTCCAGATCTCGCAGTCCGTGCCCCGATACCAGGGCGAGGCAAACTCGAATCCGGCCGGCATGACCCCGACGATCGTCGTGCCCACCCCGTCAATCGGGACGACGCGGCCGACGACGCCCGGATCAGCCGCGAAGGCCCGGCGCCACAGGCCGTTGCTGATCACCGCCACCGCGGGCGCACCCGCGGCCTCGTCGGACGTTTCGAGGATGCGGCCCGCCGCCGGGGCGACTCCGAAGGCCCGTAGGACCCCCGCAGTGCAGCGCGCCCCACGCACCGCCTGGGAGTTGTCGCCCCCGAGGTTGGTTTGGTTGGGGGTATAGGCACCCAGTTCCCGGAACGAGGAGGCCTGCTCCTTGATATCCAGGAAATCCAAGGGAGAGGCGGAACGGTCCTCTCCCGGCCACATCTGGACCACCTGGCCTTGGTTGGGATAGGAAAAGGGTTGGAGCACGAGCGCGCGGAGCGCGCTGTACATCAAAAACGTACGCTCCGACCGCTGCCAAAAGTTGCCATTATAAATCTAACTGCCAGCAGCGAATCTCAATAGCGGACTAACGTAACCCGTTAACCTGTGATATTTCGAGCAGATGCAGAAGGTCATGCGTATGATGAAGGGTGGAAACCAAAAGAAGATAATGCGCCAGATGGAGGCGATGAAGGGAAAGGGCGGCTTTCCGGGGATGTGAGCATCCGAATCCGCCTTTTTCGGCGAGTATTGGTACGACGCCGAGAGCAAATTATACACCTTCGCCTCGTCACAAAACGCGAAAGCAGCAACCCTCTACTGGTCCCCACGCACCAGGTACTAATTGCCGGGATGAAGGAGTGCCAGCGGCTTGTTTCCGAACCGACGATAGATCGTAAAATGCTCCGAATCGGTCGTGATCACCGTCGCTCGAGGAAATATTTCGGACAGTCGCACGACTGCCGCATCGCAAAAATCCATCTGCGGATACTTGGCCGAGAGAGCACGTAGGTGGGGCATGTGCTCGGGCAAGAGATCCACCACCCGTAGCGCACCGGCGTCCACCAGGCCGTAAAGCTGATCCACGGCCGAGCGCGACCGGGCCAGTTGCCAAGCAGCCTCAGCAATCACTGCTTCGCAGGTGATCAGCGGCGGTGCAAGCGCCTCCAAGACGCCCGCACTCCAGGCGTGCCACTGGTCGCGCGAGTTAATCCAGCCGACAAGGGGACCCGTGTCCGTTATATGCTCAGCCACCGAAACCTTCCCGCGACGAAAGGTCGCGAGGACCGGCATAAACGCCCTTGGCGTGCGCGGCGAGTTCGCCAAAGGTGTGAGTCGGCTTGGCGGTCAGCAGGAACCGCTCGCCTGACTTGCCGTCGACGATCTCGACGGCCTGTCCCTTTCGGGCCGCGGCCTTGGCCTTGGGAAACTCGCGCATCAGCGAACGTGTAGAAAGTTTCATATCTGACACCCTGTCATACACCCCAAGACTGTCAAGGCGCTGTCCGCACTGCGGCGACGCCGACCGGGCCCAGGAGTTACTAAAATAAGTATGCTCTGACCGTTGCCAAATGTTGCCATTATAAACCTAAATGCCACCCGCGCATCTCAATTGCGGGCTATCATAACCCGTTCGCCTGTGATATCTGCAGCAGATGCAGAAGATGATGCGCCAGCTCGAGGCCATGAAGGGCAAGGGCGGGTTCCCTGGGATGTGATTGGCCTGGTATCTGAAACGGCCGGGATTGGTTGAAGACATCCAATCGGGTGCGTGCGTTTTTGCGGAACACGGTTACACGCAACCAACCCCATCGGAAACCGGAAGCGGGGGCGTGGGCAACGCGCCGATTACTAATTTAAAATGAATGACTTAAGCGGCCAGTCATCTTCGTGGTACGCCGAATGCGGCACGGCGCATGACATTTTGACACGGACACCTTTGTCGCCCCCCTATGAATACCTCCTGTCTAATCCCTGTCCCTGATCTTGGCAGACTAGCGTTAAACCCAAGGCCTTCCCCGCGGTGCCGAGACCTGCTGGTCCTCCTTGCCTCGCTTTGCCTCGCAACCGAGCTCAGGTGCCAAAGCAGCGACGCGAGCGCCTACACATTCACGACGCTCGCGGGCCAGGCGGGCATGGGCGGCGATGTCGACGGAACCGGCGCCTCAGCACGCTTCGCGCGGCCGCAAGGCGTGGCAGTCGACGCGGCGGGAAACCTCTATGTCCTGGACACGGGCAGCGAGACGATCCGGAAGGTGTCTCCAGCCGGCGTGGTCGCGCCTTTTTCGGGTGTACCCCTCGACCTGCAACCGCCGCGTTCCACGGTGATTGGCACGCCGCCGGTGGATGGCGACGCGACAACAGCCGAGTTTAGCGGCCTACAAGGCATATGCATCGACAAGAACGGTAATCTTTACGTGACCGACGGCGTGTTTGTCCGCGAAGTCAGCCCCACCGGGTTGGTCACGACCCTCGCCGGCGGAGCCCAGCCTGGCCCGGGAGGCACGGGCGATGGCTTGGGGAGTGGGGCAAGCTTCAATAGTCCCGAGGGCATCGCGGTGGACTCCAGCGGAAACCTGTACGTCGCCGACGCTTCCGTCGACCTCATCCGAAAGGTAGACACGACGGGGCGTGTCTCAACGATAGCCGGATTCCCGCAGCAGTTCGGTGAAATTGATGGGACGGGGTCGGCGGCCCACTTTGACAATCCCGTCGCAGTGGCCGTTGACGCCAATGGAAACATCTTTGTCGGGGACGCTTCGGGCTACACCGTACGCAAGGTCACGCCCGGCGGCGTTGTGACGACTGTGGCAGGCTCGAAGAACAACGACGGCACGGCTGACGGCTCCGGCTCGGCGGCGCAATTCTACCCGATGAATGGCATGGCCATAGATTCCGGGGGGAACCTCTTCGTTACCGAAGCCAACAACACCATCCGCAAGGTCACAAGTGCAGGGGTGGTCACCACCATAGCAGGAACCTCCAACGTCGGGGGAACCGCCAATGGGACCGGCGCAGCGGCCCTTTTCAACGATCCCTACGGCGTCGCCGTGGACGCGGCCGGCGACTTGTTTGTCGCGGACTACGACAACGAAACCATCCGGGAGAGTTATGCGGCCTCGGACTCAGAGCCCTCAATAACGACGCAGCCCGCGGACCAGTCGGTGGCGATCGGCTCAACGACCACCTTCTCGGTCGCGGCGTCGGGCGTGCCCGTGCCAAACTACCAGTGGCTGTTCAACGGGTCGTTTATAAGCGGAGCGACGGGCCCGACCCTCACGCTGGCAAACGTCCAGGCCGACAACCTGGGAACCTACTCGGTGATCGTGACGAGCAGCTCGGGCACTGTCACCTCGAATTCCGCTGTCCTGTCGAGCCCGGGCGTGGCCCCGGCCACCCCGCCGCCACAGGCAGCATCCAACTTTGCAAACATCTCGACCCGCGCCCAGGTGGGGCCGGGCGCGCAGATCGAGATTGTCGGGTTCGTGATTTCGGGGCCACCCGGAAGCACCGAGCAGGTGCTCGTTCGCGGGGATGGCCCGTCCATTGGGGCTTTCGGCGTATTGGGCGTCCTGGAAAATCCGGTCCTCACCCTATTCGACTCGAACGGGAACCAGATCGACACCAACACCGACTGGTCGTCCAGCCCGAATGCGGCGCAGATCGCGTCGGCGGCCGCCTCGGTCGGGGCATTTGCACTCTTTCCGGGAGAGGCCGGCGTCTCGGCGGACTCGGCGCTGCTCGTCAACCTGACGCCCGGCGCGTACACGGCCCAGGTGACGGGTCTCAACAGCACCTCGGGAATCGCGCTCGCCGAGGTCTACCAGGTGGGCACGGGAAACGCCAATCTCGTCAACATATCCACGAGGGCATTCGTCGGCACGGGGGCCGCCGTCGAGATTGCCGGGTTCGTCGTCCATGGCACGCAGCCGACAACCGTCCTCATTCGGGCGGTTGGCCCCACGTTGTCGACGTTCAGCGTGAGCGGCGTCCTGGCGCAGCCGACGCTGACCGTGCAGGATGCCTCGGCGAACCCTGTTGCGACCAACATGGGATGGTCGACGAACTCGAACGCGGCGGCGATCGCCACCACGGCGGCCGCCGTGGGGGCCTTCGCGCTACCATCGGGGAGCGCCGACTGCGCCCTGCTTCTCACCCTCCAGCCCGGCAACTATACGGCCACAGTGTCAGGCGTAGGAGGCACAAGCGGGATTGCACTCGTGGAGGCCTATCAGGTCCAGTAGCGGCGCCGACGTCCCAAGATAAGCCAAGCGAGAGGATTTACCGTAGGGGTTTTGTCGCCGCGGGCCACGCCGCGTTAGGCGTCGAGAACCATGTCGGCCTTCGGCGTCGCCACGCATGTAAAGCACGTGCCGGGTTCCGGTGGGGATCCGGGCGGCTGCACGTAGGACACTTCGCCCTTCTGGAAGGCAACGACGCATGTGCCGCAATTTCCGGCGCGGCAACCCGAAGGGATGGGAATTCCGGCCTCCTCCGCCAGCTCGAGCAGGTTGGCGCAGGCCCCCGTCCAATCCACCTGCTTGCCCGAACGCTTGAAGGTGATCGCAAATTTCTTATCGATCGGCATCGGGGGCCGGGTGACGGCTCCCAGTCTCTTGACGCTCGACGGGCCGAATGTCTCGAAATGGATCCGACTCTCCGGAACCCCCCAGGCCCCGAGTTCCAGGGTCAGGCCCTCCATCATCGCCCCCGGCCCACACATGTAGAAGTCGAAGTTGTTCGAGGGCAGGTACCCCTTCATGAAATCGGTCGATACGCGACCGGGCGCGTCGTAGTGCTCGCCGACTACGTCGTCGTCCTTGGGCCGGCTGTAGCAGACAACGAGGTGCACGTTCGGATTCTCGAGGCCGATCGTGCGCAGGGTATCGCGCATGATGTGGTCCCCGCTGTTGCGGACTGAGTAGAAGAACCAGATGTCGCGACGGGACCTCCGCTCGACCAGCGTGTGCAGCATGCTCAGCATGGGCGTCACCCCGATTCCGCCGCCAATCAGGACGATCCCGCCCTCGCCCGCCGGATCGAGGAAAAAATGGCCGCCGGGCGCCTTCACGTCGACGATGTCGCCCTCGTGGACGCCATCGTGGAGGTAATTCGACCCCACGCCGGGCGTGGAGCCGTCGGCGGCGGGCACCCGCTTAACCGTTATGCGGTAATAGTCGTTCCTGGGCCTGTCCGAGAGGCTGTAGCAACGAATGACGGGCTTGGATTGTCCCGGCGGGCGCAGCTGGAAGGTGAGGTACTGTCCCGGTATGAATTCCGGAAGCGCCTTTCCATCGTGCGGGATGAGATAGATTGAGCACAGGTCCTCGGCCTCCGTGACCTTGCGCTTTACGACGAACTTCCTGAGCCCGTTCCACGGGAGCGATGACCGGCTTCGCAGCAGCCGCATGTCGCGTTCCCCCTGAAGGCGGTTTCGCAGGAGGGCGAGCTCTAGGTCGTGGCGCTTCCCCTCAAACTTGTCCCGCTTTAGCTGCCGGACGAGCGCTGCCCCCGCTCCCGTGGCGGTGACGGCGATAAGGCATGAACCCAGAATCTCCAGGATCATTGGACCCTCAGAATTTGGCCTCTAGCTCCGAACGCAACCCGTAACTCTTGTCCACGTTTTCCTGGGCCCCGATGAACCCGCCGAAGATCAGGATCAAATGGCGGCCCATGGCCTGCTGCCAGTTGGCGCCCAGCGCCACCGTCGACTCCCCGGGGCCCTTTGTGTCCGTGCGGGCCCCCAGCTCGACGACGAGCTGGTGGCGGCGCTTGGCAAAGTACATCTGGTAGCCGATCGCCGTGCCAATCGTATTGGATGACGCGTTGCTGACAGCCGCCCCGTAACTTCCGACTCCCACGTTCGCAAAGAGAAGTCCCACCTGGCCAAGAGGGCCTCCGACATCGGGGTCGCGCGCGGCTGAGGAGAAACGGTCGATGCCGACGAACGTGTCCAGGTAGACGAGGTTATCGGTGTGCGCCGGCGAGTATGAGAGCTGGTTGAAGAGAAGGGTTCCGGTGCTCACCGCGTCCGACTGCTTGTCGATTGCCTGGGAGGTGACCACCCGCGCCGTGAAGTTAACGAGCTCAAAGCGGCGGGTCATCCCTATGCCGGCATAGAGGCCGTCGCCTCCCGACCGGTCGGGTGCCGTCACATAGAGGACGTCGAAGTCGACCGTGCTGTCGACGTAGTCAAACGACGAATTGAGCCCGAACATGTGCGCGTCGTCGGCCTTGATGTTGTCGCCCCTGTCGATGTTGTTCCATGCGTAGAGGGCGGTCACGTGCGCGGCGTTTGAACCGAACAGGAACAGGGACGAGTGGGTGATGCCGATGGCGTCCATCGTGTCGTTTACCAACAGGCCGTCCTGCAGGAGGAAATTCTGGCGGCCGATGGCGAAGCCGTAGTCCAGGCTCTTCACGTCGTTGGGATCGAGATTCTTGAAAATCTGGCCGAAGTCGCCCTCGAAGAAGCCGGTGGTCAGCTTTCCGTTGAGCCCGTTCACCCAGTTCCCGTCTCCCGGCTTGAACCTGTAGCCGCTGGACACGCCGTCGACTGCCTGTCCCTCAGTGTCGAAGGGCCGGAAGCCGACGAGGATGCGCTCTGTCGGCGTCAAATACAGGTTGCCAAAGAGGTCCATGCGGTTGGCCCACTCGGTCGTCTGGCCCGTGCCCGAGTCGAACGTCTGGAGGGCCGTGAGCACGTCCCCGTAAACGATGAAGACCGGCTGCCAAACGGCCCCGGTCGGCATCACGAATCCCGGCGCGATGTACCCGTTGCCCAGGAACGGGTTTTGCCCGATCTCGATAAGGGGAGCGGGGCGGGCGGGGAACGTCCCGGGGGACAGGGGCGTCGGCTGGTCGGAGTAGCGGCTTGTGTCGACGCTGTTGCTTGTATCGACGCTGCTGTCCGCGCGCGATCCCGTGACCAAGGTGCACGCAATCCCGAGGGCAAGGATTGGCCGCACGCACGCGCCCAGCCATCCCCGTTTCTTCGGCTTAAGCGCGGCGACCCGCGTCCTAGGTGTTCCTCGTGGCATCCGGTAGGCCGGTCAGGGGAGCATCGCCACCTTGTGGTCCAGCGGGACGGCGGCCATTTGCGGGGGATCTTTCGGCAGGACGGGTCGCGGCGTCGGCGGCGCCATGATCTCGGCCTCGGTCGGCTTCCAGTCCAGATGCATCTGCGGGCCATCAAGCGTGACAGTCTTGTCCCAAAGGATCCGGGCCCCGCTGGCGACGCGATAGGCGACCTCGCGCGGCGACAGGCTGTAGTCAAAGCCGACGCCGGAGATGTCCCTCATCAGGTTAACCGGCACCATCTGCGAGATCATCTTCACCTCGACTTTGTACGGGGCAAATCCCGTCAGCTGGTCGGCGTCCACGTGGTATTCCGCCCAGCGCGAGCTGAGCGGCGGAAGGATGCGCGCCTGCTTGCGAGCCGAGAATGTCCGGGCCGCGAGGACGTGCGACCGGGTCTCCGGGCGCACGTAGGGCAGAGGATCGATGGAGTAGTCCGTCGCGAGGACCTGCACGCGCTCGCCCCCCCTGAGGCTTCGGGTGATGAACTCCGATTGGAGCGAGAAGAGCTGGTCGTCGAAGGGCCTCTCCAAATTGTGCACGTAGGCAGAATGAGTGTCCCTCACGTCCCCGTTGGGGTCCCGGTCACCGGATATGAAGACCTTCTTGCCGTTGGCGTCCGTGACGGTGACCTGGAGGAACACCAGGCGCTCGGCGTCAAAGCCGGTAGGCGTCCCATGCCCGTCGGTGTTGTTCGCAACCTCGATGCGGAAGTCCATGCCATGGAAGTCGTTCCTTGTGAGGTCGAACGTATGGAGCTGGTACCCGCGGCGCAGCAGCTGGTGACGCTGGATGTCGAGGTCGTTGAGGAGCTTCTTTTGCTCGTCGATGATCGCCCGGGCATCATAGCGGTCGTCGATCGCCTTCCAGCGCGGCGGGAAGACGTAGTTTGCGGGAACGTGGTTCTCGAAGGCGTCCGTGCCCCAGGCCGCCTGGTCGTCGAACGTGAGCCACTCGCGCATCGTGGCCAGCTTCTGGGCCTTCGTGTTGTGAGGGAAGAGGCCGGGATGGACGATCGAGTAGTCGGGGCCCGCAAACATGTGGTTCGTGCGGGCACGCGTCGGGGTCGGCACCCCGCCAATCAGGGCCGCCGGACCCTGCGCGAAGCCGGACGCGATGCCCGGCGTCACGCCCATGTGGCATTCCTGGCAAGTCGTGCCCTTCTTGTTGGCGGGCGAATTCTTGAACTGCGAGAACGCTTCCTCGAGGCGGAAGCCATTGAGGAGGTTGACGTCGTGGCAGCTCCCGCAGAATCCCGAGGTCGTGATGGGATCAAACTTGAACGCCTCGGTATGGATGGCCCGGCCATTCTGACCCTTGCTCGTCACGACCTTGTACTTATCCGGGTCGCCTAAGACCAGCTTGAGGACCGAGTCGTCCCTAGGCCCGTAGACCGGGGCGAAAAGGTCGCCCTCAGCGATGCTGGTGCGCCCGCTCACCTTTCCATAGTTATGGGTCACGCGATGGCAGACAATGCAGGTGATTCCCTCCCTCGCCGTGGGCGAGCGATCCAGGTTGCTCATATAGACGGACTCCTTGATCTGCATGCCGACCTGGGTATGGCAGCGTATGCAAAAATCCCCGTTTGTCCCGGAGGTCGACTTCACGATGGTCGCCTGCATCGCGTTGAAAACCGGGCTGAGCTGGGCGTAAGCGTGCGAGGAGACCGACCACTCCCGAAATTGGTCAGGATGGCATACCGCGCACGTCGTCGCCGAGGGGAACTTTCCCTCGGTGAACAGACGGGCGTGCTCGTCGGAAGCCTGCTGGGACGTCAGCTTCTTGGGAGCCTCGGCACCAGCGTTGGCCTTTGGGGCGGGGGCGACGGTCGCGTCACCCAGGTCGTCGTCGGATTTCGATGCCGCCGGAGCCGATGCTGCGGGAACGGGGGTGTCACTCAGGTCGTCGTCTGTCTTTGCGGGCTTTGAATTGGTGTCGGCCGCCGCTCGCAATTCCTGGAAAGAGCCGCAGAGGGCAAGGCCCCCGACGACGCCCAAAAAAGGAAGAATATGGGTGCTTTTCATGGCGAACTCCTTAAGCCAATGAATTGCGTGAACCTCTGTAGCAAAAAGACGAACAAATTTTACGGATACGCGAATTTCTGACCGAAACGACTTTGGCCGATTGTGGCAAATATAGGCTTTAGAAACGCCTCCTCGACCAATATTCTTGAAAATACCATGGCGCCCCAATTTCGTAGGATCCAACCCCTGAGGTTTTTCGGAATCCTGGCCGGCGTTGCCGGCGCCAGCGTGACCCTCGGTTCCCCGGACCCGGCAAAGGTGCAAGGCCCCGAGTCGTGCGGCGAATGCCACAAGCAGGAGGTGGAAGCCTGGAAGCTCACGCATCACTTCTCGACATTCAATGACATGCACAGGACGGACGACGCGAAGGCGATTGCCGACAAAATGGGAATCCGGCGCGTCAAATCCGAGAGCTTGTGCTTGGATTGTCACTACACGTCGAAGGTGACGGCCGATGGCCCCGCCGTCATCGCTGGTGTCTCCTGTGAATCCTGCCACGGTGCAGCGCACGACTGGATCAACATCCACAATGACTACGGCAAGGGCTTCACGAAGGCGACGGAGCCCGCGGACCACCGCACGGCCCGCCTCGCGGGTGCGCTCAAGGGCGGGATGCTCCGCCCGGACGACATCTATTCCGTGGCGCAGAACTGCTACCAGTGCCACATCGTCAAGGACGAGAAGCTCGTGAACGTGGGAGGCCACACGGTGGGCACGGCTGACTTCAGCCTCCTCTCATACAGCCAGGGCGAGGTGCGGCACAACTTCCTGGACAGCGGCGGGAAGGTGAACGCCGTCGATACGCCCGAGCGCACTCGGATGCTCTACACCATGGGCACCCTGCTGGACCTTGAATACAGCCTGCGCGCCGTCGCCCGCTCGACGGAGAAGGCGACCTATGCCGTTACCTATGCCCACCGCGTGAAGGCGATCAAGGCGCAGCTCGTGAAGATCAACGAGCTGGCGCCCACGTCCGAGATTACCGATGTGCTCGCAGCCACGGACAAGATCTCGCTCAAGCTCAACAACGCCGACGAGCTGGACGCCGCCGCGGACAAGGTACGGGCCCTCGCCAAGGCCTTCGGCGCCGCGCACAACGGCAGCGACCTCGCCGGCATTGATCCCCTCCTTCCCGGTCCGGACACTTACAAAGGCACCGTCTACCAGCCACCCGCCGCGAAGGGCTGATCATGGCAACACCGGATTCGGCGCCTGCCCGCAATCCCGTGACAACGGGTTCGACGGCGTCGCCTGCGGGCTCCGGGGTTCCTGAGTCCGGGTCCGGGATGCGCATTCCGCGCCCCCAGAGGTGGTCGGTCCCCTTCAGTGACCGGATGAACGACCAGCGCGTGGAGTCGCTGCTCGCGACCCCCGCATTTTCCAAGGTAGACGCCAGCCGGTTCCCTCCGCAACTGCCGCTCCACGGTGTCCTGAAGAACGACACAAAGATCCGCAGCTTCGAGGAGGGCGACATCATCGTGAGGGAGGGCGACTACGGCAATTCCGCCTTCCTGATCCTGTCCGGCAAAGTGAAGGTGGTGCTCAATTCGCTGCCGGCGCGCCTCCTTGGCAGGCGCACGTCGGAGAAGAAAACGCTCTTTGGGTCGATCGCGCAGCTCTGGCGCAACTGCAAGGTGCCGGAGGCACGCTCGCTGGCGGCCAACACCCTCGAGCTCGAGAACCGTGCGACCGCCCAGGCCAAAATCCGCGTCGGCCGCGAGAGCCGCCCCCACGTCTTCGTCCAGGACCTTTCCCATGTGATGCCAGCGCATCATTCGGTCACTCTGGCGGAGGGCGAGCTCTTCGGCGAAATCGCCGCCATCGGGCGGACGCCGCGCACGACGACCGTTCTCGCCGAGGGCGACGTCGAGCTGCTGGAGATCCGCTGGCAGGGCCTGCGCGAGCTTCGCCTCTTCGCCCCCGCCTGGAAGGAGCACATCGACCGCGTCTACCGGCAGAGAGCCCTCAATTCCCACCTCCGCGAGACACCCGTCCTGTCCTACCTTGACCCCGACGCCATCCCCGGGCTCGCCGCCCAGACTCAGTTTGAGACGTTTGGGAACTTCGACTGGACCACCTCGTTCCAGAAATTGGCCTCGGCCTCCGGCCGCGAGCGTGTCGAGCAGGAGCCCCTCATCGCCCGGGAGGGCGACTACCCAAACGGGCTAATCTTGATCCGCAGCGGCAATGTCCGCCTCAGCACGACCTACAACCACGGCGAGCGGACCATCAGCTACCTGGGCAAGGGCCGGTGCTTCGGCCTTGAGGAAATCCTCCACAACGCAGGGAACCCGACGCCCATCCCCCTGAGGCATTCGCTCAGGGCCATCGGCTACGTCGACATCCTCGTCATCCCGACGGCCGTGTTCGAGGCGGTCGTTCTGCCGACGCTGACGGCCGAGCGCCTCAAGGACCTGGGCCTGGCCGCCGCGCTCCCGGGCAAGACGGTTGAAGCCCCGGTCGAGGCCGACAGCAAGCTGGGGGCCGACATGCTGGAGTTCATGGTCGAGAACCGCTTCATCAACGGAGCGGCCACCATGCTCATCGACATGGACCGGTGCACGCGGTGCGACGACTGCGTGCGCGCCTGCGCCTCGACCCACGACGGGAACCCGCGGTTCATCCGGCAGGGCCCCGTGGTCGACAGCATCATGGTGGCCAACGCCTGCATGCACTGCATCGACCCGGTTTGCATGATTGGTTGTCCCACCGGCGCCATCAGCCGCGATTCCATCCAGGGCCAGATTGTCATCAATGATAGCACGTGCATTGGCTGCTCCACCTGCGCGACGAGCTGTCCCTACCAGAACATCCACATGGTCCCTATTCGCGACATGGGAGGCTCGTTCATACTCGATGAGAAAACGCGCACGCCGATCATTAAGGCCACCAAGTGCGACTTCTGCATCGAGCAGCTCGGCGGCCCGGCTTGCGTCAACGCGTGCCCGCACGACGCGCTGGCCCGCGTGGACATGAGCGACGTCGACTTTCTTTCCGAGTGGACAAGGCGCTGACCAATCTCGGCGGTCGCCGCGTCTTTTGGTGCCTCGTTTCCGCGTGCGCCGCCGTGGCCCTTATCCTGGCGGCTTCCGTCCTGTGCGTGGCCCTCCTTCCCGCGGCCCTGTGGACTGGCACGCTTCTCTATGCCCTGGTCGTGGCGCTGGCGCTCTTCAATGCCCGGAAGAAGCTGCCATTTCTGCCGCTGACCCGGGCCTCCACATGGCTGCAGTTCCACGTCTATGTCGGCTGGCTGGCCGTGCTGCTCTTCTTCTTGCACGCGGGGTTCCATTGGCCGCACGGCCGGCTCACCCAGGTCTTGGCCGTTGTCTTCATGTTTGTCGCGATAAGCGGCGTCGTGGGTCTTGCGCTGACACGGTGGATTCCGGGTCGGCTGACTCGCTCGGGAGAGGCGCTGACTTACGAGCGCATCCCCGAGATCCGAGGGGATATACGTGTGAAAGTGGAGGCGCTCATCACGGCGGCGGACCGCGAAAGCGAGTCCTCGACGCTTGGCGACTTCTACCTCAACCACCTCCTGGAGTATATTAACTGGCGCCCGGGGATCCTGGCCACGCCGTTTGGGGACCAGCCCCGGCACCGGGAAATCGTCGGCACGTTGTCCACTTTGGATCGCTATTTTAACCCGCGCGAGCGGGAGCTCGCAGCCGAGCTCAGGGAGTGGATCGACGCCAAGCGCAACCTCGACAACCAACTGGTGGGCCAGCGCCTCCTCAAGCTTTGGCTTTTTCTGCACATACCGGCCAGCTGCTCCCTGATCCTCCTCGGGCTCGTGCACGGCCTCATCGCCCTTCGCTACACGAGGGGCTTCTAGCACAATGAGCCGGTTTTTCCAGGTACCGAATTTCAAGCGGGACGACTACCAGCGTCCCGACCAGAAATGGGTCTGCGGCCACGCCTGCGACGGCAAGGGCTGCCAGTTCGGCCCTGATGGAAAGGGCAAGTGCCACACGACGGGCGAGTGCCGGCCCGTCAGAAATGGCGATCGCTGGACCTGCACGCGTCCGGATACCCACGGCGGCCCCTGTGCAAGCGGCCCGCTTCCGAATGGCCAATGCTGCAACCGGATCGGGCCTTGCCAGCCTGTGCTCAGCCTTCGCGTCAGGAGAGGGCGGTGGGTGGCGGGTGCCGGAACACTCACGCTTGGGTTCCTGCTGGTGCTGTTCGGTGGATCCCGCCGCCAACGGTGGATCGACCCGGGTCAGCTGAGCTCGGCCCACGCCCTGTCCAATACCCGGTGCAACGACTGCCACACGGTGCCGAACGGGAGCGAGGGGATGATCGTGGGGACTCTCGCAGGCGCGCGCAGTCCCTCAAGTGCGAGCTGCCTCAAATGCCATGACCTCGGCGCCGAACCGCTCTCGCCGCATGGGTTTTCCGAAGCCACGCTCGACCGCATCCACGGGTCTGCGCCCCCGGGCGCGATGCCCGCCTCGCACTCCGTCGTCCTGGCGATCGCGAGGATTTCCCATCCCTCCAATGCATCGCAAGAGTGCATCCTGTGCCACCAGGAGCACCATGGGCGCAAGAGCTCCTTGACGGCGTTCACCAATGAGAAGTGCCAGGTATGCCACCAAGCCTCCTTCGACAGCTTCTCAAAGGGTCATCCGCAGTTCGCCAATTATCCTTTTGAGCGCCGCACGCGGCTTATTTTCGACCATGCTAAGCACCTGCAGGAGCATTTCTCGGACAAGGCCGTCTCGGCTTTTGCGCCGAGGGATTGCAACGCATGCCACGTCGCCTCGCCAAACGGATCGTTCATGCTCGTGCGGAGCTTCGAGCAGACCTGCGCCGCCTGCCACGCGGGCCAGATTGAGGGAGAGGGCCGGGCGGGTGATAAGGGCATCGCCTTCTTCCGCGTGCCTGGCCTCGACGCGGCGACCTTGGAAGCCAAAGGACGTCCGGTCGGCGATTGGCCGGCCGATGCCGATGGCCCCCTCACCCCGTTCATGCGCTTGCTGCTCGCGCGCGATGCCGACGTTTCGGCCGCGCTCAAGACACTCAGCGGGGTCGACCTCACAGACCTTCGGGACGCCTCCCCGGGTCGCTTGGCAGCTGCGGAGACGCTGGCATGGGCCGTGAAGTCGCTCTTTGCCGACCTAGTGACCTCGGGACAGGAGGCCATGATCACAAGGCTCGGGGAAATCGATCCAGCCGCAGCCAGAACCCAGCTGCGCGGGATGACAGCGCAGCTCCCCCGCGACGGCCTGCTCGCCGCGCAGGCGGCCTGGTTTCCATCCCTCTTCACCGAGGTCGCGAATTACCGCGCGGGCGTGAGGCCGGTCGCGAAGGCCCCACCTGCAGCCCCTGTGGCAAACGCGGGGGCACCGCACCCTGCAGCCTCGTCGGACGGCGACTTGCTGGACGACAAGCCAGCTGCGCCTGCCACACCTCCCACCGCGGCGCCCGCGAAGCCGTCCGGGGACGACCTTTTGGGCGATGACACGGCAGACGCGAAAAAGGCGCCTGCACCTGCGTCCAAACCGCCCGCCGCCTCGCCAAAGGCGGGCGGCGACGATCTCGGAGGAGATGACCTCGCGTCAGCACCAATCCCCGCGCTCGCAGCGCCGGCAAAGCCGAAGCCTAATGTCGTGTCCCCATTGAAGGTGGACGATGCTGAATCCTGGACGCTCGCCGGCGGCTGGTACAGGTCGTCGGAGAACCCGACGCTCTATTACCGCCCGGTCGGGCATGCCGACCCATTCCTTTCTCTATGGCTCATGGCCGCGGGACAGTTGTCTGAGGGACCGCGCGCAGGCGTTGCTCAGCCCCTTTTTGCCGCATTGGGCGACCCGAAGGCGCCAGGCCTTTGCATGAAATGCCATTCGGTGGACGAGGCGCCGGGCAGCGAGGCCAGGCTCGTGAACTGGAAAGCGGAGAGCCCACGGGAGGTGGATCACACGATCACCAAGTTCGACCATGCCGCCCATTTCAGCCTCCTCGACCAGAAGGGCTGCCAAACCTGCCACCAGATGAAAACGCAGTCCGCCTATCTTGCGGCTTTTGAGGGCAACCTCGATTCCAGGCATTTTGAGAGCAATTTCGGCAAAGTCTCAAAGGCGACCTGCGCCGCTTGCCATAACGACAAGATCGCGGGCGAAAGCTGCCTGCTCTGTCACACCTACCACACCGGCGAATTCGTGGCCAAGGCCTCGACGACGGGACCGATGCGTCCCGTTGATTGAGCGCGCGTACTGATGGGTCAAGTGTCGGTCAAGTAATGGGACAGCTGCCTTTGGCCGTCAAATGCGCCCCGAAACTGCCGTCCGGCACCTTTGCCCAACTTTGCCATTATAAACACAAATACCTGCATGGAGTCTCAATAGCATACTGTTGTAACCAATTAGCCTGTATGATCTTCGGTAGATGCAGAAAATGATGCGGATTATGTCGGGCGGCGGCTCAAGGAAGATGATGCGCCAGGCGGAGGCCATGAATGCCAAGGGCATTTACTCGCGCTCGAAGCGCGCACGATGACTGACCCCACATACCGCGGGCATTCCCAAGTTTCAGAAACCTGCGAGCAACGATCCAGCCCTAATACCGCCCCAAATTCTTCTCCGTCTCGCCGATGTAATGTGCGGTTCTTTTGTTGGGGGCCCCTGCACCCTTCGGATCCCTTCTCGCTAAAGGGACCTTGATCTTAACGCGAGCCGTTGTTTTTCCTGTTCTTTTTGGGGCTGCCATGAGTCTATCCGCCTCGGACGTTTGAGAGTTGGGAGGCGTTTTTTCTTTTGCTTGAGCGGCCGTCAATACGCTCGGCCGGCCGCTATGACTGTGGAGTCAAATCCGTGTTGTGCATGACGGTGATGCTCCATGCGCCACCTTCGCCAGTCATGACAAAGTCCAACAATCCCTTCCTTAGCGGGACCTCCTTGCCGTCCGGGGTCTTTGAGCCGGTCATCTCCCAGCGGGCGTCAACCTCCGCGACGTCCGGCTTAATGAACCTGATCTTGATGTCCGTTATCGTCAGATGGGTGTCCTTGAAGATTGTCGCGAACCGGGGCGCGTGAAATTTCTCGATCTCCGTCCGCCCTTGGGCGCTCACCCCTCGCACGTTTGTGAAGTCGGCGTCCTCGGCGAAGTCCATCGAGAAGGCCTTGGCATCGTGGCTGTTCCACGCCCCCGTGAAATCAGCCAGCACTTTCCTGATCCCCTCCTCTTCCTTGGCATTGGCCGCGGGGGTGGTTTGGCCGCCGGCGGTCTGGGCGCCCCCGACGGTCGACAGGGCCACGATCAGGGCGCAGGCTAGGAACGGGAGTCTCATTGATTGGGCTTTCCTTCAGGCAATACGTTGGCTTCCGCAGCCAGCCTAAAATCATGCCGGGGGGTTGCAATCGCCAACATTGCGATGACCCGGGCCGAGGGCGACGGGCATCGCAGCCGCGGAAGCGTATGAGGTACCCCAGAATCGACGGTTCGAGCCTGGTGACGGCCTCCCCGCGGCTCGGGGTTCCTCGCGCCGGCTATCATCCGCATGCGGTTCAAGCCGCCATTGCAATGCGCGTTTCAATGGTTTGCATTCGCGGAACATCGCAGCGACAACTGGCGTTCCAAAAGCCTCGCGCCCCGGCGCAACGCCCGTGAAAAACACCCCGAACTACAAGTTGCTGGTCGTCCGGTACAACGAGAGCGGCCAATGGGAGCGCTCACTGGCTACGGCCCGCGATTGGCTGGCCGCCGACCCTGAAAATGCCGGAGCCCACCGTGCGGCGGCTCAATCCCTGGTCAACCTGGACAAGGCCGCTGAGGCGGAGAAATTCATCGCCAAGGCGCTGTCGCGCCGCCCGGACGACGATTTTGTCCAACGCCTGGCCTCGATCGCCCACTTCAAGCTCGGACGGCCCAGGGAGGCCGACGAGGCGATCCATCGGGCAATTTCCCTCAATCCGACGGACAGCGGACATTGGAGGCACTTGGCGTGGATGAGCTACGTCCAGGGCGATCATGCGTCCGCGCGGAAATGGGCGGAAAAGGCCCGTTCCCTGTCCCCGAGGGACCCGAACGTGCTCAACCTCCTCTCTCTTTGCCAGCCCAAGGGTCCGGAAGGGCAATCACTCAAGGAAACGTACCTTCGCGAGGCGCTGGAACTGCGGCCCAACGACCCAAACCTGCAGAACAATCTTGGCGTGAACCTCATGAATGTCTCGCGGGACTTCGCGGCCGCCGAGATGTGCTTTCGGCGCGCGCTTAGCGCCAATCCCGCGTCGAAGCTCTACCGGAAAAACCTCTTCATCGCGCTCAAGGGCCGTGACCCGATCTACAAGGCCCTCTGCGCCCCGCGGGACCTCATCCTGCGCGCCTTGGTGAGGGCCAGGCGGAATGGAAGGGAGCGCCTTTGGCTCCTGCCCCTTATCCTCCTCGCGTGGCTTTTGGTGGCCCGATATATGATCGGAGCGCTCATCCTGTGGCTGATTCTGGTTTGGCCGCTGGTGAAGACCTACGAATACCTGACCCTCGGTGACCTCAAGAAGAAGGCGGGTGAAATCGGCGCGCAGCGCGGAGGCTTCCTCGGCTTTCGCCGCTGGCCGCTCCGGGCGCGGCTGGCGATCTTCGGCCTGGTCCTGGTCGGATTTTGGACGGCGCTCGCCCTTGCGGCGCGCAATGTGCGCGCGGGGGACGCCCTGGCAACCTATGGCCTCCTGCTCGTCATCATCGTGCTCTGTGGCGCGGTCGTCTTCTGGGCTGTTCGAAGGAATATTCGCTTCTTCAGGGCAGGCATCCATAAACGGCGACGATCGAAGAAATTCAGCGACCTGCTGCAACCGGGCAATTCGAACAAGGCACTTTCCCATGAATGAGGACACCGCGAGGCTGCTGGAGAAGGCGCTGGCCATTTCACCGGATGATTGGGAAACCCGCTCCCATCTCATGGCGCATTACCTGGACGCGGGGAATCCGGAGCGCGCGGCGATTCTTCTCGAGGCGGCGCCCACGCCGCCCGAGGCCGAGGAGTTCCGGCTCACCGCCGCCCGGGTCCAGGTCGGATCCGATCCGGAGGCGGCGCTCGCGTCGCTGCAGGCGATACTGGCCGCCAATCGCGGCTGCGCGCGCGCCTACCTTCTTCTTGCGCAGCTCTACCTCAAGAGGGGCCTCGTGGATGAGGCCCGAAGCAAGTACGGCGCCGCCACCGTCATCGACGAGTCGCTCGCCGATCCCAAGTTCGAGGCGCTCATCGGCGTTCCCGTTGGCCCGAAGATCACGACCCCCAAGAAGGTTCAGGGGGATGGTCCGCTGAAGGCTGTCGACCCATTGCAACGGCCCGACGCGGAGGTCTCGGAGGAAGAGATTGCGTCAGCCCTCCGGGACCTTCAGGAGGGCGAGAACTACGGGACGCCGAAAACGACATTCGCCGACGTCGGCGGCATGAAGGATGTCATCGAGAGGATAAGGATGAACATCATCTATCCCTTCGAGAGCCCCGAGGTGTTTCAGAAATACAAGAGGCGCCCCGGCGGCGGCGTCCTCATGTACGGTCCGCCGGGATGCGGCAAGACCCACATCGCGCGGGCGACCGCCGGGGAGTGCGGTGCCACCTTCATCTCGATCGCCATCACCGACGTGCTCTCAAAATGGATCGGGGAAAGCGAAAGACGCCTCCACGAGATTTTTGAGTACGCGCGGCGCCGGTCTCCCACCGTCGTTTTCATCGATGAGGTTGACGCCCTGGGGGTCAGCCGCGGGGATGCCGGGTCCTCGATGGCCCCCGTCGTGAACGTGCTGCTCACCGAATTGGACGGAATCTCGGCCCGGAACGAAAACCTGATGGTCCTGGCCGCCACCAACATCCCATGGAAGGTGGATTCCGCGCTGCGCAGGCCCGGCCGCTTCGATCGGGTCATTTTCGTTCCCCCTCCCGATGAGGCGGCCCGCGCCACCATCCTCCGCATCCACCTCGGCGATCTCCCGGCCGAGCCGCTTGACTTGGAGAAGCTCGCGCGTCTGACCAAGCTGTTCTCCGGCGCCGACCTACGCTCGCTTGTCGAACGCGCGACGGAGACCGTGATCGCCGAGGAGCTGCGCAATGGTCCGGGCGCAAAGCTCACCCAGCGGATTCTCGCCGACACGATCAAGGAGATGCGACCGTCGACAACCGAATGGCTGGAAACCGCCCGAAGCTACGCCGCCTATGCCAACCGGTCCGGCCTTTATGACGACCTGGCGACCTATCTTGAAAAGCACTAGGTGATCCCCGATCCAGACCGTCGCCTGTGGCATGGGCGGACGTAGCCAGGGCGGCCCCGCGGGGGGGAATTGGGAGTCCGGATGGCGCGAGGGAGATATCCTGGTTCCGAGCGCCGGGAGGAGCGGGTCGGCCCGGCGTGATCGACGCAGGGCGGAACTTGCCACCCGGCGCGGCGTTCCGCCAACGTGCAGTGCCATGCCGCGCGAAACCCCCGCCCGTCGTTTGCCGGCCGCCCGCCGCGCGGCGCTGTTTTTTTCGCTGGGCGTGGTCATCGCCTTCTATGCATGGGCGGTCGCACCCGGCGGTCGTTTCTTCTCGGGGTTCGGCGGCGCCAGCGATTACTACAACCTGCTGGTAAGGGGGTTTCGCTCCGGGCACCTCAGCCTGCAGGCGGACGTGCCGCCCGGCCTGCTCCGGCTGAAGGATCCCTACGACCCGGCCCAGAACGCGCCGTTCGGGATGCACGACGTCAGCTTCTACAAGGGGAAGTTCTACCTCTACTTTGGCGTTGCCCCGGCGGTGGCGCTATACTGGCCGTTTGCCGCCCTCTCGGGCCATTTCCTGGACGATCGCCATGCGATATTCCTGTTCTGCAGCGTGGGATTCCTGGCCAGTTCCTTCCTGCTGGTCGGGATAAGGCGGAGATATTTCCCGGATTCCGGCGTCGCCGGGGAGGCGGCCGCGATCCTTGCGGTGGGGCTCGCGAACATGGTCCCCATGCTCCTGCGGCGGCCGCAGGTCTACGAGGTCGCGGTGTCGTCGGCCTATGCGTTCTACGCCCTTTCGCTGGTCGGCGTGCATCGGTCGTTGCACGGGAAGCGGACGCTGGGCTGGCTCGCGTTCGCGAGCCTCTGTCTCGGCCTGGCGGTGGCCTCTCGCCCGACCTATTTCCTTGCGCCGGCCGCGCTCCTTATCCCGGTTTGCGCCGGCTTGGGGTCCGCCGCGCCCGCGGTCCGCGGAGACGGCGCCGGGTGGCTCGCGCGCGCGTGCGCGGCGTTCATCCCCGCGGGACTGGTGGTGGCCGCGGTCCTGGCCTACAATGACCTTCGCTTCGACAGCCCGCTTGAATTTGGCGCGAAGTGGATGTTTTCCGGATTCAACGCGACGAAGACCACCCAGTTTAGCCTGTCCTATCTCTGGTACGATGTCCGCACGTACCTGTTCGCGCCGGCTCACTTGAGCGCGTATTTCCCGTTTGTCCGGGTTGTTTCGCTGGCTCCCCCGCCGGCGGGGCATTCCGGCGGCGAGGACCCGTACGGCGTCTTCCCCAACATGCCATTTGTGGCCCTCGCGGCCGCCTCGGCGCTGGCGTGCGTGAACCGGCCGAAGCTGAAGCCCTTCGCCCTGTTTGTGGCCGTGTCATCCGCGGAAGTCGCCTGCGTCATCTTCATGTACCAGTTCACCACGAACCGCTACATGGTCGACTTCCTGCCGGGATTCATGCTGCTGGCCGTCATCGGGTTCTGGGGGCTCCAGGAGCATTTTTCCGGGGCTGCACGAGGGCTCGCCACCGCGGGATGCTGGGTGCTGCTGGCCTGGTCGGTCCTCTTCAACCTATTCGCGTCGCTTGGGCACAACGAACTGCTCCGAGCCAACAACCCGGTCGTCTTTCGCCGCCTCTTGCACGCGTTCGATTATCCCCGCTACAGGTTCGACCGTTTCTCAGGGCGGACCTACGGGCCGGTGGAGCTTACCGTCAAGTTTCCGACGGACAGGACGGGAAAGGTGGCGCCGCTCCTGATAACGGGCTCGGAATTCCTGTCGGATTACCTGTATGTCTACTATGCCGCTGCCGACAAGGTCGCCATAGGATTCGAGCATGCCGGCTATGGGGGCACGGTGTCCGAGGCAGTCCCCGTCGATTACAGCCGGCCGCATCACATTGAGGTGGACATGCCGCCGCTCTACCCGCCGGCGGGCGACCCGTATTTCGATGGCATTCCGCCGGGCACGCTCGAGGCGTTCAACCTCCGGCTCAGGGTCAGCATCGACGGGAACCGGGTGATCGACACAGCCGAGCGGTTCCATCCGCCGTTTGCGTTTCGACCGACCCTCGGCTCGGATGTGTCGCCCCAGGGCCCCCTCGGGGGCCGATTCTCAGGCGAAATGCTCGGAATCCGGCGCCTCAGCGCGGACTGGACCGCGATGACGAAGGCGGAGCGGGTCGGACCACTGGTCATCTTCCTTGAATTCCCAACGGGTCATCCGGGGGCGCATGAGCCCCTTGTCTCCACGGGAGACACCGGCCGCGGCGACGTCCTGGCGGTCAACTACGTCGACTCGAACCACGCCACCTTCTCGCTGGACCACTGGGGGTACGGGGGACCGACAAGCGACCCGGTCGAGATCAAGCCGGGTGTCCGTCAAACCCTGAGGGTAAGCTTCGGCTCGTTTTTTCCCGCCTCGGCCCGGCCCGGCGAAGTCCCGGTGCCGCAATGGTCCCATGCCGCGGAAAAACTGGAGGTCGTCCTCGACAACCATCCGGTCCTCGAGGTCCGGACTCCCTTCTACGACGCCGCTCCCGAGACGGTCGCCGTTGGAAGGAATCAAATCGGCTCGTCGACCTGCGCCTCGACGTTCAGCGGTCGGATCATCGGATACTTCCGGGGGAGCCCAAATGGCGCCGGGGGCGGCCCACCCTGAAAAACAATTGGCATCGGCGCCCGGCTCTGGTCTGTTTCGCCCGGACCCGACTGGCCCGCGCTTCCGCGCCCCACCCCGCCTTCCGGCGGACACGTGCCATCTCCGGACTTCCCCGTCCCGCGCTGAACACCAATCCCGCACCCTCCGATACCATGTGCCCATCACCTTCCTCCATCGTCGACCGAAGCAGAGAGACCGCCCTGTCCGTGTTCCGCGCGGCTCCGCTTCCGATGCGGATGATGGCAGCCCTCCTCCTCGCCGCCCCGGTCATGGCGCCCTCCCAGGCGACATCCTTTTCCTCTCCCCTTTCGAACCTCGCGGAGCCGAAGGCTGGAAAGGCCATGCACGAGGGCTCGTGGGACAGGAAGAACCAGAACAACGACTCGATCCCCGTGCGGCCCGGCGAGACGGTGACCATCCTGAACCATGAGGGCGCGGGCTGCATCCACCGCTTCTGGGTCACCA
>PLKS01000121.1:0-7444 GCA_003140665.1 Opitutaceae bacterium
CTCATATTCAAGCTTTCGCGAGGGCTAAGACTTTCGAGGAACTACGCTTGGTCACCCACGCGCAAATAAAGAATGGCAGCCACACCGAAAGCGGATATCATTTCTTGCCGGAAATCGAAATCTCTGTCCAAGGCGTAGACGCCAACCGAGCGTGGGCCTACGCATTGAGACTCGCGCAATATTTGGGGAAACCTGTTCGAGCATCTATCGAATGGCGGAACACACCAAATGCATCCTTTCCGGGTGAGAGAGGAACTTTGGAATGGCTCCCATAGAATTCACACGAGGTCGCGGAGTTAAGGTGGAAGGCGTCGTACCCCAAAACTCGCCACGGCCGCCAGGGACCGCACATTATTGAAGTGCTGAACATGCTGCTTCCGGCGCGAACCAATAGTGGTTCAATTTCAACTTCGCATCGAATTCCATCCCCCATTCCATCTGAAATTACATAACTATATGACTGTTAATGAAAGACAGCGGTTTCCTAAACCGCTTATTGTGCTTCCCCCGGCGTAGTGGACACGCGTTGGGCGTGTTATTGTTCTAGTGCGAATCGATCAATTCGCTTTCGTCGAATTATGGTATTGATCGAGCGCTGTCGTTGCGATTCGGATCTGATCAACCTCACTTTGTAGGGGGAAGGCGACGGCGCGGCTATACAGCCGCCGGCCGGCGGCCTTGTTCCGTTGACCCGCCCGGTCGCGTGTCGGATCATCCGGGAATCGTGGATATTCGCGCTGAATGGGAGAAATCTTTGATCCACCGCTTTTCAGAGGCCTGCCCCAGGGCCGCCCTTTTCTCGGGTGCGCTGCTCGTTGCGGCATTCTCGACAATCTGGCTCGTGCTGCAGAGCCCCGATTTCTTTCACGGCTATGATTTCGTGCGGATGCACGTCTTCTACAAGGCATACTTTCGAGAGAGCCTCCTTGAGGGCCATCTGCCGCTTTGGAACCCATTCGTAGGCCTTGGCCGCCCCTTTCAGGCCGACATCGAGACGGCGACGTTCTATCCCCCAAATTACCTCGTGCTGTTCCTGGGGGTCTACGGCGGGGTCGCCGTTTCGGTATTCCTGCACCAGGCCGTCGCGATCTACGGCGGTGTGCGCCTGGGCCGGACGCTGGGGGCTGGCGCCGGGGCCAGCTGGCTGGTGGGCGCCGGGATCGCCCTGGCGAGCCCGTTTGCCGGCCGCTTGGCCGCAGGGGTAATCCAAGTCTATTTCACCCTCTGCTGGTGGCCGGTCCTCCTCTGGCTGGGAGCCCGGCTGCAGGACGGGTGGAACCCGAGGCTGGCCGCCGGATTTGCGGCCGGGGTGGCCCTGGCGATCCTTGCGGGCAATCCCCCGCTCCTGTTCGTCGAATTTCTTGGCGTCCTGGTCTTCCTCGTCATGCGCCAAGGCTGGCCTGCGGACAGGGAAAATTGGCGCATGGCCATGGGAAGGGCCTGTGGGCTGGCCGCCGCCGGATTCCTGGGGGCCTGCCTGGCCGGCGTGCAGCTCCTGCCATTCGCCGAGCTCGTCGGGCAGGGCAATCGGCCGCTTCATTCGGCCGCCTTCGCCACTGCGGACGGCATGAATGCCCTCAGCTGGCTTTCCCTCATCATCCCGGCATCTGCCACGTTCAGTGACAACTGGGAGCAGAACCTGCACTGCGGCCTTCCCGCCGTGTTCGCCGCATTGGGGGGAGTGTGGTTCTGGCGCGACAGGAACGTGAGGGCCCTGATCGGGCTGGGGCTGCTCGGCGCCTTTCTTGCGGCCGGGGACAGGACGCCCTTGCTCGGCTGGGTGGTCCACGTCGTGCCCGGGGCGTCGGCGCTGCGCCTTCCCTCCCGGTACGGAATCTGGATCGTGACGGCGGTCCTTGGCCTGGGCGCCGTCGCCTTGTCACGGCGCCCCGTCCGTCCCGTCTGCACGCTCGCGCTGGGCCTGGCGGTCTCCGCGGCGGGCCTGCTCTGGCTCAGGCAGTTCGTGGCGGCCGATCCGCGCGGCCTCGTTCGATTCTATGCCAGCCATTCGGCCGCGCTGCTCGCGGCCGCCGCGCTTGTCGGGCTGTGGCACGAGCGCGCCCGTTGGCCGGCGCGAGCGGGCCTCATAGGATGCGTCCTTGGCCTTTTCTGCGCGGGCAACTGGCTTTGGGCGATTTCCCTGCAGGCGCCCGTCTACTCCCGGGCGGCGGTTCCCCGCGACGAGGGGGCGGCGCGGGACGCGATGGCCGAGGCGGGACTGTTCACCGCCAGCCACGTGCCGCCCAGGATCTCATTCGATCCCGCGGACATTCGGGAGAACGCGGGCATGGCCCTGGGTTTCAGCACCTACAACAGCTATTGCAACCCCGCGCTGGAGCGCGTCTGGACCTATTTCCATGTGGCCGCCCACCTGTCGCTGTCGGGCGTGGATTTCATACAGATGCGCCGCGAGATCTACGACGCGGCGCCCGGGTTCGGCTCCATGAACCTGGCCGCGACGCTCGATCACCAGCGGCGGTCGCTCGAGTATTATTCGCACCCGGATCCCCGTGCCTACCTGGGTTTCGACATGGAGGTCGTGCCCGATTGGAGGGCGGCCGAGGCGAAGATGGCGGACCATCACGACTTCCACCAAAGCGTGTTGGTGGAGAGGGATTCGGCCCCGGGCTATGCGCCGCATCCGGGAGTCCGCGCATCCCAGGCGGTCATCACCCGGTTTGAGGCCGGGCGTGTCACCGTTCGCACACGCGCGGAGGTGCCCGGGATCCTCGTGCTGAGCGAGGCCTGGTATCCCGGATGGCGGGCGATGGTGTCGGGCCATCCGGCGGAGGTGTTCCCCGCAAACGGATGGATGCGGGGCGTCGTTGTGCCCGCCGGGGAAAACGAGGTCGCATTCATCTATCATTCGCGCTTCCTTGGCGCCGGCGCGGTTCTCAGCTTGGCGAGCGCGGCGCTGGTCGCCCTGCTGGCATTGCGCCGGATCCCCGCCTCCGGCGGCAGGGGCGATGGCCCGCAATGACCTACCCGGAGGAACGAACCCATGAAAGCCGAGTGTTCGTTGTCGAGGGCGTCGCCCCCCGGTGACCGTCCGTCACCCCGCGTTGGACTTTGGAAGCGCGACGGGCGCGCTCCATTGCGGATAGCCCGGAATCACCAGCCTGCGCCTGAAGAGCGTGGTGCCGTCGGTCGCATAGAGCGTGTCAAAGCCGCTTGCGCCCCAGCAGATCCCCCGGACCGGCCCGCACGGGAACGGAAGCCAGAGGATGGCCCGCACCCGGCCATTCCGGTCGCAGACCTGGATGCCCATGGGGGTCGCGGCATAGAGGTCGCCCTGCAGGTCGACCGCGAGTTCCTCCGGGCCGCCTGCCTGGGGCATGTCAGCCGCATGCAGCCAATAGTAGGCTTCCTTGTCCCGGAGGTCCCCGGCGGCCGACACGAAGCTGTACACCCGGCTGCCGGTGCGCTCCGCGGCGAACAGGAGCGAACCGTCGGGGGAGAACGCGATTCCCGAGGCCGAATGGAGGCCCTGGTCGAGCAGCGTCCTCTTTCCGTCGGGCGTGATCCGCCAGATGCTGCTCGGCTCGTCGGAATGCACGCCCGGCTCGGTGACATAGATCTCGTTGCCGCCCATGACGAGGATGCGATCGCCTCGCATATCGCCCGCCACGTCCCGCTCCACTCCATGGGCATCGAAGGCGACGATCTCCCTCCGGGCCGGCACGGTGGCATACAGCGTCCCATCGGGACCGAAGGCCTCCCCGCTCACTTCCGGGATATCCCGGGAAACCACCCCCGGCTTCCCGTCGGGCCCGATCCGGCAAAGCGTGCGGCTCTTCGCGTCGCTGAAATAAACCTCCCCGCGCGGGCTTGAGGCCAGGCCCGCAGCCGATTGGTAGTCGCCGTCAACCCGCTGCCAGCCCTCGCCGGGACGAAGGATCGAGGCCAGCATGTCGTTCTCGGACTGGCCCGCCCGCACCGGGGCGGGCCATCCCGCCCACAGCCACCGCATCACGTCGGGAAGAATCACGTTCCCGGGGCCGCCGTCATGCCCGTGGACCCCCCATGCATGCTGCACGTCATAGCCCGAGAAGGTGAGCGCGGCCTCCATGTCCCCGTTGGCCATGAACCAGCTCCCGAAAAGGGGATTCCACGCGTCCGTTGAGCCGTCCTCCAGGAAGACGCGGATCGGCTTGGGCTCCGTCTTGCGTATGATCGCCGGGTAGTCGTTCCCGCCGCGCATCGACACGAAGGTCCCGATGATGCTGTAGACGCGGCTGAACGAGTCGGGACGCTCCCACGCCAGGGTAAAACTGCCGATGCCCCCGGTGCTGGCGCCCATCGCCGCGCGATCCTTGGCTTCGTGCGACAGGCGGATGGGGCGCCCGTCCCTTGTCAGGAGGCTCTCGACCCGGGGGAGGAGCTCGTCCAGGACGAACCTGGGGAAATTCCCGTTCGTGCTGTCGAACTCGTAGGACCGGTTCCACCGGTAGGCCGCGCTCCCCCTGGTCTTCCAGACCGTGCCCGAGGACAGCCCGACCGCGATCGTCACCGGCATGTCCCCCTTGGCGATCAGGTTGTCATACACCGTGGGCTCGTTCTTGCCGATCCCGTCCAGGTGAACCAGCAGGCAGGCCGGTTGGGCGGGGTTGTACTGGGCCGGAACGTAGACCCTGAAGGGGTTCTCGGTGCCGGGATATATCCTCGAGTCGGCAAGGGTCCCCTCGATGAACTCGCCGTGCGGCACTCCCGGGTGGGGCTTTGAGTCGTCCGTGGGCGGCCCCGACAACTCGCCGCGGATTTTCTGGACCAGGTCGGGCACCCCCGCCTCCGGGGCGGCCGGAGGATCAGCCGCAACGGCCCCGGCAGCGCCGGCGAAGACGGACAGGACCATGAGCAGGGAGCGGTGAATGACCCCAGGGGATAGGGGCGCCCGCGCATGGTGTCAGCCGCTATTATGCCGACTTTCAAGGGGCCCCCTGGACGTTAGAGGGACTACTGACGCGGGCGCCGCCCGAATTTGCGGGCCGCCGAGGCCTAAAATACGCGGATCATGCCGCGAGGGGAATGGCCGGGGACGCGCCGGATTCCCGGCCGCCCCATCCCGGCCAGCCGGGAAGGACCAGGGGAAGACGCGGTCGCAGGGCCTTTTCCCGCCCTTGCCGCCAGCGGCGTCGGCCCCCGATTTCCTAGTGGAAAATCGCGATCAACAGGGCGCCCACGCCGGCAACGGCGACCACCACGATCAACGCGGTCTTTATCGAGACTTTTTGCTGGACGCCCGGATTATAGTGAATGGCGGATGAAGGTGTTTTCATTGCAGCCGAAAGAGCACGTCCTGTACCAGAAACGCGGGGAGGGACCGCTTCAGCGCCCGCCGGGCGGCTCCGCGGGCCCGCGGCCGCCCAAGGCGCGGCGCAATGCGGGCTGAAGCTTCCGCTCCAGGATCCAGGCAAACCCGAAGGTCGTTGCCACGAGGAGCAGCGCGCGCAAGGCATAGCTCCAGGCGCTTCCCCGCGGAAGCCACGAAACCCTCAGGATGCCGAACTGGATCGGGAACCCGACGGCATAGATCCCATAGGAGATCGCCCCGATGGGAGCCAGCGTCCCCAGCGCCGACGGCTTGGGCTCCCATCGGAAGAGGACCCAGGCCAGGACAATCGCCGCCGAATAGCTCGCCATCGCGCCCTGCCCGGCGACGTCCCCCATCCAGATACCCCTGACCAGGCCGGCCGAGGCCCACACCAGGCAGAACCCGGGCAGCCACCGCCGCCAGGATCCGCCCCGGCCCGTCACCGAGAGGAGAAGCCACGCCAGGGCGGGAAGCAGGTCCAGCTTGTCGAGGGAGGGCAGGGGCAGCGGCCCCTCGGTATTGGGCACATGCGCCAGCCGAAGCAGGTTCGCCAGGGGCGCCAGGGGCCACATGGTGAGGATGACAAGGAGCGCGCTCGGCCAGTTGCCGGGCCGCCCCTCCCTCGACGCGAGCCAGGCGGTGGACAGGCCCGCGACCCAATACAGGCCGCCGAAGGCGTAGCTGGAGGCCATCAGGTGCTCGCCGGGGAGCGCCGCGGCCGCGACGGCGACCGCGGCTATCGCGCACACCACGATGCCGGACCGGGGCGCCAGCCACCAGACGCCAAGGAAGGCGAGGTAGTACAGGGCCTCGAAATTGAGCGACCAGAGGTTCTGGTTGTCCGGCATCACGTCGACCTGCCACCCGAAGGGATAGGGCCTGAAGTTCTGGAGGAAGCCGATGTTCCCGAGCACCGTGCCGAACGCGACCTGCGGCAGCAGGATCCAGCTCAGGAGGACCGCCGCGATGTTGACGGGCGCGAGCCGAAGGAGGCGCCGGCCCAGGTAGCCCCGGGCCTGCGGCCCGGAAAAGGGCGCCCGCACGGTGAGGCCGATCACGTAGCCGCTCAGCACGAAGAAGAAGAGGACCGCGACGGCCCCCATGTTGAACCACCAGAATCGCCAGGACGGCGCGTAGGCCGGATCGAGCCGCATCATCGGCGCGGTCGCGTGCGCGTACAGCACGAGGCAGGCGCAGATCCCGCGCAATCCCTCCAGGGCCAGGTCGCGGGGCCCCTTTTCGGCCGCCGGCGGGGGCGCGAGCCGTTTCGTCCACCCTCCGCTCACGGGTGATCCTCGCGATCCGGATGCGTAGATGGAAACGGGCATTCCACGGCCTGACGGAGTACCCAACCGGCCGCCGCTTGTCGATCCAACGCCCGCGCCGGTAGTGTCCTACTTTGACCCTCTATTTGTTGTGAATAGTTTCAACAAGTTCGGGGGCCCATAGTTCAATGGCAGAACGGCCCTCTTTCTGAGCCCATCCGTTATTTGTCTGAGCTCAGAAAGGGGATAATCTGAGTTCGACTCTCAGTGGGTCCACCATCGTACTAAGCCGATCTATCTGGAGGCAATTTCTGCGGCCAAGGCTCAGCTTGAGCTCCCTCTCGGCGGCTGTCGCGTTCAAGCTTCGCACGATTAACCATTGCGACTCTTACGGCCGTTTCCGCCGACGAAACTGGCGGCGCGTTTAGGACGGTGGTAAAACGATACGTGTTGACCTCCCTTTCATCAAGGTAGCCCCAGGCATAGACTATCTGCGCCGTCGGGTTGCCGCTGATGGCGAAGACCTCAACATCGCCTTCCCACGCGATCTTGCCTTCAAACTCGTTGCGAACCGGAACCGTTTCCTGGTGGATTGCCGAGCAATGATGGGATTTCTCTATAGCATTCTTGGCTTGAGCTAGGTAATCCATAAGGGCGACAATATCGGCGCAGCCTTGGAAATGAGCGTATCGATTTGATCCACAAACCCCGTCATAGAGGGATCGGGCGTAAAGTGGATCCTATGCCAAAGATTTCACTGAGCCAAGTGAGGTATCGCCCAAATTAGGACACCACCCCCGCGCCGGCGGTGTCCCGGGGCGCCGCGGCTGGCCCGCGCGTCTTTCCTTGAGGGGCGCGACCGGCGCGG
>PLKS01000121.1:7485-19288 GCA_003140665.1 Opitutaceae bacterium
CACGGCGCTCGTCACCAAGGCCTTCCCGATCTCGCCGACCGCGATCGGGGTGCTGGGGTCGCTGCCCTTCGTGGGCAACTTCCTGCAGATCTTCGTCTCGCCGTTCCTGATGCGGTGGCGGCCCCCGAAGTCGGTCACGGTCGCGGCGGCGACCCTCCACATGCTGAGCTGGGTCGCCCTCGGCCTCCTCCTTCCCCGCATCCCGCGCGGCTCGGCGCACGAGGCGGCCCTGTGGATCCTCGGCTGGTTCTTCGTCTCGAGCTGCTTCGGCGCCGTGGCGGGCGTGACGTGGAGCACGTGGATCGAGGAGTGGGTGCCGCGGCGCATCCGGGGCAAGTTCTTCGGGCGCAGGAACCAGATCCTCCAGTTCTCGGCCGTCGTGTTCCTGATGGCGTCCGGATGGGTCCTCTCCAGCTGGGAGTACTCCATCGCCGCGTTCCAGGCCGTCATCTTCGCTTCCGTCTTCCTGAGGATCTTCTCGCTCCGGTGGCAGTGGATCAGCCCGACCCGCCCCCACCGGCCGCCTCCGGCCGCCCGCGGGTCGTTCCGCGAGCAGGCGGACGTCCTGCGGCGGTCGCGCTCGTTCCTCGTGTTCGTCGCTTTCGGCGCCGTGTGGAGCTTCGCCACCAACTGCTTCGGGCCCTTCTACACCGTGTTCATGTTCGACCGGATCGGGTTCTCGGCCCTGGACGTCGGCGTCGTGACGGCGCTCTCGCAGGTGGGAGGGGCGTTCTCGCTGCCGGCCTGGGGGCGCCTCCTGGACCGGTACGGGAACAAGCCCGTCATGGTCCTGTCGCTGATCCTCTGGCAGCTCTCGATGTTCCTCTGGTGCGTCGTGAACCCGGGAAACCGGGCGATGCTCTACGGGCTCTGGACATGGATCGGGGCGACCAGCGCCGGCTTCGTGCTGGGCCAGTTCACGATCGGCCTCCGGCTGATCCCGGTCGAGGCGAAGAGCCTGGCGATCGGCTTCAACCTCGCCGTGACGTCGCTTGTCGCCGCCGTCGCGCCGGTCCTCGGGGGCTGGGTCCTCTCGCACGCGCCGGCGCGGTGGGGCGGCCCGCTCGAGGACTACCATGCCTGCTTCGTCGCCCAGCCGATCATCGCGCTGGCGGGGGCCTTCCTGCTCCTTCGGGTCCGGGAGCCCGCCGCGAGCCCGTTCTCGACGGTCGTCGGGGCCATGCGGAATATTCGAACCTTGGGCGGCGTGCTGGGTCTCAGCTTCCTGGTGAACCATGTCTTTACCAACGACCGGCGCCGGGGGGACGGCCGCTAGCGGCTCCCGGCATGCAACCTTTGCCCGCCGGGCGCGTCTCGACATTGGCACCCCCTCCCCCTATCCTCCGCCGGTCATGCCCCAAACAATCAACTCCCAGCGGCGCGCCTTCACCCTCGTCGAAATCCTGGTCGTCATCACGATCATCGGCCTCCTCGCCGGGCTCGCCATCGCCAACTTCGGCAAGCTCTTCGGCGGCTCCCAGATCGACGTCGCCAGGCTCTTTGTGAACCAGAGCATGAAGACCCCTCTCGTGACCTACCGCCTCCAGATGGGCGCCTATCCCTCGACCGAGGACGGGCTGCAGGCGCTCATCACGGCGCCCGCGGGCAAGACCGACCGCTGGCGCGGCCCCTATCTCACCGAGGGGACGAAGATCCCGATCAACGACCCCTGGGGCGAGCCCTACCAATACCGCTGCCCGGGCGTCCACAACAAGGATGGCTACGACCTCTGGTCGAAGGGCCCGGACCGGGCGGACGGAACCGATGACGACATCGGCAACTGGTGAACGGGGCGGTTTCACGCTCATCGAGATCCTGCTGGCACTGGCGCTCATCACGCTCATCGGCACGATCTTCATAAGCGGGACCAATTCCCTCCTCGCGGACAAGGGGTCGTCCCCCGACGAGCAGTTCTGGAAGGCGGCCTCGGCGGCCCGCAAGGAGGCCCTCGAGGAGCAGAAGACCGTCCTCCTGAGCTACGACCAGAAGGCGCACGGCTTCGTGCTGAACGACGGCGCCCAGCAGAGGACGCGTCCGGTAACGGGCCCGGACGACCTCGCGATCGACTTCCACCCGGTCAGGTCCGACTCGAGCTCCTCGATCCTCATCGGGGGCACGCTCGTCGAGACCGAGCCGATGGCGGCGGCGACGTTCTACGACGACGGGACCTGCACCCCGTTCCGCGTCCAGATCCGCACCAATGGCGGCGCGCACATGCTCTCGATCGACCCCTGGACGTGCGCGCCCGTCCTGCCCAAGTCCGATGCGGCGCCGTAGCGGATTCACGCTCGTCGAGGTCCTCGTGGCCCTCGTCATATTCGTGCTCACCGCGGTCGTCCTCGGGGGCGCCTACCTGAACGTGCTCAACAGCTACGAGGCCGCGCGCCGCGCGAACGTGAACGACGAGGACGTGTACTTCGCGCGGTCGCAGCTCCTCACCCAGTCCGACCTGCCGACCGCCCAGGCCGGCGCGGAGTTCGACGACGACGACCGCCACATCAAGTGGACGGCGGACATACAGCCCGAGAACACGACCGACCTGTTCACCGTCATCTTCACCTGCACGATCACGGGCCCGCAGGGCCAGCCGCCGAGGAATGTCGTCGAGACCTTCATGCTCCTGCGGCCCACCTGGTCCGACCCGACCGCCCGGAGCACGCTCCGGCAGAACGCCGCGAACCGGATCGCCCTGGTCCAGGGAAAGCAGGCCCAATGAGACGCCGCGGGTTCACGCTGATCGAGGTCCTCCTCTCGCTCGCCCTTGTCGGGATCGTGCTCGTCGGGCTCAACGTGTTCGTCTTCTCGATGGGCGAACTGTGGGGCAAGAACACCGATGTCCGGCTCTTCGACCAGCACGTGCGTGCCGTGACGCGCTACCTCCAGCGCGAGATGCTGCGGGCCTCGCTGCCCCCGGCGGCCTCGGTGAACGCCACCCCCGTCGGCGTCCAACCGGTGACGCCCTCGGGCGGGTCCCAGTCGAACCTGGTCACGTACATGGTGCTCTCGGGGGGCCGGATCCTCAACTGGCCCGACAACACCCCGCTGCCCGAGGTCTACTGCTCGCTCGAGGTGAAGCGGGACGAGGGCCTGTTCATGCTCTGGCACTCCGACCTCGAGAACCACTTCAACGACGACCCCCCGCGCGAGACGCTGGTCTCCCCCTTCGTCACGATGCTCGGCTACGACTACTACGACACGGATTTCAACAAGTGGACGACGGAGTCCTCGCTCCGCACGGACTCCTCGGGAAACCCGCTCCCGCCCCAGAGGCTGCGGGTCACCTTCTACTACGACCGGCTCACCCGGGTGGCCCTGATCGCCATCCCAGCGACGCAGCAGGGGCTGCCCAACCCGTGGTGAACCGCAGGCCGCACGCCTTCCGCGCCTCCCCGCGCCGCTCGTCGGTGATCGTGCTCGTGCTGGTCATGATGGTCTTCACCGCGACGGCCCTCACGGCGTTCATCGAGAAGGCGGGCAACGACCTCCTGGTCGAGGTCCGCCAGACGGACTCCATGCGGCTCAGGCAGGAGGCGTTCTCGGCGCTCGAGGTGACCCTGGCGGTCCTGGAGGACTTCCGGCAGGCGGACAGCGGGCTCCACAGCCCGGCCGAGGGCTGGGGCGACCCGCTCGGCTGGGCCGGCTGGTCGCCCTCCGAGGGCCGCACGGTCGACATTTCCTTCCAGGACGAGAGCGGCAAGATCCCGCTCGCCCACGCCGACATCACGACCCTCACGAACCTCTTCGGCTTCTGGGGGATGTCGACCGCGGACGCCGCGAAGCTCGCGGACGTCCTGCTCGGCTGGATGCAGACGGGCTACGTCTACTCGACGGCGGTCACGCCCGACTACACCGACGCGGCGATCCCGTACACGGAGCCCGGCCGGCCGATGCGCTCGTTCGGCGAGCTGGCCGCGATCGACTACGCAAAGGACGTCTTCTTCGACGAGAACGGGCTGCCGACCAGCTACTACGCGCGCCTCGTGAGCGACGTCTCGATCTTCACGTTCTCGCAGCCGAACGTGAACGGCGCCAACGCGGACGTGCTGGCGGCGCTGGGCCAGTACACGGACGCCCAGCGCCAGCACCTGACCGACTACCTGGGCGGCTCGGGCCAGTACGCCCAGCAGGGGCAGCAGTGGTTCCAGAACTCGGCCACGCTCGCCTCGGTCGCCGGCCTCGGCGGAAACGCGGCCCCCTTCGGGACGACGATCACCGCGCTCAGGATCCTGGTGACCGTCCACGAGGGTCGCTCGACCTACCGGCTCTCGGCTGTCGTGGCGCCCCAGGGGGGGGCGACGATCAACCAAACCAGCGCCACAAACGCAACCGCCGCGGCAAGCAATACGTCTGCCACCACGACGACCTCGGTGACCAACACCACCCAACCCGCCTCGACAGCCACGACCGCGAACACCGCCGCCGCGGCCTCGCAAAGCATAAATTATCCTTTTACCCTTCTGGAAATGCTGGAAAATGATGAGATTCCGCAAAATCCGCCCGACCTGCCGCCCCCATCCTGAGCATGTGCGCCTCCCTGGTTAATTTCCTCCGCGCCGGTCCCCCTCCTCCCAGGGTCGCGGTCCTTTCCGACGCCGTCTTTTTCTCGCGCACCATCGCCATCGCGGCGGGCACGTCGACGGCCGAGGTCGTCAACCAGGTCGGGCTGGCGCTCGAGGCGCTTTCGCCTTTCCCGCTGGCCCAGCTCTATTACGGCTACTACCTGCCGCCCGGCGCCGACCAGGCGCTGGCCTTCGCCGCCTACCGGCGCCGGTTCACCGCGGAGCAGCTTGAGGAGTGGAAGGGCGCCGAGCACGTGCTGCCGGCTTTCGCGGCCGTCCTGGGATGCGACGCCCAGCCCGCGACGACCGTCCTCCTCTCGGCGCCGGACGGCCTGACGGCGGTCCATTGGGCCCGGGGCCCCGTGCCGACGATGGTGCTTCACCGCCCGATGAAGCCCGACGCGACCGAGGAGGAGCGCGCCGAGGCGCGGGCAAGCCTCATCAAGTCGACCGGCGAGGCCCGCAGCATCGTGGACGCCCCGTCGCCGCCCATCCCGGGGGCCGGACGCAGCGACCGCGAAGTGGTCTTTGAGGCGGGAGCGCTGCGGTCGCGCCTGCCGGCCGAGGTCGCGGCCGCGCTCGATGTCCGCGACAAGGCGGACCTCGAGGCGCTGGCCCGCTCCCGCCGGCTCGGCGTCCTCCTGTGGCGCACCGCGATCGGGGCCGTCGCGGCGTGCGCGCTCTGCGCCGCGGGGGAGCTGGCGCTCATCGGGACCGGCGTCTGGGAGGCGGCCCGCAACGCGAAGGTGGCCGCCCAGAAGGGGACGGTCGCCCGCATCATGGAGGAGAAGGACCTCGCGAGCCGGATCGACGAGCTCTCGACCAAGCGCCTGCTGCCCCTCGAGATGGTCTCGATCGTCGCCCCGGAGATCGCGATGCCCAAGAATCCCTCGGCCATCCAGTTCCTGCGCGCCACGGCGAGCTCCAGCGCGGTCAACACCATCCAGATCGACGCCCAGACGACCAACGCGGGGGAGATCGCGGCCTACAAGACGGCGATCGAGCAGGCCCCCGGCTGCGACCGCGTCGAGATCAAGGACCAGCGCACCCAGAACAGCGTGGTCTCCTTCACCCTGATCGTGACCTTCAAGCCCGGGGCGATGACGCCCGCCACGTCATGATCCGCACCCTGCGCGCGTTTTTCCTGTCCCGCCTCCTCCGGGAGAAGCTCCTCCTCACGGGCATCGCCGTCCTGGCCGCCGCGATCTGGCTGACGAGCATCTCGAAGCGCACCAGCCGGTTCGTCCACACGGTCCGCGGCACGACCGCGGCCCTCGCCGAGCAGGCGCGCTGGCTGTCCGACCGGAAGGCGATCGAGGCCTCGGCGACGGCGGCGGCGGGCCGGCTCGACGCCGTGCGCACGCTCGACACCACGCGGCTGCTCGCGGAGGTCTCCGCCATCGCCACCGAGGCGGGGCTCAAGAACACGACCAGCGGCGAGCCGAAGGACGTGAGCAACGGGCAGTTCTCGGTCCACACGCTCCAGTTCAACGTCACCAAGGCCGACTGGGACACGCTCAAGCGCTTCTACCTGGCGCTGAGCAAGCGCTCCCCGTACATCGGCATCGAGCAGTGCTCCCTGCAGGTGGACCGCGCCAACCAGACGCTGCTGAGCGCGAACTTCCAGATATCGTCGGTCGAGATCGCGAGGAACTGAGGCTTCCTTGCCCGCGAGGGAACGAATGACCCCGAGCTGCCTCACGAACGCCGCGCGGCCCGCCGCGGTCCCGCTTGCCCTGTTCCTGATGCTCGCGCTTCCGCGCCAGTCCGCCCGCGCCGACGGCTCCATCACCTACAAGTACGAGGACTATGACGAGGCCGGCGGCCGCGTCGGCGTGCGCACCCAGGGCATCCTCATCGACCAGGCCCTCGGCGCCGGCATCCAGTTCTCGGCGACGCTGGTGGACGACGCGATCGCCGGGGCGTCCCCGACGGGAGCGCCCGCGGCGACCGCCNNGCAGAGCCGGGAGCACGACTACATTTCCCGGGGCTGGTCGCTCAACACGCTGACGGACTTCAACCGGAAGAACACGACGCTCCTCGCGGGAATCGCCGGCCACGACGACGACGTGGAGACCTTCTACGACCCGCAGCACCTCTACNNGCGTGACCCAGCTCCTCGACAAGTGGACCTCGGTGACGCTCAATTTCACGTGGGGGCGCGAGACCGGCTTCCTGAACGACCAGTACAAGCTCGTCGTGAAGAGCCTGGAACTGCTCCCAGGCGTTTTCCTGCCCCTCGGATACCCCGAGAACCGGCCAAACGAGCGGAACACGGGCGCCGCCTATGCGTCGATCAACCGCGCGTTTCCGGCTGCCCACGGCGCCGTGGAGGCGAGCTACCGCTTCTACGACGACACCTACGGCATCGTCGCCAACACCGTCGAGCTGCGCTGGCTCCAGAAGATCGGCGACCANNGGCTCTACGAGCAGGGCGCGGCGGACTTCTACTATTACGACCTGGACGTCACGAGCATCGAGCCGACCCACGTCCCCAACCCCGGCGGCCCCGCCTATTCCTCGGATTACCGCCTTTCCTCGCTCGACTCCGTAACCTACGGGATCAAGGCGACTTGGAAGCCGAACGATCGGCTCGAATTCGTCGCGGCCTTCGACCGGTATTCCATGCGGGGGCGCGACGGGGTGACGCCCCAGAGCGCCTATCCCGTTGCCAACATTGTCTCGGTGGGTGCAAAAGTCTCCTGGTAGGCTACTTTCCGGCTCCCCATCCCATGCCCCTGGTCTCCCAGCAGAATCGAGCGCCCGATCCGATCCCCTCGGGCCAGGGCGCGGACTTTCCGCTCCGGCGCCTGGTGTTCCGCGCCATGGCGACCCAGTGCGAGGTGCAGTACACCGCGCCCGGCGGGAATGCCCAGGCGTCCGCCTTCGAGAAGGCGGCCGAGGGCTGGGTGCATGCGTTCGAGGCCAAGTACTCCCGGTTCCAGCCCGGCAGCATCGTGAGCCGGATCAACGACGCCTCGGGCAGGGAGTGGGTGCCGGTCGACGCCGAGACCGAAGGCCTCCTGTCGATGTGCGACACGCTCCACTTCATGACGCGGGGCATCCTCGATCCCTCGGCGCTTCCGCTCATCCGCATCTGGAACTGGAAGGCCACGCCCCCGGTGATCCCCGACAGGGCTGCGATCGCGGAGGCGCTGAGGCTCGTCGGCTGGTCCAAGGTGAGGCGGGAGCCCGGCAAGGTTTTTCTTCCCGAGAAGGGGATGGCCCTGGATTTCGGAGGGTTCGGCAAGGAATACGCGGTCGATATCGTGGCCCTGATCGCGAAGGACCATGGGATCGTCGATTCGCTGGTCGACTTCGGGCACGACCTGCGCGCGACCGGCGCGCCGCCGGGAAAGCCGGCGTGGCACATCGGGCTCGAGGACCCGAAGAGCCCGGGCAAGACATGGGCGAGCGTGGGCCTCCGCAACAAGTCGATCGCCTCGTCGGGCGACTACATCCGGAGCTTCCTGATCGATGGCAAGCGCTACGGCCACATCATCGATCCCCGGACCGGCTGGCCCGTCGCCAACGGGTGCACCCAGTCTACGGTGATCGCGGACACCTGCCTGCAGGCGGGAATGCTCTCGACGTCGGCGTTCATCTCCGGGGTCACGGCGGGGCTTGAGCTCATCCGCTCATGCCCGGGAGCGGAGGGGATCATCCTCACGGACAAGGAGCGGGCGCAGACCCGCGGATTCTTCAATTATGTCGCATCAACCTGACCTCCTGGAGGCGGAAACTACGTACTCCGGTCGCTTCCGCGGCCGGCTCCTTATTGCGCTAGTTGCTGCAGCCGTGGCCGTTGCATTCTCCGGGTGCTCCACGACGCAGGCGGTCCGGGTGAAACCGTGGCAGCGCGAGTATTTAGCCGACTCGACGATGGACCCGAACCGCGATCCACTCGGGTCAGCCATGATGGACCATGTATATTTCTCACGGGAGGCCGCCGAGGGCGGCAAGGGCGTCGGGGGCGCCGGTTGCGGATGCAACTGAATACCTGCTGCCCATAATGCCCAAGCGAAGCCTTTTCCTTCGGATCGACCAGGCCCGGTTGCCGGTCGCCGCCCTTCTCGCGCTGCTCCAAAGGACTCCGGCCGTCCGGGTGGCCGTCGCGGCCTCGGAATATTTCATCGAGTCGCCGATCGGCGCGGTCCTCAAGGCTGCGGCGGCATCGGTCGCGGCCCTGGGAGCGGTCGATTCGGTGGTGGGCGCGAGCCCGTACACGCTGATAACTGGAACGCCCGGCCACCCGAGCCCTTATACGGTCGCCTTGGGTTCGCAGATTGAGGCGGTTCCGTTTGGTTTGAGTCCACAGACAATTGATCCTCCGGGATCATGGATTGTTACGGGCTCATTTCCGCCGGGATTGAGCTTCGGCGACCCAACGACCGGCGACGTCATCACGTCGGACGGCACTTACGACAACAGCACCCCTGTTTTGTCTGGAACCCCGACGGTGGCAGGCGATTACATCATGGGCCTCCAGGCTGTGGAGAACGCGGCCACCGCTGGCATGGTACCCGGTGACCCCGGAAACGATATGACTAACGTATTCACGTATGAGGTCATCGTCACTGGCAGTGCGGCACCGACCCCAACTCCCACTCCGACTCCTACGCCGCCACCGACCTCGGGTACGGCGCGCCTGATCAATATCTCCACGCGCGCCCAAGTCGGAACCGGCGGCAACATCCTGATCCCGGGATTCGTGATCAGCGGAAGCGGCACGGAGACGCTCCTGATCCGCGCCGATGGGCCCGCACTCACGCAATTTGGCGTCGGCGGGGTCCTGGCCCAGCCGAGCCTGAGCGTGTTCAACAGCGCGGGAACGTCCATCGCCTCCAACACGGGGTGGGGCACCAATGCCAACCCGGCCCTGATCGCGAGCACGGCGGCCACGGTCGGGGCCTTCGCGCTGACGTCGGGCAGCGCGGATTGCGCCCTCATCGCAAGCCTTCCCGCGGGCGCCTACACGGTCCAGATTTCCGGCGTCAACAAGACGACCGGCGTCGCGCTGGCAGAGGTCTACGAGGTGTCGGCAAGCGGCACCCGCCTGGTCAACATCTCCACCCGGGCCAATGTCGGGACGGGGAGCAACCTCCTCATCCCCGGTTTCGTGATCTCGGGCAGCGGCACCGAGCAGCTGCTCGTCCGGGCCGACGGGCCCGCCCTGACGCAATTCGGCGTCGCCGGGGCCCTGGCGCTACCCAGCCTGAGCNNATCGCGAGCACGGCCGCCACGGTCGGGGCCTTTGCGTTCGCGTCGGGCAGCGCGGACAGCGCACAGATCGTGAACCTCACGGCAGGCGCCTACACCATCCAGATTTCCGGGGTGAACAGTTCGACCGGGGTCGCCCTGGCGGAGGTCTACGAGGTCCCGGTCCCTTGAGGATAGCGGTCGTGGTACCGCACCCACTGCTGCGGATTGCCCGGGCCTGCCTCGTCCCGTCCCTTTGGCGCCAGGTCCAGGTACTGGTAGGCAAGGTTCAGCATGTCGATGCCCCGTCCATAGGATGAGTAGGTGTGGAAGATCGCGCCCCGCCTGTCCCTGTAGAACACACTGACCCCGGGCATCTCGGCGCAGGGGGCGCGCATGAAACGATAGTTATAGAACGCCTTCCCGGTCTTCATTTCCTTCGGCGTGAAGGATACGGAGTAATCGTGGTTGAAGTCGGAGCGATGGGAGGAGACCCACTGGAAGCTCCATTTCATGCGCCGCTTGAACTTCGTCAGTTTCTTCAAGGGGGCCCTGGAGACGGCCAGCATCGTCACGTCGCGCTGGCGCAGGTGGACGTCGATCCCGTTGAAATTGTCGGCCCAGAAGGAGCAGTGCGGGCATCCCTCCTTCCACCGGGGATCCCACATGAAATGATAGAGGATGAGCTGGCTCTTTCCCCCAAAGAGGTCGGCGAGCGATTCCTTGCCCTTGGGCCCGTCGAAGACATAGTCCTTCTCGACCTTCTCCCACGGCAGCTCGCGTCGCTGCCGGCTCAGGCGGTCGCGAAGACCGGTGAATTTCTTCTCCCTGGCCAGCAGCACCAGGCGGGCCCTCAGCCATTCGGCATGCGGGACGACCTTGTGGGATGTTATCCCTTTTCCTTTGGTGGGCATGTCATTCCTTTCGATCTTTGGAGGGGACCGTGGCCGAAGCCCCGGAACTGGGCCCGGATTCAAGGGGATCCGGGCAACGGCTTCAACCCTTGCGATTCGGCCCGGCGCGCTTCACCCGACCTTGAAGCTCGCGCTGACCTGGAAGACCGCCATCACCATCGCGACCGCGATGAACCCGACGAGGATGAAGACACCGGTGAGGATCACGCCCGCGATCACCTTGGTGAACAGGTTGAGCTGCCTCGAGATCCTCTTCTGGTAGGTGTTCGCGATGTCCCTCAGGCTGGGGACGACGTTCCCCGTGTTCTCGCCGACGGCGACCCGGTCGAGCACGAGCTCCGGGAAGCACCCGGTCCGGGTGAGCGCGGACGAGAGGGCCTCGCCCTCGAGGACCCGGTCGATCGCCCCGTCGAACGCCTTCCGGTGCACGCGGTTCTCGATCTGGCGCTCCGTCATGCGCAGCGCGTCCGCCGCGGTGATGCCGTTCTGGAGCAGGACCCCGAGCGTCTGGCTGAACTCGAGTACGGTCCGGGACACGATGAACGGCCCGACCAGCGGCAGCTTGAGGAGCCACGCGTCGCTTTTTTCGCGTCCCGCCTCCGTCTCGCGCCAGCGCCAGAGGGAGACCAGCCCGATCACCGCCGCCAGGGCCACGAAGATCCCGTAGTGGAGCGTGAAGTTCGCGAGTCCGATCAGGATCTGCGTCGAGAGGGGCATCTTGCCCCCGAGCGAGCTCAGCAGCGTCTGGAGCCGGGGAAGCAGGAAAAACAGGAAGAAGAGGATCACCCCGAACGAGACGAGGACGATCAGGATGGGGTAGGCCATCGCGGTCAGGAGGGCCGTGCGCATCTCGCGCTGCTCGGTCAGGTAGGCGATCAGGCGCGCCAGCGTGTCGTTGAGCGATCCGGTCGCCTCCCCGGCATGGATGAGGTTGATCGTGGAGGAATCGAACACCTCGGGGAACGCGCCCATCGCGCGCGAGAGCGGCGCGCCCTCGCTGAGGCGGGCCCACAGGCCCTCGCAGAGCACCCTCTGCCGCGGCTCCTTGATGCGGATCGACAGGAGGCGGACGGCCTCGCCCGCGGACAGCCCGCTCGACGTCAGGTCATGGAGCGACTCGAGGAAGGGGAG
>PLKS01000132.1:0-14629 GCA_003140665.1 Opitutaceae bacterium
TCGCAGGGTCACTATGTTGCGCCGCCAGTCGGCGGATCCTCAGCGGCGCCTGGGCGGAACCTACTGAGCCGAATTGATCAATGGCGCGAGAACCCTCCTTGACCTAGGATGGGGCCCATTAATCAGGCGATGACAGAAGAAGAGTCCCCGGGGATGCCGACCAAAGACGTCACATCGTTCGGTGCTTTCAGCTTGATCGCAAGCGAAAGATCCCTCACTAAAGAGGGAGTCCGCGTGGAGTTGGGCGCGCGCGCACTGGATACCTTGATCGCACTCGTATCCTGCCCTAACGAAGTAGTCACCAAGCGGGATCTCTTAGCCCAGGTGTGGCCCGATAGTGTCGTCGACGAGGGAAGTGTGCGGTTTCACATCGCGAGCCTGCGCAAGGCGCTAGGCGACGGCGAGGAGGGCTCTCGATACATCACGACGGTAGCCGGACGGGGCTACTGCTTCGTCGCGCCGATTTCGCGCTCGCTTGAGCCGGGTAAACAGCGTTCGGCGACGGGGTCGGCCAGTTTCACCAATACCGCTATGCCGAGCCGCCTTACCCGCATGGTTGGTCGCATCGACGAGACGGGCGTGAACCAGGGCGATGAGGGGGGCGCTCAGCGAGATCTCCGGACGGGCCTCCTCGGCGGCCATCGCGGCGGAAGCGAGCGCGGCGGCGGCCGCAAGCCCGCGGCAGAAAAGCGCGCGAGAGGATGAACAAGGGGCCATTTGAGCGGGATAGGGTCGGGGTTCCCGCAGCGCAAGTCCGATCAGGTGTCTTCGCCGCCAATTCAGACGATGACTGTCCCGCCAGCCACTCGGCGGAGCAAATTGCTCTGGCTTTCCGGCCGCAATCGCTATGGCCTCTCCGACATCCGCCCGAGGCAGGCACGCTTACCCCAAGGGGAAAATGCGCCGAACTTCCGGCGCCTGGACGGCGTCCCCGAGCGACGCAAACACATAAACCCTTACCCCAACGGCTCCTTCGCCGAGCCCGGCCCTCGCCCAAAGCACATCCGACAACACGCCATGAGACCATTCCTTGCGCGCCTCAGCTGCCTCCTCATGACCGGCCTGGCGGGGATGTCGGCGCACGCCGCTGACATCGACGGCAGGTGGTACGCCGAGTTCGAAACCCGGATGGGCCTGCAGAAATATGTCTACGAGTTCAAGAGCGGCGACGACGGGACGATCACCGGCAACGCCGAATGGCAGCGCATGGATCAGAAGGGCGCCACCGCGCTGAAGGACGTCAAACTGTCGGGCGACACCCTTTCGTTTGTGGAGATGATGACGATTCCGGATGGCTCACAAATCTCCGTCACCTACACGGGAAAGCTTTCGGGTGACGAGCTCAAGCTCACCCGCGCCGTGGGCAACGTCGCGACCGAGGACCTCATCGCGAAACGCGTCACCGGCAAGGCAGGCTCCGGCGGATCGGCGGCTGCCGGGCCCCAGAATGCCATCGCGCCCGGCCCCTTCCAGCCCACGTGGGAATCCCTCGCGCAGGGATACCGGTGCCCGGACTGGTTTCGCGACGCGAAGTTCGGCATCTGGGCTCACTGGACGGCGCAATGCGTGCCCGAGCAGGGCGACTGGTACGCCCGCAACATGTACATCCAGGGCACGAGGCAGTATGACTACCACGTCGCGCACTACGGGCACCCGTCGACATTCGGCTTCATGGAGATCGACAACCTCTGGAAGGCGGAGCATTGGGACCCGGAGAAACTGATGCAGCTCTACAAGCGCGCGGGAGCCAAGTACTTCGTCGCGCTCGCGAACCACCACGACAACTTCGACACCTACGACTCGAAGTACCAGCCTTGGAACTCGGTAAACGTGGGGCCGAAGAAGGACATCGTCGGCACCTGGGCCAGGATCGCCCGCGAAAACGGCCTGCGGTTCGGCGTCAGCAACCACTCTTCGCACGCCTGGCACTGGTTCCAGCCCGCCTACGGCCACGATGTCGAGGGGCCGTATGCGTTCGTGCCGTACGATGCAGCGACGCTCACCAAGGCCGACGGCAAGGGAAAGTGGTGGGAGGGCCTCGACCCGAAGGATCTCTATTGCGGCCTTAGGATCCCGATGCCCAGCGACCTGAAGACCGCGAAGGAAGCGGAAGAATGGCATCAGAAGAATGACCAGTGGTTCGAAACGGTCCCCCCAAACGACAACGGCTACTCCGAGAAATGGTTCCTCCGCGCCCAGGACCTCGTCGACAAGTATCATCCGGACCTCCTTTACCTCGACGACAACGAGCTACCTCTCGGGCAGTACGGCCTCGACATCGCCGCGCACTATTACAACGCGAACCGCGCGTTCCACGGCGGCAGACTTGAGGCCGTCCTCGATGCCAAGTACATGAAGCCCGAGCACCGCGCCGCGGTCGTGCAGGACATCGAGCGCGGTGTGGCCGAGGGCATCAGCGCCGCCCCGTGGCAGACCGACACCTGCATCGGCTCATGGCACTACGAGCGCCGGCTTTTCGATGAGCACAAGTACAAGACCGTCGCGCAGGTCGTCCACCTGCTCGTCGACGTCGTCAGCAAGAACGGGAACCTTCTCCTGAGCGTGCCCCTCCGTGGCGACGGCACCATCGACGACGACGAGCTCGCGTTCCTGGGCGGCATGGCGAAATGGATGGACGTCAACGGCGAGGCGATCTTCGGAAGCCGCCCCTGGGTCGTCTACGGCGAGGGCCCGTCGACCGCCGAGAAGGCCGAGGCGGGCCAGTTCGGCGGGGCGAGGGATGTTCGCACCAAGCCCTACACCGCCGAGGACATTCGCTTCACCACCAAGGGCGATGCGATCTACGCCATCCTGCTCGACTGGCCGTCGGACCACGGCGTCGTCATCAAGTCCTTCGCGGTCGGCTCCGCCGAAACCCCGGCGCGGCTCGGGCGGGAGGTCGCGTCCGTTTCCCTGCTTGGCTCGGCCGAGAAACTCCCGTGGCAGCGCGACGCGGCGGGTCTGCACGTGGTGCTTCCGGCGGCAAGGCCCGGAAGCGACGCGTACTCGCTCAAAATCGCCCTCAAGTAGCCCGCGGCCGCGGCGCCATCCCGCGGTGTTGCGTCAGCCGCGCCGGCGGCTTCAGTCGCTCAACGCCTGGTAGGCGAGAACCTGTATCTCCTTGTCGAGGCCAAGGCCGCCCGTGGGATGCAGCTGCGCCATCGATATGACGATCATGTCCTCCCTTGGATCGATCACGAACGAGGTGTAGTAAAACCCTCCCCATCCGAATTCGCCGGGGGAACCGAGCTCGGACAGCGGTGCCTTGACCCCATCCACGCCGAAGCCGAGCCCAAAGCCCATTTTCTCGCTGATCGGACCAAGCTGGTCGTGGGTCATGAGCTCGACGGATTTCCTGCTGAGCACACGGACCTTGTCGAGGGACCCTCCATTCAGGAGCATCTGGCAGAAGCGGGCATAGTCCCGGGTCGTCGACGAAAGGCCCGCGCCGCCCGAGAAGAGTTTCCTGGGCCCGTTGTAGGGATAGTCGGCGGAGTACGCCATGGTCCCTTCCACGATCGGCGAGTCGGGAAAGCGGCTGAGCCCCTTCCCCTCATAATAGGTGTACGCCGCGGCGAGCCTGGGCACCTTGTCCGCGGGCAGGTAGAAATACGTGTCCTTCATCCCGAGGCGCTCGAATATCCGGGTGCGGAAGAAATCGTTGAGCGGCATGCCGGAGACGACCTCGACCAGGCGGCCTAGCACGTCCACGGAGAGGCTGTATTCCCAGCGATCGCCGGGGTTGAAGAGCAGGGGGACGCCCGCCAGCCTTTTCACGCTGTCCCCGATGGTTCCGTCGTACTGGAGGAGCCCGCTTGCGACATTGGCATCCGCGTACTGCTGGCCGAGGTCCTTGTTCCAGTTGTAGGTGATGCCCGACGTATGCCTCAGGAGATCCTGGATCGTGATCTCCCGGGTCGCCGGTATCGAGTAGGGCTGGCCGGCCGCCGGCTTGACGAACACCTTCGGGTTCTTGAACTCGGGCAGGTACTTTGAGATCGGGTCCTCAAGCAGGAACTTTCCCTCCTCGTACAGCATCATGACTGCCGTGCTCGTGATGGGCTTCGACATGGAGCAGATCCGGAAGATCGAGTCCTGCTGCATCGGCTTGCCCGCTTCCCGGTCCGCCATGCCCCGCGCGTCGAGCCACGCCACCTGCCCGTGACGGATCACCATCGTTACCGCTCCAGCTATCCGCTTGTCGTCGATGTTCTGCTGGACGAGGGTCGCGATGCGGCCAATGCGCTCGGACGAGAGTCCAACCGACTCGGGTTTTGCGGCGGGCAGCTCCTGCGCAAATCCCGTGGCGCAGAGCACGAGCGAGGCGACGATCGATGATATGGGGCGTATTCGGTTCATGTTGAAAAGGGGAGGTGTCACCGCGTTTTTTTTGGGCCCTTGCGCCTGCGACGCACGCGCGGGCATTGCGTTCGAATCAGAATTGCAATGAAACGCTCTCTATGTCGACGGCCGCCTGGACCGCCCCGATCGAGGAGATGGTTCCGAAATCCGCCTTGCGCAGCGAGAATTGCACGCGCTCTACCTGCGCCAGGTCGATGGCTATCCTGCCTTCCGGCGGCGACAGCCAGTACGACCATGTCCCAGGATAACCCTCCGGCAGCATGACCGACCGGGCGGACAGGAGCGACGAGACCGGAATGACGACGTCCTGCCACTCGCCCGAGGCGAATACCTTCCGGCTCCAGGCAGAGCCGTCCTTCTCCACCAGAGTCACCCGGATGACAGACGGGGCGGCGGCGCCCTTGAGCCTGATGCGGATCGCCTTTGCGCCGGCGATGGCCGCTCCTCGATCTGAAATCCGGTCGCCAATATACAGGGAGGCGGTGAAATCCTCGGGCATGAGGTCCGAGGGGTATTTCAGCGGGTAGGCCATGCTGCCGGGCCGGCTGCCCTCTGTCGCCGCCGGAGTTCGGTTGCGCGCCTCGCCGCTGCGCGAGACCGCCAGGTTGGCGATGTCGCGACCGGGGTCGAAGACTTGAATGGGGGCGTCCGGGGCCACCACGCGCGATGGGTAGGTTTCGCCGCGGAGGGCGGCCACGGGCGAGTCGTGGGGGAAAACGAGCTTCTGGTCGCCGGAGGTCACGGTTACCCGAAACTCCACGTCGCCGGTGGGAAGCGTCCCGGCGGCCAGGCGGGCGCGGTACTCGTATCCGTGGATGTTTTCCATGATGAACGTCCTTTCAGCCGCGCCGCCCGCCGTGATCTTGAGGGCGACCTCCGTCGGCGCGTCGGTTGAAGCGACGGTGGCGCCAATCGAAATCGGCTGGTCGGCAGGGTATTCCGACTGGGCATGGAGGACGATGGTCGTCGGGTATGGTGTTGGCTCCGGGCACACGAATTCGCGTATGCCGAGATAGTAGGGGACGTTGGGAAGGCGGTCGGGCAGGGCGACCGGCGCCGTGCGGGCGGAGCTGGTCAGCAGGAACGCGCCGGGGCGGATTCCGAATGTCCCGCCTGACGCCCGTGTTGCGTAGGCGTTTCCCACGTTCAGGGGCTCGACCTTGAACGAATCGCCAAGGTCCGGAACGCTGACAGTCATTGGCCAGGTGCGCGTGATGAGCCGGAAGACCAGCCGGTCGATTCGTGTGGGGGCAAACGGGTCGTCGATCTGGATGGAGTCGGGATAGACCTCCAGGCGCCATACTCCATCCTCGATCTTGTCCAGAAAATAGAGGCCGGCTCCCTCGTAACGGACGAGCGGGGACGAGCCGAAGCCCACGATGCGTCGAAGTTCCCTGGGCGCGGGGGGACGGCTCGTGGTGTTGTTCGAGTAATAGAACAGATCGCGGCTTACCAGCTCGCTCAGGTCTTCCTCGTAGCTGACGCGGAAGTCGCCGAACCGGGTGTTCCCGGGATAGGCCCCGACGGGCTGCATTCGCGGAATCCTGCGCATCACCTGGCTGGCGATGATCGCGCTGGCGGCCTTCTGCGGCGTGTAGACCATGTTCAGGCAATGCGTCTGCCATCCCAGGTTGTACGGGGCGGTCGCCAGCATGTCGTACGAGAACATGGCCGCCGACTGCGCCCCGACCGAGCGAAACGTGCGGATCATGGCGGGATAGTGGTACCCGCTCATGACGTCGGGCATGTCGTACTCGTAGACGACCCTCGGCTTGCCCGCCAATTCCGGCGCCAGCATCGGCGGATAACCGTCCACGGTCCGGAGGAAGTTGCCGCGGAGCTGGTGCCCCGAGACCAGGCCGCTCGGGTACTGGGCGAAGCTCACTCCATCGGCCTTCGAGGCCGCGATGGCCTGGGCCATCGCGAAATCCTGGCTGAAATTGTAGAACGTTATCTTCTGGCAACCCGTATCGCGAACGGCGCCAACCAGGGCGTTGATGTAGTTCACGGAGCCCTCAAAATCCTGCGGATGCTGCGCCGGCTCATTGATCAGCTCGACAAAGCAGATGTAGGGCTCGTCCTTCAGGGCCAGCTTCGTGTATGGGTTCACGTGGTTGAGGATCTGCTTGAGGTAGTTCACCTGGGCGGCGATCGCGTCGGGGTTCGTGCCCAGCTCCTCCTTTTTGTAGAACCGCGAGAAGCCGACCGCCGTGGGGTCGTCCGCGCGTGGCCACATCGAGCTATACGTGACAATCGGGCTCAGGAGCATGTGCAGGTCGCGCGACTTGGCCTGGTAGATGAGGTAGTCGAGAAGGTCCAGGTGATCGTTTGCGATCAGGTTGCCCTCCCTGTCGCAGCATTCCCAGTCTCCCCAAAAGCTGAGGCGAAGCGCGTCCCAACCCATGCGGGCAAAGTGGGTCATGTCCTGCTCGATCATCTTCTTGCGGTCGGCGTGGACGGCGCCCGCAGCCCGGTAGTCCGAGGCGGACGGCAGGCAATAGTTGGCCCCCAGCATGGCCACCTCCACATTCGAGCTGCGCCAGCGCATGACCCCCTTCGAGTCGACGTAGATCAGCTCCTTCGGGCGGCCTTCCGGCGTCTGGCACAAGCCGGCGGCGCCGGCAAGGAGGCCCGAGGCGAGCAGCATGGCGAGGCGTAGCGTTCTCGCGCTCATTTGGCTCCCGGGTTCGCGGGCGACGCGGCGCGCGGCTTGTCGAGCATCCCGCGGTCTCCCAGCCACGCCATGAATAGCGGCATCCAGGCATAGACCGGCCTGTCCTCCAGGCGGATGCCGAAACCGTGGCCGCCCTCGGCAAAGACGTGCATTTCCACCGGAACGCCGGCCGATTCCAGGTCGAGTCCAAGCCGGACCAGCGGCGGGGTCAGGTTATTCTGGTCGTCGTCCGCGCCGCAGAGAAAGGCCGGGGGCGTGCGCCGGGTCAGCGTGAGGGGCGTTCGGGACAGCCCGGGATAAAACAGGGCCTGGAAGTCCGGGCGGCAATCGATCAGGTCGACGCTGTCATTGGAGCCGGTTACCGGGGTATCGAACTGGGTGGCGGCCAGCACCGCCACCTCCCCGCCGGCCGAAAAGCCCATGATGCCCACCGCGGAGGGATTGACGTTCCACTCCCTTGCGCGGCTGCGCACCGTGCGGATCGCCCGCTGCGCGTCCATCAGGGCGTGCACGCTCACCTGGTAGGGGGATCCCTCCTCGCGGGCCAGGCGGTACTTGAGCACGAACGCGGCGACGCCGTGCGCGGAAAGCCATTTTCCCACCGCGTTTCCCTCATGCTCCAGGGCCAGGTACCGGTGGCCGCCCCCAGGGCAGACGACGACGGCGGCGCCGGTGGCCTTGTCCGGCGGCGGCAGGTACGGGATTATGGAGGGGTTGCTAATGTGGGAAACGACCGGGAACCATGTCGTCTTGAAGTTTTCCCAATGCGTTTGCTCGGGAGAGGCCTGTCCACCGGAGCCGGGCGGTCCCAGGGCCCAGAGGGGAATGGCCGCGGGCAGCTCGGCGAACGTCGGCTCGGCCGTGGGTTTGACATGCATCTCCGGCTCGCCGCGCGTTGCCGGCGAAAGGGTCGATGCCGCGATGATCGCGGCGGCAATCATGAGGGGGTTTCTCATGGGCTGTTGCACCTTCCTTATCCGACGCGCCTACGGGGTCAACTGGAAGCTGCCCGCGGCGCCGTCGGGATAGATCGCGATCTGGTGGTTGCGCACCATGGGGCGCACGCTCGAGCCGTCCACCCGGGAGATGATCTGGACCGTCTGCTGCAGCGGCATGTGGCAGTCGACGCATTTGCCGTCGATCGCGCGGCCCAGCTTGGGAAACCTGCGGCAGCTCTCGATCGCGTGGCAGGTCATGCACACCGATGAAAAGGGCGTCAGTTCGCGCTGCTCCGCGTGGACGTCATGGCACGTCCCGCAGGTCATGGTTGTGCTCAGCCGGAAGCATTTGCTCCGCTCGAGGAGCTGGACCTGGCTCGCATGCACGTCGACCCGGGCGGATGGAGCCAGCTTCGCGAAGGTCAGGTGCCTGTCCAATTCGTCGCCGGGGACAAATGACAGGGGCGGCGTGATCGACGTGCCGAGGCCCTCGTGGCATTGGCCGCAGATGTCGAGCTGCCTCGCCCTCGAAAGCCTCGCCGGATTCACGATGGCCCGCTCGGCTGGCGAGCGCGGTGGGGTGGCGGAGCTAAACCGGTCGACGTGCTCGCCCCCCGGCCCATGGCACCGCTCGCAGGTGATGCCGAGGACGATGCTTGAGACATTGTAGCGGTTCCTGGGCGGCGCGCGCGACTCGAAGCGTCCCGCGTGGCACTCGAGGCACCTCGGGCCGATGGTCCTGTCAAAATCGGCGCGCCCATCGGTGTACCCGGGACTGTTCACCCAGCCGTCCAGTCCGGTCCAGTAGGAGAGGGGGAGCTGGAAAAGCTGATCGCCATCCCAGAAAAGGTAGGATTGGCCCTTCCTGCCGGAGCCAACGACGATGTCGATGCGCTCCGACCGCGTCAGGACCTCGGTCGGCGAGGACCTCAGGTGGGCCGTCTGGAAAAATCCACGCTCGTCGGCCTCCATCTCGAAATAAAGGTTCGGATTCACGGTCATCAGCGTATTGGAGCCGGGGCCGAACTTCCCGTGGATCGTGTCCGACGTCGGCATGCTCGACGTCCTGAAATGGGCCGTTCCGTGATAGCTGCGGACCTTGTCCTCATGGCAGGAATTGCACGCCATGTCGCCCACGTAAGCCGACGTCGCGGCCCGCGCGAACGCCGGGAACGCTCCTGCCACGCTCGCGCCAAGCAGAGCCAAGACCACGGGACGCGCGCCCGGTCGCCGGGAATCCTGGCGGGTCGACGAGGGAGCCTGCTCGCCTGCGAGGGACATGTCGCCTTATTGCGCCTTCAATATTGGTCTTTCAACCCCCAATCGTGTTATCGGACCTGCGATTCCGCCGGCCGGGGATATGTGCGCGTCTTGTCCGGCGGCTGAGAGTCCGGCGCGTTCCCCCGCGACGCCATTCCCCGCTATCACGTTCCAGGTCGACATCGGATTGGCCGGCTTGACGGCGGGTGCGAGCGCCGCAAACGTCCCAAAAATGGCCAGTAGCCGACTGCCCCTGTTTGCCGCGCTTTCGCTCCTGGCCTCCCCAGCGTCGGTCCGGGCGCAGATCAACACGGTCCAGCCCATTGCTCCGGATGTCTATTTTCACGAGGGCGATCCGCGCCGGGGCCACTGCAACAACGGCTGGATAGTCATGAACGACTATGTCGTGGAGGTCGACGCCAACTATCCCTCGGGAGCGAAGATCGTGATCCCGAAGATTCGGGCGATGACCGAGAAGCCGCTGCGGTTTGTGATAGATACGCATTTCCATCCCGACCACTCCTTCGGCAACCAGATCTGGTCCGACGAGGGCGCAGTGGTGGTTGCCCAGGCGGGGACGCTCGACGAATTGGAAAAGTCCGGAGCCGCCGACTGGGATCTCTCGGCAAAGAGCCGGCCCGACGTGGCGGCAAGCAGGCTGAAGCTGCCGAGCTTGGTCTACACCGACCTCCTTGTGTTCGACGACGGCAGGCACCGCGTGGAGCTGCGTTGGGCCGGCATCGCGCACACCCGTGGCGACACGCTGGTCTGGCTGCCCAAGGAGAGGATACTTTTCACGGGCGACGTCTGTGTGAACGGATCCTTCAACTATGTTCACGACAGCGATATCGGCGAATGGATTAAGGCGCTGGAGGCCGCCAAGAAGCTGGGGGCGCAGAAGGTCTGCCCCGGCCACGGACCGATGGGCGGCCCCGAGATCATCGCGGACCAGCAGGGATACTTCATCGAGCTGCGCCGGGGCGTCCAGGAGCTTATCGACGAGAAGAAGTCGCCGGCCGAAGTCAAGGCGGCCGTCCCCGAGCTGGCCGCCCGTCTCAGGAAGATCGCGCATATAGCGCGCTACGTGCCCACCGACGCGTATTTCACGGCTCATGTGGGAAAGGCGTATATGGAGCTCGGGGCCGGCCCGCTGCCGAAGTAGCCCGCCGACGGACTCGATCCACCGGTGAAGCGAAGCGTGGAAGGGCTGCTCCCGGACGCGTTGAGGGTCCTCAGGGGCGGGGCGGTGGTCGGCGAGCCATAGACGATCGACGCGGAAACGCGGAAATGGGCCTAGTTCGGCCTTGCATCACGGCCCATCCAGCACGCGGTTCTCGGCCCAACGCGGCGCGCGAACGTTCAGGCTTCGACCATTGCCTTTATGACGCCCGTCTCCGGGCGACTCCACGCGGGGAATTCCTTCGGCATGGCCGCCAAAGACGCCCGGTGGGTGATCCACGGCGCCGTGTCGATGCGCCCGGCCTCGATGAGCCCGACGATGCGCGCGAAGTCGGCGGACTGCGCGTTCCTGCTGGCGAGGAGCGTCAGTTCGCGCCGGTGGAAATTGGGATCGCTGAATGTCACATCACCCTGAAAGAGACCCACGAAGACCAGCCGGCCGCCCTGCGCCGGAAGCTCAAAGGCGGATGCCATTGAGCCCGGATTGCCGGTGGCGTCGAAGACTGCCGTCGGCAGGTCCCCATGAGTAAGGCGCCGTAGGGCGTCGAAGGGGGATCCCTCGGCTCCGTCGATGGTGTGGGCCACCCCAAGCCGGCGCTGGCAGAATTCAAGACGGCCCGCGTTGACGTCGAGCGCGATGACCCGCGCGCCCTTCTCCGCGGCGAACTGCATGACGGAAAGCCCGATCGGGCCGGCGCCGATCACGAGCGCGAATTCGTCGCGCTGCAGGCCCGCGCGCTCGACGGCATGGCAGCCGATCCCGAGGGTCTCAACGAGCGCGAGCTGGTCAAGCGTGAGGCTCGCGGACGGATGGAGCTTGCGCGCGGGAACGACGAGCTGCTCGCGCATGCCGCCGTCGACATGGACTCCGAGCACCGTGAGGTTGGCGCAGCAGTTGGCCCTTCCCCGACGGCAGGCGCTGCATTCCAGGCAGTTGAGGTACGGCTCGACGGAGCAGCGGTCGCCGGGTTTCACGTTCGCGACGCCTGGGCCGACGGCAACGACCTCGACCCCCAGCTCGTGGCCCAGGATCCGCGGGTAGGTGAAGAACGGCTGGTTGCCGGCGAACGCGTGCAGGTCGGTGCCGCAGACGCCGATCCGGCGCACGCGCACGAGGGCGTCGCCGGCCTGCGGCGCCGCGGGAGGCACGGTCTCGATGGGGGCGAAGCGCCCGGGCTCTTCAAGTCGGATGCTGATCATTCGCGAGCAGGGCTCCCGATCGCGCCTTGGGGAAGGTGCCCTTGTCCGGGTCGCATGGCCAGTGATCGGGCATCGGGCGTTTGGCTATAGGCGGTCGCGCAGTTCCGACGGAAGGAGCTTCATCGTGAGCGCCCGCAATTTAGGGTCGGCAATCCCGAGCCCATAAGCCTTCTCCAGGACCTGCAGGTGGTAGAGCGACCCTGTGGTGAGCGATCGGATCTTGGCCGCGTCGATCTCCGACACGCAGCGCATCACCTGCTGGCTTGCGAGGTCGTTCCTGCTGCCCAGGGCAAGGACGACGGCCAGGCTGACGCGCCGGTCCCAGGCCAGGGTGCGATCGGATCCGCTGGAAAGGTTTGCAACGAGCGCGGCGAAGACCTTGTCGAAGCCCTCCACGTCTTCGCGGGCCTTCTCGACCTGGGCCAGAGCGACGAGCGCCCCAAGGTCGGCCGGGTAGCGCAGCAGCGCCCTGCTGGAGTAGGCGGCGGCGTCGATCTGGTGCATCTCGACGAGGTATTCGACCAGCCGGCTTCGAAGCGTCGCGGGATCGGTCTCGTCCGTCACCTCGAGGACCAGGACCGACTGCTCCTTGAACCCCGAGATCGGCGGGAGGTTGTAGGGGAGCGCCCTCAGCCAGTTGAAGACGCCGCCGTCGGTCTGGTGAAGGGCATAGATGAACGACTCCTTCGGCTGCTTCAGCCCCAGCTGCGCAAACGTGTCGAGGTCGTTGTCCCATGAAGGAACAACGATGTGGGTCACGCCGCGCTGGGTGATGAGCGCCAGGGTCTCGTCCGGCCTGGTCGAGTTCACGATGCGAAACGTGGCCGAAAGGCCGTCGCGGTTCTCCCAATTCTGGGTTCCCAATCCGCGCAGTCCGCCGTAAAAGCAGAAGCTCGACGTGCGGAGTGGCGGCAGGAGCACCGTGGCGCCGTCGGGGCCGGCGTGGTCCGCGATCCATTGGGCCAGGGCGCGCTCGTAGAGCCCCTCGACCTCAGACCTGGTGAACTTGAAGTCGTTTTCGCCGCCGGAGCCCGCTTGCGGAAACAGGCGCAGTGCGCCCAAGGCTACGGCCGGGGCCAGAAATCCGCACCAAATCCAGCGGGCCCGCCTGGACGCGACTGTCCCCCGGACGGTGGCCGGGCCTGCCGCGAGGAGCGCAAGCAGCGCGCAGTCGGCCGTGTTCCACCAGCGGAGCTGATGGAGCGAAAGCGCGACGGCCGCCAGGGCCGGTCCGAAAGCGATCGCTATGGCCGTGCGGCGCGCCGGGTCGGTCGCTCTTCTCGCGAGAAGCCAGGTTGCCGGGACAAGAAGCAGCAGGGGAAGGCAGGTCGCGGCGACCGGCAGGGTGACGCCGTCCCGGTCTATCCAGGCGGACAGGCCGTCCGCCACCACGGCATCGGGCAGGTTCGTGAGACGCGTGGAAAGCAGGTCTCCCGAAAGGAAGGAATGGTCCCCGCTCAGCAGGATGGCAACGGGCAGCGAAGCGAGGGCGGTCGCCGAGAGCACCCACATCGCGATGTCTCGCCAGCCTCCGAACGGCTTCCGGCCCGCCATCCACGATGCGAACCGCCACAGCAGCTCGCCCAGCCCGAGCCACGCCAGCCCGTAAAGCGGGTAGTTGACGCGAAGCTGCGGCTCCATGTGGCCGGGGAAGTACTCAACGAGGTAGGCGAGGAGGCTCGAGATGGCCCCCCCGAATGCCCATGCCCGCCATGGGGGCGTCTTGAACGCGCCCTCCCGGACTTCACCGGTTGAAATGCGGACCAGCACGGCGGCCAGGATTGCCCCTAGGGCGGTTCCCGCCGCCACCGGAACCTGGCCTGCTGCGCCAAGCCAAAGGCCGCAGCCGCCCGTGACCCCGCCCGCGAAAAACCAGCGGGAGGCCCGACCGGCGGCCGCTGTGCCGGTGATAAGCAGAAGCACGCTCCAAAATGCGGCGACCTGCGACAGGCCGAAGTCATTCGCGATGCCCGGCAGAAACGCGGCCGCGAGCGGGTACATCGCGGCGAGCCCGAGGGAAAGAAGCGCGGCGGCGGCGGCGCCCAGGCGCCGCGCCGCAAAAATCGTCACGGCGACGAGCAGGAGCAGGTGCAGGAGCGGGTCCGCGAACAGGGCGGCCCTCTCCACGCAAAGGCCCAGCGGGCGGCCGGAATAGCCGTGATCGACCCAGGCGATCAGCACGAGCCACCACCGGTAGGGCGAGGCCGAGTGGACATCCCTTCCGAACGGGGAGTTCTCGTAGTCGACCGACCGCACCCGCCAGTCGCCGCGCGCCAGCATCAGCTGCGTCTCCTCGATCCACTGGTAGGTCGGGTTGTTGTGCTCGGGGACGATGAGCCAGCGCTTTCCGTCGGCGTAGCCCGTCGGGGATCCCGCGTCGGTCCTCGCCTCCTCGCTGGCGACCTTCGAGACAAACTCCACCCGCTGCGCGCGCCCGTAGTCCGTCCACGCGACGAATGCGACCGCGCAGACGGGGGCGATCATCCAGGCGCGGTGCGTAAGCCAAGGGGGGAGGCGCATTCGGGTATTTGCAGTGCCTGCAGATTCGGATGACGCCAAGGCAAAATCGCCGGCACGGGCCGGTGCGAACCGCGCGCCCGCGAGACCGTCCTTGACTCGGCAGCGGTGGGATTGTCCTTCTTTCGTCTCTTCATGTGTGCCGCCAAGACGCCTCGTCGTTTGTAAGCCGCCGTGAACCGCAAGAAATTCATCAGGATCATGGCGACCGGCGGAGCGGTCCTTGTCGGCCGCCCGCGGTATCTCCTGGGCGGCGAGGCGAAGGGAGGACCTGGAGCGCCTGCGGTCGGGCAGGCGCCGACCGAGGGCTCGATCTCCGATCAGCCGCTGGCTCCGCGCTCGGGCCGGCGCGGGGCGACCATGTTCAGCGTCCTTCCGCCCCAGGAGACTGGAGTCATCACGGAGAACCCCTATGACGATCCCAGGATGTGGGGCGCCCTCTACAGCGAGAACGAGACCGGGGCTATCGGCACCGGGGTGGCGATCGGGGACTACGACG
>PLKS01000132.1:14641-42412 GCA_003140665.1 Opitutaceae bacterium
TGGAAGCAGGGCGCGACGTTCGCGGACGTGAACAATGACGGGCTCCTCGACATCTATGTCTGCCGTTTCGGGGCCCCGAACCTGCTGTACATGAACCAGGGCGACGGAACCTTCCGGGAGGAGGCCGCGGCGCGGGGGCTCGCGATCAAGGACGCATGCGTCATGGCCGCGTTCTGCGACTATGACCGCGACGGCTGGCTCGACGTCTTCGTACAGACCAACCTCCTGGACTCGGACGCCCATCCAAGGGGCCAGAGGGACTACCTGTTTCACAACGACGGCGACGGCACGTTCACGGACGTGACGGAACGGGCCGGGATCAGCGGCGAGGCGCAGGGACACTCGGCGGTCTGGTGGGACTACGATGGTGACGGGTGGCCGGACCTTTATGTTGCCAACGACTTCGCGGCGCCCGACAAGCTCTACCACAACAACAGGGACGGGACCTTCACCGATGTCATCGATTCGGTGGTGCCCCACATGCCGTATTCCTCGATGGGTTCGGACCTGGGCGACGTGAACAACGACGGCCTCGTGGATTTGTTCGTGGCCGACATGGCGGCGAGCACGCACCAGAAGGACCAGCGGGCGGTCGCCGTGATGCGCAGCCTGCTCATGGATTCGCAGGACACCTCCACCGCGGCCCCGCAGGTCATGCGGAACGCCCTCTACCTGAACACGGGCACGGGCCGCTGCCTCGAGGCGGCGTGCCTCGCGGGCCTGACCGCGACCGACTGGACATGGTCGGTGCGCCTTGAGGACCTCGACAACGATGGTCGCTTGGACCTTTTTGTGACGAACGGGATGAACCGCGAGTCGAACAACGCCGACCTCACGGCGCGCAAGGAGCTGGCGGAGAGTTCCGATGAAAAGGTACGCGTGGAGGAGGCGAGCCCCGTTCTCGCCGAGCAGCACCTCGCGTTCAGGAACATGGGAGACCTGCGCTTCGAGGACGTGAGCGCGGCGTGGGGGCTCAACCAGAAAGGGGTGAGCTTTGGGTCGGCCTTCGGGGACCTGGACGGCGACGGCAACCTCGACCTCGTGTACACGAACTATGAGGGGGGCGTGACCCTCCTGCGAAACGACTCGGACTCGGGTCACCGGATCACCCTCGCCCTGCGCGGCACCCGCTCGAACCGCTTCGGTGTCGGCTCAACCGTGCGCATCGAGACCGACTCGGGTGTCCAGGTCCGTGTGCTCGTGCTCGCCCGCGGGGTGCTTTCCAGCTCGGAGCCGATCCTGCATTTCGGCCTCGGCGAGGATTCGACAATCAGGCGCCTGACGGTGTCGTGGCCGAACGGAGGCACCCAGTCCTTTTCCGACCTGCCGGTCGACAGGCGGTTCACGATCACCGAGCCGTCCGCGCCCGTTTCTCCGGCATCGCCCGGCCCGGCGGCGCCCGGTCAATTTTCCGAGGTCAGCCGGGCCATGAATCTGTCGTTCGCGTCCCGCGAGACAGCGGTCGACGAGGCCATCCAGCAGCCGCTGCTGCCCATGCGGCAGAACCGGCGCGGGCCGGCCGTCGCGGTCGGGGATGTCAATGGCGACGGCAGGGACGACGTGGTCCTTGGGGGCACGCCATCGGATCCTGCGCGCATCCTCGTCGCGGATGGTGCCTTCCTTTTCTCCCTTTCGGACTCGTCGGTGCTCGCGGCCGAGGGCCCGCTCGACGACGGCCCGCTGCTTCTCTTTGACGCGAACGGCGACGGAAAGAACGACCTGCTCATCACGAGGGGCGGCAGCAGCCTGCCTGCCGGCTCGGCGGCCTACCAGCCGGTGCTGTTCCTCAACGACGGCCATGGCGCGTTCCGGCCAGCCCAGGCCGATGCGCTTCCCCGGCTCGCGGTGAGCGTCGGCGCCGTGGCGGCGGCCGACTTCGACCGCAGCGGCCGCCTCGGCGTTTTCGTGGGAGGACGTGTTGTGCCGGGCCAGTACCCGCTTCCTCCCCGAAGTGCGCTGTGGGCGAATCGCGGTGGCCGGTTCGAGGACGTGACCGACGTCCTTGCGCCCGGTCTCCGAGAGGTGGGAATGGTGACATCGGCGCTATGGACCGACGTGGATGGCGACGGCTGGCCCGACCTTCTTGTCACGCTTGAGTGGGGCCACGTGAGGTATTTTCACAACATCTCGGGCCAGGGCTTCGAGGATTGGTCCGAACGGGGAGGGTTCTCAGCCGCAGGGACGGGGTGGTGGAACTCAATCGCCGCCGCGGACTTCAACGGCGACGGCCGTATGGACTACGTGGTCGGCAACCTGGGCCTGAACACGCCTTACCACGCGACCGCGGAGCATCCGGCGCTCCTTTTCTACGGGGACTTCAAGGGCGACGGGGGGCGCCAGCTGATCGAGGGCTATTACGAGGGCGGCCACGTGTATCCCAGGCGCGCAAAGCGGGACCTCGGGTCCTCGATCCCTTCGGTCCTGAGGAGCTATCCCAGGACGGACTATTACGGCCGCGCCACCCTTGGCGAGATCGTGGGGGAGGCGAAGCTGGCGGCGGCGCAGCGCTTCGCGGCGACGGAGTTCAGAAGCGGCGTGTTCCTGAGCCAGGCCGACGGCACCCATAAATTCCAGCCTTTGCCCCGGATCGCCCAGATTTCCCCTTTCCAGGGACTCGTCGCGGGGGATTTTGACGGCGATGGGAACGCCGACATCTACGCCGTGCAGAACTCCTACTCCCCAATCCCCTACACGGGCCGATTCGACGGGGGGCTGAGCCAGCTTCTTCGCGGCGACGGGCACGGGCATTTCACCGCCGTTCCGCCGCTGGAGAGCGGCCTGGTGGTGACGGGGGACGCAAAGGCCCTTTCGGTCATCTACGTGGACCAGGGAGGATGGCCCGGCTTTCTCGTCACCCGGAACAACGACACGACGATGGCGTTCCATAACAACGGCGTCGCGGGCCACAAGCCGCTGCGCATCCTCCTGCAGGGCTCCCCAGGGAATCCCACGGCCGTAGGCGCGAGGATCACGGTGGAGTTCTCCGACGGCTCCGCGGAGGCAAGCGAGGTCTACGCCGGCTCGGGCTACTACAGCCAGTCCACGGCGGCCTGCTGGTTCGGATATCCGGAGGCCAACCCGCCGAGGAGGATACGCGTCCGCTGGCCCTCGGGGGTCCTTTCCGAGCACGCCTTCCCCGCCGGCTCGACTACCCTCACCTTGTCCGGCCCGGCGGCGGCCGGACCCTAGTTCCTGATTTGCCACTGCGTGGCTATATTGCCGAGGAAAACGGCGGACTCAAACGTCGTGCCATTCATCAGCCAGACGTACCGGTCCCCTGTCGTTGTATTCTCAAAAACGATGTCCGGCTGACCCACGCCGATGAAATCCTCGGTCGCCGCGATTCGCCACTGCGTTGTGGGATGCGAAATCCATGGTGCTTCTTGGTTTCTGGGGTGCTTGGGCTACCACGACGCTAACGGTCAGATCAGAGCGAGTTTCAGGCGGAATGGAGTCAACTGCTCCTCAAGGACGGGAACTGCGCTTCGCAAACACTGTTGCAATCCGTTCGCGCTGTTCCGCGGCCGATTGGTCCAAGAATGAGGAACTCCCGTGGCATTCCACGATTCGAAACAGCAGGCCCGCGAATTCTCGTTACCCTACTTGTGCGTCGCGCGAAGAGACCAACAAGATCGTCCCGGTGAAGACGGCCCGCACTGCCTAGCCGCAGGAGCCGCCTAGAAACGGCGGCGGGGATCAACCCCGAAGCAGGCCCCTGTTCGCCCGGATGAGACGGAGCCGCTGGTCGACCGCGCGCCGCGTGGTCAGCGCATCCTCGGGCGTGTGGACGCACCAGTCGACAAGCTTGTCCACGGTCGTGCGCGCCACGTAGCAACGGGTGTCGGAGCCCCCGTAGTAGATGAGCACGGTCTTCGCACCGTCACCAAGCTGCACCCACCCGTTCGTGAAGGTCACGTTTGAGACGTCGCCAATTCCCTCGCCGCCGTACGGCGCGAGAAAATGGCCTCCCGGCCGTGCGATGACCCTCGAGGGGTCCTCGATCGAGGTCATGAACATGTAGAGGACATACCGAAGCCCGGCGGCGCAGGCCCGCACGCCGTGGGCGAGGTGCAGCCAGCCGCCCGGCGTCCGTATCGGGGCGGGTCCCTGTCCGTTCTTCACCTCCTTGATCGTATGGTAGGCGCGCCCGTCGATGATCGTCTCCGGGCCCGTCACGCCGGTGGTGATGTCCGCGCAGAGGGTCCATCCGATGCCGCCGCCCGAGCCGACGTCTATGAAGCCGTCCATCGGCCGCGTGTAGAAGGCGTACTTTCCGCCGACGAACTCCGGGTGAAGCACCACGTTGCGCTGCTGCGACGCGGGCGTCCGCAAATTGGGAAGCCGCTCCCACTTCCTGAAGTCGCGCGTGCGCGCGATGCCGGCCACGGCCACGGCGCTCGAAAGGTCGCCCGGCCTCGCGGACGGGTCCTTCGACTCCGCGCAGAACACCCCGTAGATCCAGCCATCCTCGTGATGGGTGACCCGCATGTCATACACGTTCGTCTCGGGCCTGATCTCGGGCAGGTCGACGGGTTCGTCCCAGAACCGCCAGTTGTCGATCCCGTTGGGGCTGTCCGCGATCGCGAAGAGGCTCTTCCGGTCGTAGCCCTCGAAGCGGACGACCATGTGGACCCTCCCGCGCCACAGGAACGCGCCAGGGTTCAGCGTCGCGTTGACGCCCAGGCGCTCCATCAGGAACGGGTTTGTGGCGGGGTTGAGGTCGAAGCGCCACTCGATCGGGACGTGGCGGTAGGTGATGGCCGGATGCTCGAAGCGATCGAAGACGCCGTTGTCCCAACCGCGGTCGACCGGGTTCTTCCGCGACAGGAATCTCTCATGCTCGGCGCGGAGCCTCCGGAGCCGGGCGGCCCAGGCGGGGGGCGCCCCGGCGGGAATTCCATGGCTCGCCCTGCGGGCGGGGACCGGTGCGGCATTCGGCGGCCTGGGGGGGTGCTTTTTTTTCATTTTTCGGCGGAGTCGTTTCGCGCGCTGCCCTGCAGCTCGCGCAGGCGCCTGACGGCCTCAAGGCCGGTGCGTCCGTTGTGGTAGGGACATTTCCAGAAGCTGACCTTGAGCTCGCCCGCGAGCGCGCGGCCATCCCGCGTAACGCCCCTAAACCATTCGCCCTGCCGGTGGTCAATCAGCTTGCGCTCGATGAAGTCCCATGTCCGGAACGCGGCGGCGAGGAAATGCTCCTTCCCCGAAAGCTGGTGGGCATTGATGAAGCCGACGACCGCCTCGGCCTGGGGCCACCATTCCTTGTTGGAATCGGTCAGGCCCCCGGGCCCGCCCTCGTTGTAGACGCCGCCGTCGGAATCGACGCCCTCCGCGAGCGTGACCGCCGCAATCCTCACCGCCAGCGGCCGGATCCGGGCCGTGAGCGCGGCATCCCGCAGCGCCTCGGCCGCCTGCGTGAGGAGCCAGGCCGCCTCGATGTCGTGCCCGTAGGAAACGCGGTCCGACCGGGGCGTCCAATCCTCCGAGAAGAAGAGGCCGAGATGGCCGGTGGCCGGATCGACGATGCGCGAAAGCATGATCTCCACGAGCCCGGCAAGCGCGCTTCTCAGGCCGGGGTCGGGCCACAAGCCGAGGAGGCGCGTGTAGGCCTCCATGACGTGGAGGTGGGTGTTCTGCGACTTCGGCTCGTTCAAGTCGACCGCGCTCAGGCGCATGTCGGCGATGGGCTTCCACCCGCGGTCGAAGGCCTCCAGATAGCCGCCGTGGCGTCGGTCGACCGCGCGCTCCTCGAGCAGCCCGGCGACGGCGACCGCCCGTTCGAGCGGTTCCCTGCGGCCGGTGGCGGCGTGGTACTCCGTCAGGGCGTAGATGGCGAAGGCCTGCCCGTACACCTGCTTGCGGTCGCGAAGGACCCGGCCGTCGCCGGAGATGGACCACCAGTATCCCCCGTCCCTTCGGTCGCTGAAGTGCGCGTCCAGGTCCGCGTAGGCGAAGTCCGCCATCCCGAGGTAGGCGGGGTCCCGGTACCGACCGTAGGCGGCGGCAAAGGTCCAGAGAATGCGCGAAGTCAGAAGGGCGCCCCGCTCCGCGCCGGGATCGGCCACAAGCTCGTTTGTCAGCGCGCCAACGAAGCCGCCCCGCTCCCGGTCGACGACCCTGTCCATCCAGAAGGGAAGGATGTTCCGGCGCAGGTCGCCCTCGATCCGGGCGGCATAATCGGCGGCATCGGGTGAGCTCATCGAAGGAGGGGCAGGCGGTCCGGGGTCAAGGGTGGGTGGCGTCCTCGATGATCCCGCGGCAGGCGCTTGTCACTCCTTGTCCCCGCCCGTCAGTCCGGAATCTTGCCGAGCAGCCTGCCGAGGAGTTTCCTGGCATAAAGCGAGTTGCGGTCGCGGATGATCGGCTCCGGCGGACGGCGCTGGAGCCCGAGCTCGGGCGCCTGCGCGACCACGCCGCCCTCGTCCGGATTGAGGATTATCCAGGCCAGCATCCGGACCAGCTGCTCCCGCTTGTAGCGTTCCCGCAGCAGGTCGAACACGACGCGGGCGATCTCCGCCTCCCGGTAGTTCGCCGTGACGTCCGCATTGGAGGCGACGCTCAGCAGGTTGCGCGCGGCCTGGGCCGGATCACCCACCCGCCCGGGAGCCCACGCCCTGAGCGCCGTGGCAAAGCCGCCCATGCGCTCCCCGTCGGCGCCCCGGAACGGGGGCGCGAGGCGCGTGGCGAACTCGTTGTCGCCCGGCAGATCGTCAAAGCTGATCCGCGCGATCTGCTCGTCGGTGATCGACTCGAATGTCTCTCCCCCGGGTCCGAGGGGCTCCAGCCTGCCCGTCATCGCGGCGGCGACGCCGACCGCGGCCCACGCGAGGAGGGCCGCAAGCACCCAGGCGAAGGCGGCGCGGCCGGTGTGGCGACCCGCGTCCCAGCGAAAAAGCCTCGCGCCCGCGATTCCCGCGGCCGCGCCGATCACCGCCAGCGCGACGAGGCTGAAGCCGGCCCCCTGCAGCCCCCGCGAATCGCTGAAGCAGCGCTGCAGGGCCTCGACGGCATAGCGGCCCGGCATGAAGCCGGCGATCGCCTGCGCCCACGCGGGCAGAACGGTGAGCGGCACGCCCACCCCGCCGAGCATGATCATCGGCAGGAAGAGGCACTGGCCCAGGGCCTGGACCGCCGGCACGTCGTCGGCGAGGGCCGCGACCAGGAGCCCGAGCCCCAGGAACGAGAAGGCCACAAACAGGAATGCCACGAGCGCCTGCGCGGGGTTGAGCGGAAAGGGCGTTCCGTAGATGATCCGGGCCAGCGCGACCTGCATGAGCGCGGCCGACGCCAGCAGCACCAGGCGGGCAACCAGCGTCGACGCCAGCAGGCTTCCCATGCTGGCCGGAAGCAGCCGGTAGCGCCGCCAGAGCCCGCGCTCCCGTTCCGAGACAAGCGCGGTAGGCAGGCCGAAGCACGCCCCGCCGAGGATGCTGATGGTGAGGAGCTGACCCATCTCATGCTGCAGCAGGGGGGTGTCTCCCCGGAAAATGCCGCCGAAGGCGAGAAGGAACAGCACCGGGACAAGGTACCCGTAGACGATGGCCTGCCTGCTGCGGAAGTTCAGCGCAAGCGTGAGGAGGAAATGCCTCGCAAGCCCCCGTCCCACGCGCGCCCGGCTCATGGCCTGCCCTCCGGCCCCGCCGGCCACGGGCGGCCCGTGAGCTCTATGAACACGTCCTCAAGGGACGGCCTGTGGATCTGCAGGTCGAGGAGCGGGTTCTCGTCACGCTCCAGCTGCCTCATCAGGGCCGTTATCGTCGCGCCCACGTCCGCGGTGCCCAGCATCCAGGTGTCGCCCTCGGCGCTGCTGCTGACCACCCCGGCAAGCGCCGACGCCTGGGCCCGGGTCATCGCCCTCGCCGCCCTCACCGCCACGCGCGGAATCGCGCCCGAGCGGGAAACGAGGCCGGAGGGGCTGCCCGCCGCCACGATCCGTCCCTCGTTGAGGATGCCGATGCGGTCGCAGAGAGCGCGGGCCTCCTCCATGTCGTGGGTGCTCATGAGGACCGCCAGCCCGTCGGCCCGCATGCCGCTGATCATGCGGTGGAGCTCGCGGCGCGCCTGCGGGTCGAGTCCCGCCGTCGGCTCGTCGAGGACGACAAGGCGGGGGTTGTTGACGAAGGCCAGCGCGAGGTAGAGGCGCTGCCGCTGGCCCCCGGAGAGCGACTCGAACGGGGAGTCGGCCTTGGCCGACAGGCCAAACCGCGCGATGAGCCCGGCCACCGGGGCGGGCTCGCGGTAGAACGAGGCGAAAAAACCCAGGGCCTGCCGCGGCGTGATCCTGTCCTGGAGGGAAGCCAGCTGGACTTGCGCCCCGACCCTCTCCTTTGCCAGCCGCGGCAGCGCCACCGCATCGATCCCCCCGATCGCCACGCTCCCGGAATCGGGGCGGCGAAGGCCGAGCAGGCATTCAAGGATGGAAGTCTTGCCCGCGCCATTGGGGCCGAGCAGCCCGAAGATCTCCCCCTCGGCAACGTCGAAGCTGACGCCGCGCACGGCCTCGACCGGTCCGTAGCGCTTGGTCAGGCCGCGCACGCGCACACTCTCGGTTCTGGACTCGGGCATTTTGCTATGCCAAACGAAATCGTCGGGCGGATGTCAACCGCGGCGCCGGGGCCTACGGCCCGGACCCTGCGGCGATCACGTCGTGGAGCGTGATCCAGTACACCAGCGGGGATCCGCGATCGACGCCCTCGGGCCACGGACCCGCGCCAAACGAGAGCGAGGCCGGCAGCACAAAAATGCCATGGCTGTCGACCGTCATCATCTGAAGGCCCTCCATCAAGCCAGGCAGCATGCCCTCCATCTTGACCCGGATCCTCTCGGAGGAAAGCTGGGGCAGCTTCGTCGAGCCGTCGGCCGCCGTCGCGACGCAGGTGAAGACGATGGTGTCGCCGGGACGCGGCCTGATCCCGTTTCTGCCGGGCTGCACGATGTACTCGAGGCCGCTGTCCGACACCTGGAGCCCCAGGCGTTTTTGCATCTCCCTGAAGTACTTGTCCAGCTCCCGCTTCGCGTCGGGCGCGCTGGCGGCCATCTGCCTCTCGCGCGTGACGATCTCGCCGATCCGCCTGCTCAATTCGGAGGCCAGCTTCCGCGATGAGTCGTCCATCGGGTAACCGTTGCCCTTGAAGGCGGCGCGGATGCCATCAAGAAAGGCATTGAACTGGGCCTCGCTCCATCCGAGCTCCGCAAAGTGGCCCGTCTGCGCCAGCGAGGATCCGAACGCCGAGTATGCGGACAGCGGAAAACCCTGCGGAGGCGATGACGGCAGCACGGCGGCAGCCGCCGGGTCCGAGGCGCCCGCCGCCGGCGGGGGGTCCGCGCCGATGGCGGCTGGCGCAAGCGCCAGCATCAGGACCCAGATCGACCTCGTCGCGAGGGTTGTCATTGCCGGGATTCCCCGCGCATCGCCGTGGCTGCGCCGGGGCCTAGGCCCCCGATGCAGCCGGCCATCTGAAGCTCCTCAGGTCGACGGCGGCCGGATCGGCCACGCCCTCCCTGACGTGGTAGAGCCGGTTGACCTGCAGTCCGGCGACCACCTGGGTGTTTCCGGTGACCGGCCAGTATATCTCGACGCGCCTGATGACGCTGGCCTTTCCGAGCCCGATCTCCTGGCGCAGCGTGGCGGACCCAAAGCTGCCCCCGGTGCCGACGATGCGATGGATCGCGCGCTCCCCGTCGTCGGTCTGCACGACAACCTTGATCCGGGCCCCGATGGCGGCGCGATTGGTCCTCACGCCCTCCAGCTTGAGCTTGAGCCAGTTGTTGCCGTGGCCCGGGTTCGCATAGAGCTGGTTGTGGAAGTGGTCGCCCTCGACCGCGCCGCCGATGACGCAATAGATGTCCTGCGTGCCGCTGTTGTTGATGTCCCCGAAGGCGACGCCATGGCCCTTCTGCAGCTGGCCAAACCCGCCCGCCGTCGTCACGTCCTGAAAGCGTTTTCCGCCGTCGTTGCGAAACATCCTGTTCGGGATCAGCACGGAGAGCTCCGGGTTCCCGGTGCCAAGGTAGAAGTCCAGCCAGCCGTCGTTGTCCAGGTCCCCAAAATTGGCTCCCATCGCGAGCAGCAGCTTGTCCAGGCCGCATTCCTTCGTGGCATCGGTGAACGTGCCGTCCCCGTTGTTGCGGTACAGCTTGGCGCGCTGCCCGGAATACGGCAGGCCCAGGTAATCCGCGGCGATGTCGCCCACGTCCTGGATGACATAGCCCGTGACAAGGATGTCGGGCCATCCGTCATTGTTGTAGTCCCAGAACCAGCAGGTGAAGGACGCCGGCGGCCCGGTGATGCCCGCCGCCTCGGCCACGTCGGTGAACCTCCACGGCGCGCGAGCGGACCGGTCGGCACCGGCGGCCCCGTCGTTGCGAAGGAGCACCTTCGGGCCGTCCAGCCTGGAGAGGAAAAGGTCCGGGCGCCCGTCGTTGTTGAAATCCGCGCTCGCGACGGCCTTGTAGAACCCCACCAGGTCGACGCCGTTCTCGGCCGCGCACTCGGTGAACGTCCCATCGCCGTTGTTGCGGAAGAGCTCGCAGGGATTCCGGTCGCCGGCCTTTGACTCATTCGCAATGAAGAGGTCGATCCAGCCGTCGCCGTTATAGTCGAACCACACCGCCGAGTTCGTCGGATGAAACCTCAGGAGGCCCGCCTCCTCCGTCACGTCGGTGAACGTGAAATCGCCGTTGTTGCGCAGCAGCGAGCACGGGTAGTGGCCCTCGGTCCCCAGCCATGCGCCCCGTAGCACCAGCACGTCCATGAACCCGTCATTGTTGTAGTCGCAGTGGATCAGGTTGAGGCCGCCCGTGAGGCCGGTGAGGCCGGCCTCCTCGGTGCGCTCGGTGAAGGTGCCGTTGCCGTTGTTTCGGAACAGCCGCAGCTGGTCCCTCACGCCCCACGACGAGACCATCAGGTCGAGGAAGCCGTCGTTGTCGAAGTCCTCCAGGGCGACGCCCCCGGCGAGCCCCGGGACGTCCAGCCCCACGTCCCCGGCGATGTCGGGAAAATGCTTTATGTCGAAGTCCGACGCAAAGAGCCTGGGCTCGAGGAGCCACTTCACCGGCACCTTGTCGGGGTACTCGCCCAGGGTCATGTAGGCGACGTTCAGAAGCCAGCGCGCGCGGAGGTCGCCGGGGTACTTCTCGAGCAGCTCGGTCAGCACCCCCACGGCGCCGCGCGAGCCGCGCTGGAGCGTGTGTATGCCCTTCCCGTGGATCGGAAACAGGCACGAGTCGGCGTTGTGGTTGGCGCAGCAGTTTTCGTTTTCACCCATCCGCAGGTGGCACATCGCCGCGAAGGTCAGCCATTCCGGCTCCTGCCGCTCCGCCGGGGGCACCCGGTTGTCCTCCATGACCTGCTGGATCGCCTCGTATTCCTTCAGCGCCTCGTCGGGGTTGCCGGCATCCAGGTACTGCCATGCAAGCTGCATCCTGATCTTCAGGAGCGCCGCGGGTTCGGTCGCCTCCGACTGCATCCTGCTCAGGATCGCCACCTGCTCCACGTTTCGGAAGGGGTTGCGCAGCGGGTCCGCCTCGCGCGTGATCTTCTCGAGGAGCGCCGCCATCCTCCGCGTGCTTTCGGGCTGGCGCGCGCGGGCGACGCCCGTCGCGGCCTTTGCCGCCGCCGCCACGTCGGGGCCCGGAGCCGCGGCCGCCAATGAACCGGCCGCCATCCTGATGGGCCACGCCAGGGCCGCGGCCAGGCCAAGCGATCCCCCGAAGGCCGACCTCAGGAACGCCCGGCGGTCGACCATCTCCCGGATCGCTGCGCCGGCGGCCGGCCCCGGGCCCGTGCGCAAGGGCCCGATGCCCGCAGGTGAGCCCCGATCGCCGGGGGACGCCGCGGGCGGTGGTGAGGGAGGGGCAGATTTCGCCATGACAGGTCCAATCTAGGGCATTCGTGCCCGCCGAATAAACAACTATCTGCCGCCCCTCGCCAGATTAGGCGCGCGTCCGCACGCCGCTTCCCGAACGTTGCTTGCCCCGATCTTCTTTTTTCGATTGCGTGCGTGATTCAGAAGCCCCCGTCAAATGAACCGACTCCGTTGAGCATCCCGTCCCGCCTCTCCTCGAGCGGGTGGCTGATGATACCGCTCTGTGCGTTCGGATTCCTCTTCTGGATCGACACGGCAAGGATCCACCGGGTCGAGTATGTGTCGGGAACCGAGGGCTGGTCGGCGGCGGGTGCGGCGGCGGCGGCGGCCTCTCCCGCCGGCGACTCCGGGGGTCCGCACCAGCTGGTCGTCCCCGAGCACGACAACGAGAGCTATGAGTGGCTCGACCAGACCCGGCAGATGTTCGCCCAGAGGGAGCTGAGGGTGCGCCACATCGCCTATGAGAACGCGCCGTTCGGCCGCGAGGAGCACGCCGCCTCACCCTATCGGTGGTGGCTGGGGCTCATCGCGTGGGTCGACCACGCCCTGTCCGGAAATCCGCTCGACCTGACCGTCGAGCGGGCCGCGCTTTTCGCGGATCCGCTGCTGCACATGCTGCTGCTGGTGGCGACCGCCGCCTTTGTCGCGTGGCAATTCGGCTTTTTCCCGGCCGCCATCTTCTCGCTTTGCCTTGTGGCCCTGTTCCCGTTCGCGGCGGAGTTCATCCCAGGGGCGCCCGACGACCACGGCCTCGCCCAGGCCTGCGCCATCTGGAGCGTCCTCCCGCTGCTTGCCGGGCTCCGCGCAGCCCATTCAGCCGCGCCGGACGCCGGTCGGCGCGGGCGCCGGTGGTTCTTCCTGGCCGGGATCGCGGGCGGCATTGGGTTGTGGGTCAGCGTCTCCCATGAGGTGCCCCTCCTCCTCGGGATCGCCCTGGGCGCATTGATGGCGGCCGGCGTCGCGCGGGATGATCCGACGGGCGCCCAGGCCGGCGCTCCGTGGCGGACCTGGGCGCTCGGGGGCGCGGCGAGCAGCCTGGGGGCCTTCCTCATCGAATACTTTCCCGCGAACATGGGCACGCTGGAGCTTCGGGCGATCCATCCCCTCTACGGTCTCGCGTGGCTGGGCGGGGGCGAGGTGCTGGCGCAGGCGGAGGCCTGGATCCGGCGGAAGATACCCGTGGGTCCCCCGCCCAATCCCGGGGGGGTGCTCAAAGCCGACTCCATCGAGGCGGCCTGGATGGAGCGAAGGAAGCCCGAGCGGAGCCGGCGCGACAATGTGGCCGGCGCCCTTGCCGTGCTCGCCCTTGCCACGGTGCCCGTGGTCATGTGGCGGACCCGCGACCTAGGCTTCATGGGGCTGGACCTGCCCGCGCTGCGCCTGGCGAGGCTGCCGGACAGCCCGGTTGCGACGGACCTGCCGGCGTGGATCCTGCGCGACGGTTTGTCCTCCAGGCTATGGGCGACCCTCCTGCCCCTCCTGCTGGTCGGGCCGTCGCTCTGGCTGCTGGCCCGCCGCGGGGTCGATCCCGGGGCGCGCGCGGCGATCATCGTGGCCCTTGGCCCGGTGATGGTCGCGCTCGGCTTCGCGTTCCGCGAGCTCACCTGGTGGAACGGCGTCGACGGCGTCCTCCTCGTGCTCCTCACCGCCGCGGCGGCCTCGATGCCCGGATCCGCCGACTACCGCGCGGGCCGCTGGGCATTGGCCGGTTTCGCGGTGCTGGTGCTGCTGCCCGGCGCAATCCAGATCCGTCCGCGGCCGGACGCCGGCGCAAGAATCGTCCTCAGCGAGACCGAGGAGGTCGGGCGCATCGAGCGGGACCTTGCCCGCTGGCTTGCGATTCACACGGGCCCGGCGGCGGTCGTCCTCGCGCCGTTCAACGAGACGGTGACCCTGTACTATTATGGCGGACTCCGCGGGCTGGCGACCTACGGCTGGGAGAACCGCGAGGGGATGGCGGCCGCGATAAGGATCTACAGTGCGTCGACACCCGAGGAGGCGCGGGAAATGATCGAGCGGCGCGAGATCAGCCTCATCGTCCTCCCGTCGTGGGATACCTATCTCGACACGTATGCGCATGTCGGGCCCGGCCAACTTGAGGACACGTTCGTGGGCAGGCTCCGCCGCTGGGAGCTGCCGCCGTGGCTGCGGCCGGTGCCCTATCCCCTCCTGAAGTTCGCCGGGTTTGAAGGGCAGTCGGTCGCGATCTTCGAGGTGGTCCCGGACCAGGACGACGCGACGGCCGAGGGCCGGCTCGCGGAATATTTCGCAGAGATGGAGCAGACCGAGCTCGCGGCCTCGGCGGAGGCGGCGCTCCGCCGCTTTCCCTCGGACCTTGGCGCCCTGGTGGCGAGGGCGCAGGTCGAGTTCACAAGGGCGGACACGGACGGCTTTGCGCAGACCGTAGACCTCGTGCTGCACCGCGTTTCAGGCGGGGCTGACCGGGCGTTGCCGTGGGACCGGCGCGTCAGCCTCGCGGTCGTGCTGGCGCAGGCCCAGCAGGTCGACCTGGCCCGCATGGAGGTGATTCGCTGCCTCGAGGAGGTCGACGAGGCAAAGCTGCGCGGGCTCACCACCGGCTCGCTCTACCGCCTGCAGGTCCTGAGCAATGCGTTTGGCCTTGGCATCGCCGATGCACACCTTCGCGCAGTCGCCTTCGACCTGTTGCCTCCCGAGTACCGAAAGCGCTTCGAGCCCTGACTGAGAAACGGACCGCCTAGGACGATTCGGCGTTGGTGCTGACCCGAAATTTGGTGGCAAGAGCCGGAATCGAACCGGCGACACAAGGATTTTCAGTCCTCTGCTCTACCAACTGAGCTATCTTGCCAAGTGAAGATGGGTGGCGCGTATTACGGTCTCCTCATATGGAGTGACAAGCAATTTCGCCCTTGGCTCGACCCGGCTTCACTCCTGCCAATTTTCTATCTTCAATCCGCTGACACGTTCAAATTCTCGAACGTTCCGGGTAACAACCGTCGCCCCGAGTCTTAGGGCCTGCGCAGCTATCAGCGTATCCATCGGCCCAATTCCGGCGCCGCGTGCTTCAAGATCGTGGCGAATCGCCGCATAGTGGGTGCTATCGTCCCTTGTAAACGGCTCAACCGGGAGTGTCTGGGCCAGTTCAGCGAGCTTTAGGCGAGCATTTGCGTTTGTGCCCTTGGTTACGCCAAATTCCCTTTCTGCGAGCACGATCACAGAGAGACAAAGCTCACCGAAGGAGTCTCTCATTTTCTCCACAAGCTTTAGATTGTCCCCCCTCATGTAGGCGGAAACCGCGTTCGTATCGGGCAGGTAGATCATTCGTCGCGAGGAATGTCAGGCGCGGAATGTGGCGGAACATCGAGGAGGTCGGGGCACGAGCCGGCTAGAGCAATGAAACGCCTACGTCTGGCCTCGAAATCAGCATTCAAAGGTTCAAGAAGAACACCGCCATTCGCAGTCCGGGAAATCGCGGCCTCCGTGCCGGGAAGGCGAAATTCGCGAGGCAACCTGGCGGCTTGAGAACCGCCATGTCGAAAAAGTTTGGCGCGGGTTGTTGCAGGAGACATATCTACATGTGGATACAGTCTTACTTCAACGTCAAGCCCCGCCTCAAAATGTTGTCACCCAACTTGGCACCCGATTCCAAAATTCGAGTTATCTCATAATCACACAAGATTATCTATTGCATTGAGTTAAATAATCAGTGATCTAAAGGCGCTCCAGGCCCCGAGGAGTGTTTTCGCAGGGCGATCTTCAACCTTATGTCGACGAACCGCGACGACTATCCTGCCCGTAGATCTCACGAGCTCTTTGATGGCTGATGCCGCCTATTTCAGCCAACTGTCGCAGGGGCAGAAACGACTGTAGAATCTCCATGCTGTGAAGCCATGACAACGCGGTCAAAACCGCGCTCACATTGGGATTCAGGTCGCAAGCGGGCGAGAGAGCCCAAAGCCGGTCCGCTTCGTCATAGATGAACGCATGGTTTATAGCTCGATGACGGATAAGGTGCCGTTCTTCTCGCCGTCATTGACGTGTCATTTCCGTGTTCTTAGACGGATTGTCCTCATATTCCGGCCAACCGCGCATTACCATGCATAGCCCCTGCGCCCTCTTTTTCGTGCACCCCCAACCGGGAGATGCGCCACGGAAGCCATTCAAGACAGCCTGCGCGATTCGATGGGGCATGACGCTTTTCATGGGCAGCATCCCGCTCGCGGCGCCACCGCGAGCCCTGGCTTCAAATAGTATCGAGGGCATCACCGCCGTTTCCTCGAAGGTTTTTAACAGTTATGTCCGCGCCCGTCTTCCGGACGGCTCGCTCAAACCCGAGACGTATGCCTTTGGAAACGGGGGGTTCAACGTGTCGGGGCCCGCCGGGGCGGATACCCCGGGTGCGGCGCGCGACGAGACCATTGATGCCTTGGGATTCGATACGATTTCAAAGGCCATGGAGGCGCCGCTCGCGGGCCAGAATTACGTGCTGACCCAGGACCCCAACGCGACAAACCTCCTGATCATGGTGTTCTGGGGCACGACGGTGGGCGGGTACCACGAGAGAAAGGGGAAGTTCAGGGACCTCCTGGATATCAAGAACGCCGCGCTCCTGGGCTTCGACAGGGAGGGAACCTTCGCGCAGGGCTTCGGCAACAATGTCCGGTCGAACATCGTGAAGCAGGTGCATTCGCAGATGATGGATGCCCTCGAGTCCAACCGCTATTTCGTGGTGCTTCGGGCGTTCGATTTCCAGTCCTCCCTGAAGGAGAAGAAAATCAGGCTGCTCTGGGAGACGCGCTTCAGCATCAACCAACGCCGCAACGCCTTCGACGAGGCGCTTCCCATCATGGCCCAGTTTGCCTCGCAGACTTTCGGCGTGGACAGCGGCGGCCTGCTCATGGCCCGGGTTTCCGAGGGACGCGTCGAGCTTGGGGATGTGAAGTCTCTTGGCGAGGTCAACCCACCCCAGAAGTAGGCGCTCGACGCGGCGAAGGGCCGGGATCGAACCCGCCTGCGCCCATTCTCCCGGCACGCCGCCCGGCGACTTGAGCTCGCCCACGTCTACATGCCCGGCGGGCTGCCGGCTCGCGATGGGTAATCCGGGCTCCCTTGCGGGTTCACGCCATCTCGCTTTTCGGCAACGGCGGCAATGCAGGCGGCGCAATGAAATAGCGGCGGATGCACAGCAACCACACCAGCCAGGGAAGGATTGAGATTGGAATCATCCACGTGAACGCGGGCACGGAGAACATATCGCCCACGGCGGCGGCCGCGCGATGATCAAGGCCCATCTTGAGGTACAGCTCGGTGACATCGGGCCTCCAGAATGTCACGACCCCGGAAATCGCCGATATCAGCTGCATCCCGAGGGCGATCCACCAGGCCGCGACCTGGAGTCGGTAAAGGCCCCAGGCCAGGTACAGAAGCACCCCGGCAGCCAGAACGGTCACGGCATAGCCCGCGGCCCCGGTGGCAAAGATGCCAAACACGGGGAAAACGTGAAAATTGACCAGGAGGCCGAGGGCGAAGATTCCGCCGAAACCCATGAGCAGGCTGTAGGCCAATACGGCCAGCGGACAACGGTCGGTCCACCGCTCCACCGGGTCGCGCACCTCGCAGGTGCGCTTCACATGGGGACTGCGATAGANNGATAGAAAAGAAAAAGCACGCCGGGGATGATAATGTTGATGACCAAGACAACGACGGTCATGATGATTTCCACGATGTGGAGCGTGCCGGGCGGCAATGCCGCCTGGTTCAGGGCCATGATCCGATTGAGATGCGGCAACATGAATGCCAGGCACGCGCCCCCGATCAACCCGCCGCAAAGCGCCATGCCGGAAAGGCAAGCCAGGAGGGCGCGAGCCCAGCGCCGGGCGCTGATTGAGCCGATCCCGAGCCAGATGAAGGCAACGCCAGCCACCGCATAAATCATCATCGCGTGAGCGACGTTGCGAGGGGGAGTCCCGGCCCGGTTGCCCATGGCCTGCGCGAACATCATAAACAGAATCATGAGCGCGCAGAAGCCGCCCATCAGGATCTCAAATATTCCAAACAGGATAAGACCGGTTCGGCGATCGTGGTAATCGGTGGCGGCGGGGTTTGTCATGGGATTGCGGTTTCTTTGGGGGCTGCGGAACGCTGCGCTTCAAGATGCGGCAGCCTTGGTCCATCGGGGACTGGTCCCATCGGTGAAGCTGGACGGGGTCCGACGTGAGTAGGGGAAGGCCCACGTCGGATCAATCGAATTGGCTCCGGCCCCGATCCCGAGGGGACGTTTCGGGAACAGTGGCAACCGGACCCGGCCGCCAATTGCGGCGAGACTCAACCGGACGTGTCAATCAATTCAGCGCGGGAACGCGCCGATCCGGTCCAGCATCTCCCGGACCATCCCATTGCCGGGCTGAAGCCGAAGCACCTCCCTAAGATGCTCGGCGGCCTCATCGACGCGACCCCCGGTGTTCAGGAGAACGATGGCCAGGTTGAGGTGGAATGCGGCATTATCAGGCCTCAGGCGCACCGCCTGCTCGAATTGGGGAATCGCCTCCGATGGCCGGCCCGCGGAGTTGAGGGCATTCCCGAGGTTGCAGTACGCCTCCGCGAAATCCGGCTTCAGCCGTATCGCCTCCGCGTAGTGCGCGATGGCCTCCTCCAGCCGGCCGGGCATCGCCTGCAGGTCGCAGCCCAGGTTGTAGTGCGCCTCGGCATAACCGGGCCTAACCCGCAGGGCCTCCCCGTATTGGGCGAGGGCGTCATTCATCCGGCCGGGGAGGGTTTCCAGGGCAATTCCCAGGTTGAAATGCGCCTCGGCGTAATCGGGCCGCAGGCGAAGCGCCTCCTGATAGTGGGCGATCGCCTCGTTCAAACGGCCGGGCATCTTGGCCAGGTCACAACCCAGGTTGTAATGGGCCTCGGCGTAATCCGGTTTAAGGCGCACCGCCTCCCCATAGTGGGCGACCGCCTCGTTCAAGCGGCCGGGCATTGAGTCCAGCGCGCAGGCCAGATTGTACTGCACCTCGAAAAGCCCGGGGTTCAGCCGCAGTGCCTCGTCATACTGGGCGATTCCCTCGTCCAGGCGCCCCGGCGTCGCCACGAGTGCGTCCCCAAGATTGACATGCGCCTGGGCATAATCCGGCGCCAGGCGCAGCGCATCTTCATATTGGGCGATCGCCTCGTTCAACCGGCCGGGCATCCTCGAAAGGACAAAGCCAAGGTTGTTGTGCGCCCGCTCATTTCCGGGGCGCTGGGCGACGGTATCGCTCCAGATCCCCTCATCGCTCCGGTAGATCCCGTTCCGGCGCCAGGTGAGCACAAATAGTCCCGCGGCCAGGACCAGGCATGACGGCAGCGCCGCGCGGCCCAGCCACCGGTGCATCCCGATCACCACCAGCACGACGACGGCGGCAAGCGGCAGGTACATTCTGTGCTCGGCGATCGCCTCGGTGGCCACGGGGAGGATGCTGGAGCTGGGCGCCAGGAGCGCGAAGAAGCCAGCCCCAAGGAACCCCAAGGCTGGCTTCCTGAGGAGCGCCCACCCGGTCAGCGAAATGAGGGCGGCGACGGCCAGCGCGCAGAGCCCGACCCAAAGGGACGGGGGGGCAAGGGCCCTTCCGTAGTCGAAGATCAGCGGATGCGGCCAGAAGCAGAGCCGCAGGTAATGGACGATCGCCGTCGACTGGGTCAGGGCGTAGCTCAACGGCGAAATGCCGCTGCCAAGCCCGGCGGTCCCGCTTCGTCCGTGGGTGGAGAGGACCAGGAAGGCCAGAATCAGCCATGTCGCCGCCAGCCCGGCATGCACCGGCCAGCGCCGCCGCCATGCCTCCCGGAAGGTGCCGGCGAGAAAGGTGCGGTCGTAAAGAAGCACGATCAGCGGCGCGGAGACCATCACCTCCTTGGTGGCCATGCCGAGGAAGCAGGCCGCGACGGAAACGACGAACCAGGGACGCCTTCCCGCGGCGGCCGCCTCCGATCCCCGGATGAAGCCGTACACCGTAAGCAGGTAGAACAGGCCCATCAGCGATTCTGCGCGCTGGATCGTGTAGGAAACCGATTCGGTCTGCAGGGGATGCAGCGCCCAAAGAAGGGCGCCCGAGAAGGCGATGGAATTGGCCGAAAGGGCCGCCCTGGCGGAAAGCGTGCGCCGGATGATTCCGAAGAGAAGCAATCCGGCCAGAACATGGATCGCCAGGTTCGACGCATGATAGCTCCACACGGCCGTACCGCTGATGGCGTAGTCGATTGCCAGGGAAAAATTGAGGACGGGCCGGCCGCTCACGGTCGCGTCGGGCGGCGGCGAAAACGCGGTGCCCAGGTGCCGGATGGACGGGTTGCCCGTGATCGAGCCCGCGTCGTCGAAGAGCAGCGGGTCGGAAAAGGTGCGGGCATAGGCAAGGGCCGCGGCGGACGCGAGGACGGCGGCGCACACTATCCCGGGCCAATCCACGCGCCGAACGGGCGGGCGGCCCGGAGCCGGGGTTCCTGGGGGTGCGCTCGTCGCTGGCATGTTGAGGTGCAACGCGCGGCCCGGCCGCTCAATGCGCAGTTCGAATCAATTCGAGCATCCTGAGCGCCGAGGGGTCGTTCGGCCGCAGCTGGAGCACCCTCTCGTACTCCGCGATGGCCTCGTCCCTGCGCCCGGTCTGGAGCAGGGCCACGCCCCGTGCAAAGTGAGCCTGGACAAAATCGGGCTGCATCCGGATCGCCGCCTCGATGTGCTCGATCCCCTCCTTCGTCCGCCCGATGCGGCAGAGAACCATCCCGTAGTTGTTGCTCGCCTCCGCAAAATCAGGCTGCGCACGGAGGGCGTCCTCATAGTGCCGGATCGCCTCCGGAACCCTCCCGGACTGAACCAGGGCGTTGGCCAGGTAAAAGTGCGCCGGGGCATAGTCCGGGTTGATCCGCAAGGCGGCCTCCAGCTGAAGGATCCCCTCGTCGCTCCTCCCAGCCCGGCACAGGAGCAGCCCCAGGTTGCCGTGCGCCTCGAAATAGTCCGGCTTGATCCGCAGAGCGGCCTCGTACTCCTGCATGGCCTCCTGGGCGCGATCCGTCTGCGCCAGGGCCATTCCCAGGTTGTTGTGGGCCTGCGCAAACTCGGGCCTGATCCGCAGCGCCTCCCCGAACTGCCCAATCGCGTCGCCCAGGCGCCCGGGCGTGTTCTCCAGGGCGATTCCCAGGTCGTTGTGCGCATCCGAATAGTCGGGATGGATGCGGATCGCGGCCTCATACTCCGAGATGGCCTGCGGCAGCTTGCCGGGGATGCCGGAGAGGATCAGGCCGAGGGAGCAATGGGCTCGCGCGTTGTCCGGGCGTTTTGCCACCGTGTCGGCCCAGAGCGTGAGCCCGCTGCGGTACGTCTCGTTGCGCTCAAAGGTGAGAAACCCGAGCACGAGCGCCAGCGCCCCGAGGGGCGCCAGGCACCGCCGCCCCGCGAAGGCGTAGGCGCCCGCCGCAGCAAGGCAGGCGACCGCGGCAAGCGGCAGATACATGCGATGCTCGGCCATCGTCTGCGTCGCCACCGGGACGATGCTCGTCGGGGCCAGTATCGCAAAATACCAGGCCCCGAGAAAGCCAAGCGCCGGCCAGCGCCAGAGCGCGACCAGCGCGAGCGCGGCCAGCGCGAAGACAAACAGGGCGTAGGGCGCCGCATCGCCCGGCCCCTGAACGAGGAAGGTGCCGTAGTCAAAGACGAGCGGATGGGGCCATACGGAAAGCCGGAGATAGCGGGTGACGGCCTCGAACTGGGTGAGCCAGTAGGCTCCCGGCGGTATGTTGCCGGTGAACCCGGCCGAGCCGCCGCGACTCCATCCCGCGCTGGCCATCAAGAAAGTCAGGGGCAGCCATGTCGCCGCGAGGCCCACGTAGAGCCCCCGGCGCTGACGCCAGGCCATCCGGAAAGTTCCGGCCACAAACGCCCGATCGTAGAGCAGGACCAGAAGCGGAGCCGTCACGACCACCTCCTTCGTGCCCATGCCGAGCAGGCAGGCGGCGACGGCGCAGACCTGCCACCGGAGGGGCCGGGTCGATTCGACCGACCGCAGGAAGCAGTAGAGTGTCAGCAGGTAGAACAATCCCGCCAGCGATTCGACCCGCTGGACGACATAGGTCACCGCCTCCGTCTGCAGCGGATGCAGGGTCCACAGCAGCGCGGCCGCCAGCGCCAGGGGGAAGGCATCCCGCGCGAAGCGCCCGCCCAAGGCGGGACGCCTCAGGGTCCGCCGCAGGATGCCGAAAAGCGTCACGCCCCCGAGGATGTGCACCAGCAGGTTGAGCGCGTGATAGCTCCAGACGTTCGTGCCGCTGAGCGCAAAGTTGACGGCAAGCGTGAGATTGGCGATCGGGCGGCCGGCGACCGTCGTCCCCGCCGGCGGCGAAAGCGCGCCCCAGACGGACCACAATGTCCTTATGCTCGCGTTGTCCAGGGTCGCCGGCCCGTCATCAAAGACGAACGGGGCCCGCAGGGAATCACTGTATGCCGCGAGAGCCGCGAGAGCGATGACCATGACCGCCGCAACCGTCTGCGCGCGGCCCGATGCCGGAAAGGAGTCGTTCGTCGCAGCCGACTCTCTCATGCATGCGAAGCGCCAGTCGGGTTCCGCCAGCAGTGGGTCCGGTCTCTGCGCGTCGTCATCGGTCGGAGTGGGGGGGGAACCCAATCTGGCTCCCGGCGCGCGGGCAATCAACACCATTGATCGCCCGGCCGCCCACGAAGCCGCTGCGCAAGGGTCGCGTTCACCTTGAAAGCCGGGACCGGCGCGCGGGACCGCTGACTAGACCGTCCCGCGCCGCGCTTCCAGCTGCGCGCGGATCTCGGCCATGCGGGCCTGTGTCAGCGGAAAGCGGTAGAGCGCGGCCAGGGCGACGCAGAGGCCCGCGATGGGGATCGCGGCAAGCAGGAACCGAACCATGAACAGGGTGTGCTCGGTCTGGTTGCCCCCGAGCTTCGAGTCAAAGCCCACCCAATCGAGGATGAAGAACGAGATCCCCGCCCCGGACGCCACGCCGAACTTGATGATCCAGGAGTTGCTCGAGGCGAAGGCCCCCTCCCGCCGCTTTCCACCCTTGAGCTCGTCGTAATCGACGACGTCGGCCGTCATCGAGCCCCAGAGCATCCAGAAACCGGCGCCCGTGAAGGCGATGAGGCCGGAGGCAAAAATCTGGAGCCATACGATCTCCGGGGTGTACAGCCACCATGTCGCAACGAACACGGCGATCGCCGCCCCGAAGACGCACATCATGGCGTGCCGCTTTCCCAGGCGGCGGGCGATGAACACAAAGGTCGGTATGCCGAGGAAACCCAGCGCCATGCCCGAGACCCCCATCCAGAAGTTCCAACGATTGCCGACCGAAAGGTTGCCGCGGCAGACGTAGTACAGGGTGTCGGTCAGGCCGAGGGTGGACACCATGCTGAGCCCCATGCTGTACGCCATGTTCATCGCGACCTGCATGCGGAACGGCTGGCACCTCAGGGTCTGCCACAGCGTCTCCTTGATCGAGACCTTCGCCTGCTGGCCGGCGACAAGCTTCCCATAGTAGCGTTCGCGCACCAGGAAGACGCACGCGAGACCCGCCAGCATCATGATGATGCCGGCCAGCGTGCAGAAGACCTGCGCGCCGATCAGCATGTTGGGCTTGGCGTCCGCGGCGGCCGAGGACCAGGCCGACGTGCTCGTGAACAGCAGCCTCACCCGCGACCAGACGTTGCCGGTGGTGGCCCCGACCCAGACCGACATGCTCAGGAACTGCCCGCAGAAGAAGAGCGCCAGCTCCGGGAACTTCTGGATGATGTTCTTGTACGAGAACACGGAGGTCCTCTCGTGGTAGTCCGGCGTGAGCTCGAACCCGAGGCTCTGGTACGGCATGTTGAAGCAGCTCACGAGCGGCAGGTACGCGGCCGACGAGGCCAGCATGAACCAGAAATAATTCGGGATGTTGTGGCCGAGCAGGTGCGTCGTGCCCCAGCCCGGCGTCACGGCGACGAGGAGGGGCAGGCCGAGCCCCGCGGTCACGGCGCCGACAAGCATGTAGGGCCGGCGGCGACCCATCCGCGTCCTGGTGTTGTCGGACAGCCAGCCGAAGAGCGGGTCGGAGATGCCGTCAAACACGCGGTTGAGGATCATCGCTATCCCGATGAGTTCCGGCCGCACCCCGAGGTAGAGGGCGAAGACCAGGTAGGCGAATGTCGCGTAGAACCAGTGGCCCCACATATCGATGAAGCAACCGAGGCCATAGCCGATCTTCTGCAGCGGGGGCACCTTGTCCCCGGCTGCGGCCGGGCGGGAAGGGGCGGGATTCGGCGCAAGGCCGCTGGCAGGGGTGGCGTCCATCTTGGGCGGGGTTGGGGGTGGCCTCCGGATGAGTCCTGCGCGTCTTTGCCCCGGCGTCAACAGGCGTTGCGCGTGGGGACGCGGTCCGCCTGTGCCGGCCGGACCGCGGCTCCCGGGGCCAGGGGGCCGGCCCCGCGCCTGTATCCGGCTATCTGCGACGGAGGGTCGGTTCCGCGTGGCCCGGACCGGATGGGCGCCTCATTTATCGGGGACCTCGCCAAAGGTCTTCACGTCGCCGATGTCGACACGGCCGAGCGGGACCGCCTCGTGGACCAGGCCGTGGCTGTCCTGGCCGAAGAACCGCGAGGCGTACTGCGCCATCGCCGGGAGGTCCGCGTCGAGGGCATGGTGGCGCTGGCGGATGCTGAGGCGGGTCTCCCAGAGAAGCCGGTGCTTCTTTTCCTTCCAGAGGGCCTGGAAATCATAGGCCATCAGGACCACGAAATAGCGGCTCTCCTCGATCTCCGCGATCAGGTCGTCCCGACGAAGCTTGAACGCCGAGAACTGCGCCCCGGTGGCTTCGGCCAGGGCCGAGTCGAAGCCAAGAAGCTCGGCGGTCCGGATGTCGGCCTGTTCGCGCCGCATTTCCACCGCGGCAACCGTCGCCATCTCGCTCGAGGAGTCGTCCTGCTGCGAGTTCTTGAGGGCCACCTCGGCCGCCCCGCCGCCCTGCGGACCCGCCCCGGCTCGGATCCCCTGCGTGGTCGGGGGTGGCGTGATCGGGGGAGTGGACGGCGCCTGGTGGGCCTGGAGGTTCTGGTATGCGACGGAGTCTGACGGCGACTCGGTCCCGATGGTCGCGCCCCAGTACACCATGATCAGCAGCTTCGTGTTGTGGAGATTCTGGCTCGGGAGGTAGTTCTGGCTTGCGAGCGGTCCCGCGATCGTTCGCGCGACGCCCTGGAAGTTCAGCCTCTCGATCGATAGGTCCTTCATGGAGCCCGGCCACGCGCCGCCTTCCCCGAAGGTGTAGGACTCGGGCGCGTACGACTTGTTCGCCAGCCGCGTGCGCACGTAATCCCTGGCTGTCCTTGAGGAAACGGCGGTGATGTCGTCCGCGCCCCCGGATTCGGAAGCGCGGGATTCGCAGGCAAGGCAGGCGCCGGCTCCCAGCAGGAGCAGGACATTCATCCCTTGGCGCAGCAGCCTCCCGGCGCGCGGGTGACCGCGCGCGGAGCCGGACGGGATGGGGTGGCGGGTGTTCAAGTCTTGGGAGGCTGCGTGGCGGCCTGCGACGCTCGCTGGAGGTACATGATGAAAGGGCCGGATACCCGGCAGCGCAATCGCGGGGAGTCTCGCCAATTCACGGTGAAAGGGACGCTTCTCCGGGCATAACACCGGAAGAAGCCGCCACCCTTCAGCTTCCCGCGTCGGCGTTCCTAGCGCGGCTCGTTCAGAACGGAGCGGATGACCGAGGCCAGCTCCGCGACGTCATAGGGCTTGGCAACCATCCCGCGGAAGCCGTGCTTGCGGAAATCCGCCATGGCCAGGTCGCTCGAATAGCCGCTCGAGACAATCGCCCTGACACCGGGATCGATCTCGCGGAGGACGGCGATGGCCTCCTTGCCGCCCATCCCGCCGGGAATGGTCAGGTCCATGACGACCAGGTCGAAGGGCCTGCCGGCATCCCTGGCGGCGCGGAAGCGCTCGATGGCCTGTCTTCCGTCGAGGGCGGACTCGAACTCGAGCCCGAGGCGCACCATGAGCCTCTCAGTCAGCCTGAGGATCGGCTCCTCGTCGTCCATGAAAAGAACCCTCTTGCCCCGCTCGATGCCGGCGGCGGGCGCGCTTCGGGCCGCGGCCGCCTGCGGGACAGGCGCCGCCGGCAGCCAGATGGTGAACACCGATCCCTTCCCGACAACGGAGTTCACCTCGACGTGCCCCTGGTGCCTTCGCACGATCGAGAAGACGGTCGCAAGTCCAAGCCCGTGCCCCTGGACCCTCGTGGTGAAATAGGGGTCGAAGATCTTGGCGATATGCTCCGGCGGGATTCCCATCCCGGTGTCGGTCACGGTGATTCGGACGTAGTCGCCCTCCGCGAGGGCGGGATTTGCGCCGGCCGCAATCCGCTCGTTCGAGGCGGCTATCCGGAGCGTTCCCCCGCCCGGCATGGCCTGGTTCGCGTTGATGACCAGGTTCTGGATCACCTGGCTGATCTGGGCCTTGTCGACATCGGCCGCCCTGAGGTCGCCGGGCATCTCGAACTCGGTCTTCACGCCCGATCCCCGGTTGGCGAAGGTCGCGGACTCGCGGATCACCTCGTTCAGGTGAACGGCCGTCCGGACCGGGTCGCCCCCCTTCGCAAACGTGAGCAGCTGGAGCGTGAGTTCGCCGGCGCGCTTCGTGGCGCGGACGGCGTCCTCGAGAAGCCCCGCCTCCTGCGGCATTCCCATGAGGTCGAGCTGGAGGAGGGTGAGGTTGGCGAGGATCGCGGTCAGGATGTTGTTGAAGTCGTGCGCGATCCCGCCGGCGAGGATTCCAACCGACTCCATCTTGGCCGCGTTCTGGAGCTTTTCCTCCATCCGCTGGCGCTCCGTCACGTCGCGCAGGACAAAGACGGCCCCCACCCTCTTGCTGGTGTAGTCGGCGACCGGGGCCATCCGGCCCTCGACAAGCCGCATCCTGTCCCAGCGTCCCCTGAGCAGCGTCTGCGGGGGAAGCTCGGCGAGCGAGCCGCCCTCGAGGATCTCCCTGACCGGCAGGACCGTCTCGGCCCCGCTCGAGGCGTTCAGGAGGCGGCATATCTCGGAAACCTCGCGTCCGACGGTTTCCGCGGCGTTCCACTGCACCATGTCGGCCGCCGCGCGGTTTATGAAGAGGACGCGCCCGCGGGCGTCCATCGTGATCACTCCCTCGCTCATGGTGCCGAGCGTCACCGCGAGGCGCTCCTTTTCCGAGGCGAGGGCCAGCTCGGCATCCCGCCGCGCCGTGATGTCGACAATGACCCCGACAAGGTTCCACCTGCCGGGCCCGAGCTGCACGACCGACACGTGCTCATGGAGGCAGAACGCGTGCTCCCCGGTGACAACGTGGAATTCATGGTCGTAGCTGGGCCTGCCTTCGCGCATCGCCCCCGTCGAGGCGCCCTGGATCTGCGCCCACTCGGGCACAAGGGTCTCCGTCCAGAGCCTGTTCTGGCCAGGGACGGGATCGTCGCCGAAAATCCTCCTGTAGAGGACGGAGGGTGGAATGAACATCTGCCATTTGAGCTCGGTGTCAGGGCCGCCGGTCACCGCCGCCTGCCAAAGGAGGCAGTCGGCCCGCTTCAGGATCTCCTCGAGCTGGCCCTCCGTAAGCCTGTGCGCCTCCTCGGCTTCGTGCCGCTTCGTGACGTCGACGATGGCTCCCGCAAGATTCCATTCATCCGGGCCCGCAGGTCGTATGACGACCTCCTCGGAAAGCCAGTGCATTCCATCGGACCCGATGATGCGGAACTCCTGGTGGTACTCCCTCGCTCCCTGGGCCAGCGCCGTTATCGTGGCGAGCTTCGTCCGTTCATTGTCGGGCGCCTGTTCATCCTTCCAAAGGCCGCCCTCGTCCACAAGGGCCGCCAACCGGTAGGTGGGGTTGTTGCGAAGCTTTGGCGCCCGGATCTTCCAGTTGTA
>PLKS01000132.1:42441-69952 GCA_003140665.1 Opitutaceae bacterium
CACTCTGAGAATCGGATCCCGCCGCGCCATCGCGGCGAAACCCAGGGTAACCGGGACTTCCTAAGGCAAACTGATCCTTTGGGTCGGAGAAAATCTTCGGGGGGAAACCATGTCAATCGCGCAGCCCTTTCGCGCGGCGGAATCCGGAATCACCTGAGCGCAGACAGCCCTTCAGGGCCGACTCCCTGTTGACACGAAGTGGTCGCCATCACGGGGCTGACGCTTCCCCACTGAGCCACCCGACACCAACAGCAAAATCTACCGGAAATCCTGCCATCGCTTCCGTCAGCCGACGACGGCGGCGTCACCGGGGTCAACGATACCTTCCCATGCTTGAGGCCCGGATGAAATGATATTCACCGTCCATGACCCCAGATGCCGCCGCGGCCTCCGCCGCATGCGGCGTCGAGAGGAACGCCGTTGCCTTTCTCGCGTCCCTTACCTCAAACAGGAAGTAGATCTCCCTTGGCGCCCGCTCCTCGCGCCAGAGCCCCCTCAGCAGGAGCCCGGCCGCCCGATGGGCAGGCGCATGCGAATCAAATATGCGCCTCCACCGGCGAAAATCAGACACCCGGTTGCGGCAAAGCAGGAACTTCATCGCCCTTGGGAGATCATTCCTCGCCGTCGAGGTAGTCGAGCGGGTTTGAGCGGACGACAACCCGCGCGGGCGACCGCACGAGCCATTTCCTGCTGTCCGGGTAATGGCATGATTCCCCGAGCGGGTTGTCCGCGACGATGTACAGGACCATATCCGCCGCGCTGTCGTTGATGAGCTGGTGGGGATGGCCGGGCTCGAACATGAAGGCGTCGCCGGCCTCCACGAGTGTCGTGCCTTCCCGGTCCCTGACGAGACCCGTCCCCGAGATCACGTGGTAGAATTCCCATTGCGCACTGTGCGAATGGTACGGACACGCGCTCTTGCCGGGCGGTATGCGGCAGATCTCCACGTCAAAGGGATGTCGCTTTGAAAGGTCCGTGGAGTCGGGCTCGCGACCCAGCTGGATGGAGATGTTCCTGTCCGCGCTGGCAAACTTTCCCCCGGGCGATGCCCAGGGCTCCTCGGGGATGTCCTTGGTATTGATTTTTTGCATGGAAATCGTGGCGCCTCGGCATCGTTGCCGCTGCCAGGCGGGGGTTCGGTCACCTATCGGCAATGTGAAACGCGTGCAGGATCCGGTGGAAAACCGGCGCCAGGACAATCCCGACCGCCGAGAGAAAAACGACCCCGCTGAACAATGCGTAGGCCGAGGCGAAAAGCTTGGCGGCCGTGCTGGTCATGGGGTCGACGGGCCCCATCCCGGTGAGGATCATCGACGCGTTGAGGATGGCGTCTATCCACCTGAGCCGCGCGATGGAATGGTAGCCAGCCACCCCGATGGCCAATGCCGCGGAGACTATGCCAAAGGCCAGCAGGCCCGAAAGGGCCATCCGCCCGAAGAATCGCGGCCATGGCAGCAGTTTTTCGCCTTTTTTCTCGAACATGGAGTGTTGCGCCATCGCGGAGACGCCGCGCAACGATGGCTGGCAGGAATGTCCCCCGGCATCAAAGCGATATTTCGGGGTGTCGCGGCAAACCTGCGCGCCGCGATCCGTTCAGCCGCGGGCGGCGGGGGCGACCGCGAGCTTGGAGCCCTTGAACTCCAGCCACGCGTGCCGCAGCCTCGAGGCCGCCTCGCTCGCCGCCGCGAGCAGCCTGCGCCGGGCGGCCCCGTCGAGCGACTGGCCGAAGCCGATCAGGACGTTCAGGTTGGCGCTCCCCTTCCAACCCCCGCTTCGCAGGTGCGCCGACGCGACAAGGCGGGCCCATTGAAGGATGAATTCCTGGTATCCGGCCTCGGACAGGTCGTCGACGACGATGCGGTCCTCGGCCGGCTGCAGGGCATGGACAATGTAGGACACGGGCGCGGTCGCGATCCAGGACAGCCGCGCGATGGGCACATACTGCATGAAGTGTTGCACGGTGGCGACGCGCTCGGCCTCGCTCGGCCATGCCGGCTGCCTCGCCCGCAAAAAGGCCCGCGGCGCCTCCGGGGCGGCTTCCTTCATGTCCAGGATGAACGGCTGCTTCTTGCCCTTGACCAAGACGATGTACCGCTCGAGTCCCAGGCTGCCATTGCCGGCGATCCTTCCGCACAGGTCGAGCACGCGGTAGAAATCGGGATCGGGCTGGCGCCGCGCCCAGCTTTCAAACTTCCTGCGCGCCCTCGCCTTCCCGGCCCGGGTCAGCGCGAAGGAGCGGCCCGGCCGGATTCTCAGCCTTTCCCCGGACACCCACTTCTCCACGAACTCCTTGCGGGTGCGGCGCCCTACCTTGTCGAGGAGCTCCGCGATGGGCCCTTCCGCCACCTCGGGCTCGATGTGGCCCGGCTTTCCGCCACGAAGCGTCTTGGCGTAGTTGGCGAGGAAGAGGCGGGCCATCTTCGGCCTGCCCAGGATGTAGAGCGCCGCAAGGGCCCGGCCGACCTCCCAGTCCACCGGGGCCAGGCAGGATTCGTCAAAGTCGTTGAGGTCGAAATAAGGCACCCGGTTTGAGCCCCGGTAGCTTCCCAGGTTTTCAATATGGGCGTCGCCGCAGATCCATGCCAGGGGCGAGCCGCGAGGCGACAGCTTGGCCCAGGTCTGGAAGAAGAGCGGAGCCGTCCCGCGGAAAAACGCGAATGCGCTCCCGCCCATCTTGACCCACTTGATGGCGAGGAGGACCGGGTTGCGGCCGCGGTGGTAGGCGATGATCGATTCCGTGACGTTCATGCTGTCGGCGGCGCAACGGCCCGTGGGGGGTCAATCGATCTGTGTCGCATGCGGCATCTGGGGCTAAGGGGTTCGAGCCTTATCGGCTGAAGGCGGGAAGAGAACAGAAAATGACAGCCGTCTTGCCGGGGCAAACGCTTTAAAGGGCTTCCCCATTCCCGACCGGCCCCGGCAGGCGGCACGGGAGCAGGATATTCCGCCCTTCTCTTTTTCCGCAACGCGGCGCATTTCAGAGGAGGCATGTCGTCCAACGATTCACCGTGGCTAAGAATCGACCCGGAGAGGCGATCGGTTTCGATCAATCCATCCCATCCGGAATTCTACGGCGATCCCTACGCTGCCTACGAGAAGATCCGGGCCTTCACGCCGGTCTTCTATTGGGAGGAACAGGGGCAATGGTGCTTCCTGAATGCGTCCGATGTCGGGGCGATCCTCAGGGACCGCAGGTTCGGCCGCGAGCTCCTTCCCCTGGTCGGGCAGCCGGCGCCTCCCCCGCGGCCCGTGCCCGCGCACTTAGCGGTCTTTCACGAGGTGAACCGGGACTCCATGCTGGAGCGCGAACCGCCCGTGCACACGCGGCTGCGGACGCTCGTGAACCGGGCGTTCGTGTCGCGCAACGTAGAGCGGATGAGGCCCAGGATCACGGCGCTGGCCCACGAGCTGATCGAGCGGATCAGGCCGGCGCGCCGGGCCGAGCTGATCGCGGCCTATGCGACACCCATTCCCATCGTCGTCATCGCCGAACTCCTCGGCGTCCCCGCGGAGATGGCGCCGCAGCTTCTGGATTGGTCCCACCGGATGGTCGGGATGTTCCAGCTAGACCGGACCCGGGAGATCGAGCTCGCGGCGGAGGCGGCGAGCAGGGAATTCTCCGGATTTCTGCGCGGCTATGTGGCCGAGCGCCGCAGGCGGCCGGCTGACGACCTGATCACCCATCTCCTGGCCGCGGAGGCGACGGGGGACCGGCTGTCGGAGGATGAACTCATCGCGACCTGCATCCTGCTGCTCAATGCGGGCCACGAGGCGACCGTCCACGCGATCGGGAACGGCGTGAAGACGCTCCTCGAGGAGAAGACCGACCTGCGCGCGGCATTCGCCAGCACCGCGGCCACGGAGGCGACGGTTGAGGAATGCCTCCGGTTCGACCCTCCCCTCCACCTTTTCAGCCGCTACGCCCAGGAGGACGTGGAGATCGCCGGGATCATGCTTCGCAGGGGAACGGGGATCGCCCTGCTCTACGGCGCCGCCAACCGCGACCCATCGAGGTATCCGCAGGCGCACGTGTTCAACCCGGGGAGGCCCGCGACGGGAATGGCCTCCGCGCATTCGGCGTTCGGCGGAGGCATCCATTTCTGCCTCGGCGCGCCTCTGGCCCGGCTTGAGCTGCAGATCGCCCTGCCGATCCTTTTCGAGGAGCTTCCCGGCATCTTCCTCCTGGAGCCGCCGCGGTACCGCGACAACTACCATTTCCACGGGCTTGCGGCGCTCAATGTCGGCTGGCCCTGATCCCGCACGCCGCGCTCCTACATGTGCGGCTCCGAGTTGTCGTGCACCGTGAATGCCCGGGCGAGAAGGAGAACCACGGCCAAGCACGCATAGGCGATGGCGTATTGGGAAGCGGGAAAAAGCGTGGGCGAGGTTGAAGGGGCCCCGACCAGACGGTCGACGAGCGGCATCGAACCCACCGCATCGCCCGGCACGAATCGCCACGAATGGAGGAATCCGAGAAGGCTCAGGAGTGAAGCCGCCAGCGACCACAGGGCCGCGGAAACAAGCTTCCGGTCTATCACGAGCACGGTGATCGTCGAGAATATGAGGGCGCTGCAGAAGGTGCCCTGCCCTATCGCGAAGCCGCCCTCGATCGCTATCCCGGCGCCGTGGAAGGCCGAGAGAAGCCCTGGGCCGAACGCGGGGCCGGCAGCGGATCCCGCGCCGCCGATGCGCGCGGAGTTCATCATTGAAAAGGTGACCCAGGCCAGGATAACGGGAACCATGCCCATGATGACGGCCGGCCAGTGGCGCTGGGGCGTCGCCTCGAAGGCCTGGATCGTGATGATGAATCCAATCCAGATGATTATCGCCAGCCCGCAGTCGGCGGGGACCGCCCAGGCGATCGGGGACATGGCCCCGGTCAGGCAGACAATCGTGACGAAGATTCCGTTGGCCGTCGAATAGCCCGCGCGCGCGCCCATCCGCTTCCAGGCGGGGTGCCCGATGTAGAGGGACGTGGGAAAAGGGGATCCGAAGCAGGCCGCGGCGAACGTGCAGGCCCCGTTCACCAAGAGCGACGATCGGGGGGAATAGGAATCGCCGGCGGCGGCTGCCGACTCGATGCATTGGAGGGAGGCGAGCAGATTCAGGAGGCCCATCGGGAGGATGACCGACAGATAGGGGAGGAACTTGCCGCCGGCGAACCCCCCCAGCAAGTCGGCGACGACGGGCACCGGCGGCCGCCAGCCTATGTCGCCAAGCGTGAGCTTCCCCATGGGGGCAAGCCCCGTGGCCCAGGCGAGTGCCACGCCGACGACAAGGACGACGAGCGCAGGCGGAATTCCTCCCCGCGGCTTGAGCTGGCCGAAGTAGAAAAGCAGAACCAGCCCGAGCGTCACGAACCCGACGATCGGATGGGCGAAGGTGCTGAACAGGAAATTCATGGTCAGGAANNATGCCGCTGCCCACGCAGGCGACCAGCCCGACGCGCCAGGCGACGAGGTCCGGATCGGCGGCCCCGTTGGCGATCGCGAGCTGCTTGGCGGGAGCCATGACCAGGAAGATGTACGCGATCAGCGTCGGCGTGTTCAGCCCGAACGGGATGGCACACACGTCGCTCCTGTTCTCCTTGCGGGCGAGGCGGTGGGCCTGCCAGGCGTAGAAGACATTCCCGACGAGAAACGACACGGCGACCCCAGGGAGTATCCGGCCGTAGACCAGCTCCGCCCGGAAGCCGAGCACGCCTATGCACATCGGCGGTATCAGCAGAAGCTGGACGATGTTGTCCAGGGCGATTGCGCAGAAGCCGTCGACGTCCCCGCGGCAGAAGAGCTTCATGAACGCGTGGCCCTAGCGCGCGAGCTCGCCAACCAGCGAGATCGTGAACAGCGCCGCCTGCCGCGCCGCAAATGGAGAAAGCTTCTGGTAGTCGTTGTCCGGCAGGTTCTGGGTCCGGTTGCTCCCGCTCCGGATGCAGATGAAGGGCGTCCGCAAGTACCAACAGACCTGCGCCACCGACCCGCTCTCCATTTCCATGAGGTCCGGTCTGATCTGCCTTCGGATATCCCTGATCCGCGCCGGCGTGATGCCGAACTGGTCCCCCGAGGTTATGCGGCCGAGCCGCACCCTTGGCAGGTAGGTGGGCCTGTGCTGGGATGCGGCTTCGGGCACGTGGTGCCTCAGGGCCCGCCTGGCGGCCGAAAGCAGCCGCCCATCGGCCGGATAGACGATGGGACTCGAGTCGCCCAGGGGGCCTTCGGCGCCAAAGTACTCCATGGCGTAATCGCCGCCCAGACTTCCGAAATCGTGATTGCACGTCACTTCCCCGACGATCACGTCGCCGTTTCGCACGGCGGGGTTGATGCGCGAGGCGGTGCCGGTCATTATAACTTCCCGGGGCCGGAAGTGCTCCACGAACAGGGTCGAGATCAGCGACGCGTTTGTCTTTCCGATCCCGGTGACCGCAACGATCGTCACGCGGCCTGCGAGGCGGCCCCGCACAAAGGGGAAGCCATCGAGCAATCCCCTTCTTTTCCCCATCACCGCCCACTCGACGAGATCGGTTTCCTGTGGAATCGCCCCGAGGACGAGGGTCAAGTTGCTCGAAGGCCTCGGCGCGCGGCGGGGAGCCTTGGGAATGCCCGGGTAGATCGCCGGCGGCGAATGGCGAAGGTCAGCGGGAGGCGTCCTTTGCATCGGGATTTTCCATTTCCTCAGGCGGCCGCCTTTTTGCAATTGCTTTTGTTTTCCCAGGAGGGAGGGCGGCCAATTCCTGGGCGATCCGATTTTTCCGCGGCATTCATAACGCTCTAAATCTCACTCAAACAAGGACTTAATGTTCCTTATTTCGATCGGCAAAAAGATCGGCAATATCCATACAATATTATGTCACATATGATACCTAATTTGTTGATTTTTAATATTACACATAATACAAAGACCGGCAAATAGATCGGCACCATGTACCTCACCGAAACGGCCCTTGAACCCGCCTTCCCCGCGCAGGAGGGCTCTGTCCTCGAAGACCTCGCATGCGCGGTGATCGAGCACGCGGCTCGACTCAAGGGAAAGGTCCGGGGCCCCCTCCTGGAGGACCTGGCCGAAGTCACGCGGTGGATGCACTGCTACTATTCCAACCTGATCGAGGGGCAGCAGACGCGCGTGCCTGACATCGAGGCCGCGCTGCGCCATGATTTCTCATCGGAGCCGGAAAAGCGCGACCTGCAGCAACTGGCCATCGCCCACCTCGCCTGCCAACGTTGGGCGGCTGGCAGCGACGGGTCCCCCTTCGCCCCGGGATTCCTCTGCGAATTGCACCGCCGCTTCTACTCCGAGCTTCCTGCGTCGCTGTGCGTGGCCACGACGCGGGCCGGGGCGAAGGTCCCTCTCGAACCCGGCGTGCTGCGCGCAATCGAGGTGAAGGTGGGTGCTCACGTCGCGCCGCCCTACGAGCTTGTGCCGGGTCTTCTCCGGCATTTCTGCCAGCGCTACGAATCGCCGGGCCGGTCGCGCGCCGCGGCGATCGTCGCGGTGGGGGCAAGCCACCACCGGCTCGCATGGATCCATCCCTTTCGCGACGGAAATGGCCGCGTGGTCCGGTTGTTCTCGGACTCCCTGATCCGCAGGGCGGGCGTCGACTCCGGCGGCCTTTGGTCGCTTTCCCGCGGGCTGGCATTCCGGCGCGAGGAATACTATGAGCGCCTGGCCAACGCCGACCGGGAGCGCAGCCCGTCCCTGGCCGGCGACGGGAACGCCCACCTCAGCGAGCGAGCTCTGCGGGAATTCTGCGAGTTCATGCTCCAGGTCATGCTGGACCAGATCGCATTCATGGAGAGGCTGCTTGAACTGGACACCCTTGCCGACCGCATGGAGCACTATGTCCGGCTGGAGGCCGGCCTGGGCGAGGCCGGTGCGCGGGTATTTCTCCTCTTGCGCGAGGCGCTCTACCGGGGCGAATTCCCAAGGGGCGAGGCGGGCCGGATCGCCGGCTCGGGCGAGCGCACCGGCCGCGCAGCACTGGCCACTGCCGTCGAAGCAGGTCTCCTCAAGTCCAGCACCCCAAAATCGCCCGTTCGGCTCGCGCTGCCGGCCAAGGTTCTCGGCACTTATTTCCCGCAGCTGTTTCCGCCGGGCCAGCTACCCTGATCAGCCCGTCCCGTCCGGCATGAGCTGCAGAATGCCTGCGACGACCCGAGTTTTCTGCCGTTGCCCGCTGCGACCGGAAGCGATTCAATTCGGGTTCCGCGAGTGCCGCACCCGAAGATCCTTTGCCATTGAACATGAACCTCACGTCGCGGCAACCTGACGGTCCCGCCGGCCGGCAGCCGCCGGCCTGAATCGAAATGTCCTCATTCCCCAGGGAACCGGCGGATCAAGAGCCCGAGGCGCGCACCCCTGGCGAGGCTGAAATGCAGCGGCGCTACTATGCGGAGACGGCCGGTGCCTACAATGCGATGCACGTGGATGAAAAGGACGAGCATTCCTTCGCGTTGTGCCTCCTGGTCGCGGTGCTTGATTTCCTTCAGGTGCGATCCGTCCTTGATATCGGCTCGGGCACGGGACGGGCGATCCGCCACATCAAGAAGCTGCGCCCGGAGCTGCGTATAGTCGGAATCGAGCCCGTGAGGGAGTTGCGGGAAGTGGGATATTCGCTTGGAATGTCGACGGGGGAGCTCGTGGACGGCGACGCGACGAAGCTGAGGTTTGGCGCCGGCGAATTCGACCTGGTCTGCGAGTTTGCGGTGCTGCACCACATCAGGCGCCCGGAGCTTGCCGTCTCGGAAATGCTGAGGGTCGCGGGCAAGGCCATATTCATATCGGACTCAAACAATTTCGGGCACGGCTCGCGCGCCATGCGCTCGATCAAGCAGGCGATCAACTTCTTGGGGCTGTGGAAGATGGCCAACCTGCTAAAGACAAGGGGGAAGGGGTACACGATGTCGGCCGGAGACGGCCTGGCCTACTCCTATTCCGTGTTCAACAACTACAAGCAGATAGAGGCGGCCTGCCGCAGTATTCATCTCCTAAATACGGTGAACGGGCGGGTTGACTTCTACAAGACCGCGAGCCACGTCGCGTTGTTGGGCGTGAAGAAATGACCGCCATGGAGGCGGCCGCCGACGCCTCCACGCAAAACCCGGGCCGCGGTCCCCGCGGCGTGCCTTGGAGGCCGGGTGCGCCGGGGGGATCCGCCAATCAGGCACCATGGCCAGTTTTAAATTGAGTTTCTTCGCGATGGAGGGAAGCTACGGGTCGCAGTTACCTCACCCCCTCCCCGTCATCGTACCTGACCTATGAATGGCAAAGGAGATCTACCAGGGCTATTTGCCGCAAAGCGGCTGAGCGACCATAACCGCGCAGAAATGCGGGAGATCTTCGAACGCGCAATCAAACTTGCCGAGCGTGGCCAGCTGCGCATGCGGGTCCCCCTTGAGGTCAAGCATGTGCAGAAGCTGCGGGGAATGCACTACCATTACCGTCCGGAGCTGTTTCTCCAGCTCCAGGGCCGCACGGACTTCCAGTTCCCCAAGGACGCCTTCAGCCTAAGCCCGGACGAGCTCTGCGTCATTCCGGCGGGGGTGCCGCACGGCGAGATCGTCCACGCCGAGGCGGCGCAGCCGTTCCGCAACCTTGTCGCCGGCTTCTACAACAACACCGTCAGCCTGCATTTCGCCTACGAGGCCCGCCCGCGCCACCCCGACATCGAGGTCATCGAATTTTTCGACGCCCCCAACCTGGATGTCTTCCTCACCCTGGCAAACAGCCTGGCCCAGACCTTCCACACTCACGGGCCCGCGCGGGAATCGGTGCTCAAGGGGCTGCTCATCGCCCTGCTGGGTCTTTTCCGGAACGTGGTCGAGACGGGCACCGGCGAGCTGAACAGCGACATCGGCAAGGTCTTCCAGGCGAAATGCCTCGTGCGCGAGCGATTCGCGAACCCTGACCTCAACGTCCAGCACATCGCGGAACTGCTGGGCTGCTCGGCCGATTACCTCTCCCACCTGTTCAACGTCGAAACGAAGGAGCGCCTCACGCACTACATCCAGCGCATCCGCATCGAGGGGGCCGTGCTCGCGCTTGAAACGACGTCGCTCAATATCTCGGAGATCGCCTACGCCGGGGGGTTTACGGACCCGACCTATTTCACGCGCGTCTTCAAGCAGCACAAGGGGATGACGCCCCACGAATACCGGGCGCAGATGGACGCCGACCGCAACAGGGTCGAGTCGCAGCCCAAGACCGTTTACTTCGACCGGCTGGATTTCTCCCACGGGCGCCCGAAGCAGGACACCGGGGGCCGGAAATCGCCCGTGACTCTAGGCGAGGCTGCCCCCGTCCCCTGAAGGCGCCAGGGCGGTGTCCCGGGGCACCCACGACAGGGCGGCTGCCGCGACGAAAAACGAGACTCCGCCCGCCATCACGGCCGGCAGCGCATGCCCGCCGAAGAAATACTGGACCACCGGCCCCAGGACGGTGGCAGCGAGGATCTGCGGAAGCACGATGAAGAAATTGAAGACGCCCATGTAGAAACCCATGCGGGCAGCCGGTATCGCGTCGGCCAGCATCGCGTAGGGCATCGACAGGATCGTCGCCCAGCCGATTCCCACGCCAACCATCGAGATCAGCAGGTATTCCGGCCTCTGCCAAAGGCCGACAGCCAGCAGGCCGGCGCCCGCGCAGATCAGCCCGAAACGATAGAGCATCCTCGTGGGAATGCCGCGCCGGGCAAGGGCAACGAGGCCAAACGCAACCAGGCAGGCGACGCCGCTGTAGGTGGCAAGGCAGACGCCGCTCCATTCCACGCCGCGCTGGTAGGCCGGGGTGCCCGGCTCGCCGCCAAAGAAGCGGTGCGCCACGACCGGGGCGAAGTAGATCCACATGCAGAACAGCCCCAGCCACGTGAAGAACTGCACCACGGCCAGGCGGCGCATCACGCGCGGCATTTCTAGCATCTCGCGAAAGATCTCGGAGAGGGTCGAGCGGCCCGTGTGCGCCGGCGCCGCCGTCTCCGGCTCCGGCGGGTACTCGCGGGTCGTCACGATCGTGTAGAGCACGCAGCCAAGGAAAACGGCAGCGCCCACGTAGAAGGAGACATGCACCGATTCGGGGATGACTCCCGCGCCCGCCGCGCCGGTCGCCATTCCAAAATGCGTGAACAGCCAGGGAAGCGCCGTCGATAGAACCGCGCCGATTCCGATCATCAGGCTCTGCATGGAGAAGCCGAGCTGGCGCTGCGCCGGCGGCAGCAGGTCGCCGACGAACGCGCGGAAGGGCTCCATGGTGATGTTGATCGACGTATCGAGCACCCAAAGGAGGCCGGCGGCCATCCACAGCGACGAGGAGTTGGGCATCGCGAGGAGGGCGCAGCTCGCGAGGATCGCACCGCCGAGGAAATACGGGCGGCGGCGGCCCAGGCGGGTCCAGGTGCGGTCGCTGTAGTAGCCGATGATAGGCTGGACAATCAGGCCCGTGATCGGCGCAGCAAGCCATAGGATGGCGAGGCCGCTCTCGCTCGCCCCGAGGTACTGGTAGATGGCGCTCATGTTGGCCATCTGCAGGCCCCAGCCGAACTGGATGCCGAGAAAGCCGAAGCTCATGTTCCAGATGGCGGGAAGCGTCAGCGGACTGCGCGAGATCGTCATGAATGGGCTTGGGGAGCAGCCGGGGGTTCGCTGTAGTCGGACGGCGTCCTGTCGCCCGCACGGTCGTGGAGGGTGATCCAGTGGCGGAGCGTCGCGAGCTTTTCCTCGCCCAGGCGAAGAAGCTGCCCATCGGTGTAACGCCACTGCCAGTTGCCTTGCGCCGTCCCGGGCTGGTTGAGCGACGTCTCGGCGGGCAGGTCGAGGAGGTCCTGGATGGGGATGACCGCGAGGCGGGAGACGGTGGCGAGCGCCGCCCGGATGATCGGCCATGCCGAGCGGGAGCCGTTGAGCTGGAAATAGTCGGCGACCTGGCCGGCCGTCTCGCCCGGAAGCTTCTCAAGCCACCCTCGCGTCGTGGAGTTGTCGTGCGTCCCGGTGTAGACGACGCTCTCCGGCCCATAGAAATGCGGCAGGTTCACATTGCTCGCGTCGTGTCCGTAGGCGAACTGGAGGATCTTCATTCCCGGCAGGCCGGCCGCGCGGCGCAGCGCCACGACATCCGGCCCAATATAGCCGAGGTCCTCGGCGATGATGCGGGCGGACGGCAGGGCGGTCTTCACCACATGAAAGAAAGGCAGCCCCGGCCCCTTTCGCCAGCGCCCCCCCCGGGCGTCGGGCGCGCCCGCCGGCACCTCCCAGTAGGTGTCGAAGCCCCGGAAGTGATCGAGCCGGATGATATCGTAGAGCTCGAACGCCGCGCGCAGCCGGTCAATCCACCAGGCGTAGCCGGTGCGGGCCAGATGATCCCAGTCGTAGAGCGGGTTGCCCCAAAGCTGGCCCGTCGCGGAGAAATAGTCGGGAGGCACCCCGGCTACCGCGAGCGGCTGCCCGTGCCCATCCAGCCGGAATACCGCGCGGTTCTGCCACGTGTCCGCGCTGTCGAGCGCGACGAAGATCGGCACGTCGCCAATGATCCCGACGCCGCGGGACGCCGCGTATCGCCGCAGCCGCTCCCATTGGCCGAAGAAAAGGTGCTGATAGAAGGCGTGGCGGTCGGCGTCGCGCCGCACCGACTCCGCAAGGGTTGCGTGCAGCTCGGGGGTCCAGCTTCGGAATTCCTCGGGCCACGCCGTCCACGGCCGCCCGCCGAAGTGGGCCTTGAGCGCCATGAAGTCGGCGAAGGGCTCCAGCCAGACGGCGTTTTGCCTGCGGAAAGCGGACACCGACCCGAAGCCCTCCAGGTCGTCTCCGTCCGATGCGGCGAAGCGGTCGTATGCCCGCGCAAGCACCCGCCAGAATTCCTCGTACAGGCGGCCGTAGTCGACGCGCGCGTCCGGCAGTTCCCGGAGGGGCGCCACCTCGTCTGCCGTCAGAAGGCCGGCGCCCACGAGCTCGCCCAGGTCGATGAAATACGGGTTGCCGGCGTGGCCCGAGAAGGTCTGGTAGGGCGAGTCGCCATAACCCGTCGGGCCGATGGGGCAGATCTGCCAGTAGCGCACCCCCGCGCGTCCAAGGAAGTCCACGAGCCTCCGGGCTCCCGGCCCGAGGTTGCCGATGCCGTAGCCGCCGGGCAGGGAGGATATATGGGCCAGCACCGCGGCGCTGCGGGTGGTGAGCCAGGTGGACGAGGCGGGGCCCATTGAGGTTGGGTTGGGTGTCAGGCAATGCGATGGAACCTGCCCGCCGGGTATGGCGGCGGCCACCGGGACGAATCCGGCAGCCGCCCGATCTGGCCTTCTGGTGAGCAGGCCCTGTCAGGTGTCCGTCAGAACTTGTAGGACACCCCGGTGTCGTAGGACGAGCCGTACTTCTGCCAGTTCGACAGCTGCCGCGGATCCCCGTTGTTGTAGGTGATCTGGGGCGCATTGTTGAGGTTTCTGCCCTCGAGGTAGAGCGTCAGCCCCTTCATCGGTCCGCTCCTGAACGCGTAGCTGAGCTGGGCGTCGATCGTGTGGTAGGGTATCTCCTCGGAGAAGCCGTCGCCGGGCGTCCCCAGGGATGCGAAGGTCGGCACGCCGAACTGCACGATGTACTCCCTCGTCTCCCCCTGATAGTGGTCGCTGACGCGGGCCGCGAAGCCGTGGCTCTCGTAGTACAACTGGAGGTTCGCGCTCTTCTTCGACATGTCGGGAAGCGGCGCGCTCGGGTTGTTCGGGCCCCAGGGCTTGATGTTGCTGTCGACGAGGAGGGCGTTCAGCTGGATTCCGAATCCGCGGACGATTCCGCCGCTGAGGATCTCGCTGCTCAACTGCACGGTGCCCTCAACGCCGCTGACATTGCCGCCCTGTCCGTTCACGTACTCCGAGGTGATGCCCTGGGTGAGCACGGGTGGCTGGGCGGATGTGTAGGGGTATCCAGCGAAGTTGGTCACGGTGTTCTGCTGGTAGATGTAAGTCAGAAGCTGTTTCTCGAAGGCCGCCAACGAGACGTAGCCGCCGCCGTGCGCAAAATAGTGCTCAAAATCAAGGTCGACGGAGTTCGCGATCCACGGATGGATGCTCGGGTTTCCGCTCGTGCCGCTCCACGGGCTGTTGATGGTCGAGAGTGCGTCGGTTGCGTTGTAGCCGTAGTCACGCGCGGCTCTCATCTGGTACATCGTCGGCCGCATTTCCTGGCGGCCGATGAAGAAACGGATGAGGTCGTTGGGCGTCGGCTTGAAGATCAGGTTCAGGCTCGGGATGAAATCCGCATAGGTTGCGCCGCCGGTGACAGGATAGACGATGTTGCCGCCGTTTCCCGAGAACCCGCTTGAGTTCTGGTTGGCGAAATCGACGACGGCGCCGATGTTGCCGCTGAACGGCACGCCGAACGCATTGCCCTTGAGGTCGAACTGGAAATAGGGCCGCGTGAGCTTTTCCCAGACGTCGTAGTTGTCGCCCTCCCAGCTGCCCGGGTTGGGGTTCGGGACGAACGTGTAACGCCCGCTGTCGAGCGCGGCGTTCGGATCATAGGCTATCGGATGCAGGTTGCCGATGAACGACAGGTCCGTGGTCCCGACGAGGGGAGGCAGGGGCGCCTCGGGCTGCCCGTCGGAATTGACCAGGTATCCGGTGGGATTCTGACCGAATTGCTTGAAGCGCTCGGTGTAGCTGATGCCCATCTCGACATCCTTGAAGATCGACGCGTTCAGGTCGTGCTTGGTCAGCACCTTGAACGAGTCCGCGATGTCATAGCTGATGAAGTACTTGAGGTAGCCCTCCATGCCGGTGACCGGGAAGACGCCGACGCCCCACCCCTGCGTGTCGGTGAGCGTGAAGAGGCTGGTGTCCGCGAAATTCGTGCTCGAGACGACCGACGGCGGGTTCGGGCCGGCCGGCTGCGAGACGACCCACGTGCCCCCATCGGTCTCCGTGTTGTTGAAGCCGAGGCCCGCGTAGGTTTCCAGGACCTCCTGCCTCTGGCTCGCCGAGGACCAGCCCGCCTGGAAATGCACCGGCCAGCTGCTCGCCGGCGCACCCAGATCAAGATTCCAGACCACGGAGGCCAGGTGGGAGAGCGTCTCCGTGTCCATGTTTCGTATCACCGGGTTCACGCTGGTGAGGGTGTAATTGGTGATCAGGCCGTTGGTGGCCGTGTAACCCGGCTGAAGGGTCGGGTTGCCCCATTCCGCCATCGGGACCTCCATTCCCCGCAGCAGCTGGTTCTCGTTGGTATAGGAGAGAAGCAGGTCGACCTTGCTGTGGATCCAGTCGGTTGGCTTGCTCTCGATCACGGCGACGGCGGAGTCGCTCTTGAGGAGGTCGTTCTGGACGTAGATCCTCATGCCGCCGAGTATGAGGTTGCCGTCGGGGGCCGTGGGATAGCCCCAGGCCTGGAACTGCTGGCCCTCGTAAGGGGTCTCCCTGTGGGCGTAGCCCACGTAGACGCCCTCCGTCCCGTTGGCGAACTGGTCGATGTAGGAGGCGGAGTAGCTCTCGCCGGTCGCCTTCTGGCCGGGCGTGAGCTCCCCGTAATTCGTCCAGTTGTAGTACGCGTCGACGGCGATCACCCTGTGGTCGAAGCCCAGGGGGGACACCGTCTGCAGGTTGATCGTCCCGCCAATGCCGCCCACCAGGTCAGCCTGGCCGGACTTGTAGACCGTCCCCCCGCCGATGAGCGAGGAGGGATACTGGTCGTATTGGGTGTCCCGGTTGTCGCCCGTGGTGGCCTGCTCGACGCCGTCGAGCGTGCCCACGATGAAGTCCGGATCGAAGCCGCGAATGGTGATCTCCTGGTTGCGGCCGTTTTCACGCTCGCTGGTCAGGCCTGTCAGCCGCACAAGGTCGTCGGCGATGCTGACGTCGGGCAGCTTGCCGATATCCTCGGGGGCGATGATCTCGACGATCGCGTCCGAATTCTGCTTGAGCTCGGCCGCCATCTCAAGGCTGCTCGCGTAGGATCCGTTCACCGTGTACTCATTCAGGACGACGGGCTGGTCGCTGGGCGTGGTCGCCTGGCTGGTCGTCGTGGTTGTCGTGGTTGTGACTGCCGGCTGGGTGCCGCTGGTTTGCGTCTGGGCGGCGGGCGGCGGCGGACTCGCCGTCTGGGAGAACGCCGGCAATGAGGCGGCAAGGGAGATCAGGCCGACGGAGACGAGCCTGTATCGGCCCGCGCGTGGAGTGTGTTTCGAAGCTTCGGTGTGCATGGTTGGGGAATCAGCTCGTCAAAACGACGCAGGACGCGGCGTCTTGACGACTCAGCTTTGGGCTTGGGTTGGGATAATGTCGGGGCAGAAAGCCACCTTGGTGCGTGGCTTGGGTATGCACCGAGGATTTGGAACGGCGCATTTTTCGCTACCCCCAAGTCTTTCAAAAAACCGAGATGACCCGGAAAAAACCGCGATAAAGGCCGCCGGGACGGTTTCGCCGCGCGGTTTTCATCGTCAGCAGCCGGGGTCTCCCCCCGGGACGAGCCCGGTCCCGCCGCGGCGCGAAGGTGGGTTGCCCGCAGAAACGTTCCCGCGTCCGGCCGGCAGGACGCCGGCAGGGACGCCTCCCCACTCAGCGCATCTGGGACAGCACGTGCTCGATTGCCTGGCTGATCGACTCCGTCACCGCGGGATCGCCCTCGACCAGCGAGATGCGCCTGGCCTCGGCCAGATGGGTCAATCCCTCGTCCGGCCGCCCCAGGGTGAACAGTTTTCGCGCGAGCCAAAGCTCGACCCCGGACGTCACGGGCCCGCTCCGCTCAGCGGCGAGGAGACAGCGGACCGATTGCGCGTCATCCCCATGCGAGTCGTTGATAATGGCCGCCCTGAGATTGTTGGCCACGTTTCTAGGCTGGAGGTCCGTGGCCGCGAGGCTCTCCTTTTCCGCGGCCGCGGCCTGCCCCGAGGCATTCAGCAGGCCCAGAAGCTCCTCGAGGGCGCCCTGATTTCCCGGATCCGCGGCAAGGATGGCGCGGAATTCCCGCTCGGCGGCGGCGGAGTCGCCCGAGAGCCGCGCAAGGCGGCCGCGGATCAGCCGAAGGCTCTGGTCGCCAGGGCGCCGGGCGATTTCGCCGTCCAGATAGCGCCTCCCGTCCTCGAAACGTTTCGTCCGCGTGAAGAAGTCGGCAAAGGCGGGGGCCATCGCCGCGCGGTCCCTCGGCGTGCAGGACATCGCGGTCTGGTTGAGGAGCTTCTCAGCTTCGTCAAAGCGCCCAAGCCGGGAGAGCTTGATCGCCTCGTCCGCCGCCAGCGCGAAATTCCTCGGCTGGAGCTCCTGGGCGCGCCGGGACTGGGAGAGGGCTCCGCCGACATCCCCGAGGTCGTCATCCACATCCTCCTCGATCTTGGCCAGCGCGGCATTCCTCGGATCCCTTGCGCTCGCGGCGGCGGCCACTTCCTTCGCCTGCGCCAGTTTTTCCGGGTCACGGACGTCGGCCTTGGCCAGGGCGAGCTCATGGGCCAGCCTCGCCTCGTCCTCGCAATAGGTCAGCTGGTTGGTAAACGGGGGATTCTGGACGATTGTCGAGATCTTCTGAAGCACGCCGAGCCGCTCATGGGGCGTGTACGCGACGGCCGCCGCGCAGCCGGATGAGTCGAGCCACGGGCCGCGACCCTTCCCGGCGCCGAGCAGGGCGTCCTCCGATTTCTCGGCCAGGGATCGCGCCAGCAGGTAGTTTCCGTCCCAGTCGAAGTGGACATGCTCAAAGAAAAGGCCCCTTCCGGCAGGCGGCGCGCTCGATGCCGGATCCGAGCCCATGAGGACGGCCGCGTCCAGGAGACTGACCGAGGCGTCGCTCCCGCCGGCAACCCTCCGGATGATCTCATTGATCCGGGGATCCGGCCGGAAGCGAAGGCCGTCCCAGTGTTCGGCGTCGATTAGATACTGCCTGGCGGCCTCGATGGTTCCCGACTGGAGCTCGAGCGAGCCGAGAATGAACGACGTGTCGGCGTACTGGGGATCGATGCGCAGCGCCTGAAGCAGGTCGGCCCGCGCCGGGTCCACCTCGCCGAGCAGCCACTCGATCCGCCCCCTGTTGAACGCCCGTCCCCACGACGCCAGGTCCGATTGGGTCAGGTCCTCCCGGTGGAGGGACAGGAACGGGGCGCTGTCCCTGATGTTCGAGGCCACCGTGCAGAGGAGCGTTTTTGCGCCCGAGCCCGCCGCCACGCGCACGATGTCCCTCAGGTTGGCCTCAAAGTTCTTGTAGACGGCCTCAAGCCGCGGATCGTCCCCCTTCACCGCATTGTTCACGAACATCGTCATGCCGCCCCACTCGGCCGGAGGCTTGCCGTGCCTGGCAATCCTCCCGAGGAAGGACGCCATCAACTGCCCCGTCCTCGTGGACCGGACGAAGACGCTCAGCCGGATGAACCATAGCGGCGGCATCTCCGAAAGATAGGCGCAACCCGGCCCGTAGGGGCCCACGACCTCGTTGTTGCCCATGTAGACGACAAAGAGATCCGGGGAAAACCCCGACAGCTCGCGGGCAATCTGGTAAACCACGTGCGAGCTGATCGCCACGATGCCCGTGTTGATGACCTCGATGTCCCTGCCCGGATATCGCGAGCGCAGCTGGGCGCGCAGCTGGGCGGCAAACCCAAAGGAGGGCACGGGAATGCCCTGGGCGGCCGATTCCCCGAGAACCACGACCCGCACGGTGTTCGGCGGCTTGCTGGCGGAGACGCCGAAGTTGAGCGGCCTGAGGTCGAAATTGCTGGGGAGGAACCAGCTGACGAAGTCGGGGTTTGTCCGGAAATAGCCGGGCCTTTCGTCCGGTATCAGGAAGTGAAACGATTGGCCGAAACCCGCGACGCGGAGCCCGCACTCAAGGACCAGCAGGAGCGCCGCAGGGACCACGACCGCGGCGAGCGCGCGATAGAGCCACACCCGCGCGCCCGCGCGCGGGATCCTGTCCAAACTTTGGGGCGTCGGGGATGCGTCAGCGCTCAATGCGGATGGCCCATGATGCGTCGCCCGGCCGAGGAGTGTCAATCGATGGGCCCGTTGCGCGCATGCAGGACGCCGGGTTCGCCGGTTTGGCCGCCCGACGCGGCCAAACGGGAACTCGACCTTGCGCCGCAGCCGGTCCGTCCCAAGGTTCGCGCGGCAACCATGAGAAGACGGCGAATCGTCCTGGGTTCCATCGCGTGCGCCGCCGCGCTGGCGCTCGCCGCCGTTTTCATCCTGGGCCGCCAGAACAACCGCCCCCGGCTACCGGCCTTAGCCCGCTACGGAAACCTTCCGGAGCCGTTCAACCAGGCGCTGCAGCGGGCGCGCGCGCGCGCCGAATCCCGCGGCCATGGTTCCGACGACGTGAGGGACCTTGCGCGCCTTTACCAGGCAAACCGGCTTTATCCCGAGGCCGAGGCGTGCTACCGGGTGATCGCGGCAAGCCCGGGCGGCCTCTCGGCGCGCGACCACTACTACCTTGCCGCGATAGCCCAGGAAAAAAGCGACCTCGGCGCCGCCGAGGCCGAGCTCCGCGCCACCCTCCTGGCGGAGCCGGCGTACGTCCCCGCCCGCCTCGAGCTGGCCGAGGCCCTGTTCAAGACAGGCCGGGCGGACGAGGCCGAGAAGGAGTATGCGGCGATCCTGGGGATCGAGCCCAACCACCCGCAGGCGTCGGTGGGGATGGCGCGGGTTGCGCTTCAGCGGGGCGACGACGACGGCGCCCTTGCCCGGCTCCGCGACCTCATCGCCCATCATCCCGATTCGACATCGGGCGCGGCCCTGCTTGCGAGCATCCTGGCGCGCCGGGGCGACGCCGAGGGGGCGGCGGCGATGACCGCAAGAAGCGAGGAAACGCAGGAGCCCGTTCCTCCCGACCCGTGGATGAAGGCCATGCTGGTGGATTGCTACGACATCCAGCGGCTCGGCCTCGCCTTCGAGGANNTCGAGGAATATCGGCTGACGGGCCAAATGGGAGAGGCCCTGCCGCTCCTGGACCGGCTCGAAGAACTGGATCCCCAGGGCTGGATTGCCCCGATGCTGCGCGGCTGGTCCCTCAAGGAGTCCGGCCACTACCCCGAAGCCGCGGACCAGTACCGCCTGGCGCTCAAGAGAGGGGGCGATCCCGAAAGGATCTGCCCCCTGCTCGGGGCCACCCTGCTCACCGAGCACGAGCCCGCCCGGGCCGCCGCGATGCTGGCGGAGTACCATGCGAGGCTGCCGCATTCCCTTCCCATTCTGCTCTCCTATTCCGAGGTGGCGGTATGGCTGAAGGACGAGAAGCTCGCCCGGAGCCTGCTCACGCAGGTCCTGCAGTCCGAGCCGTACCTCTACATGCCAAACATGAGCATGGTGCAGATCCTCTGGAGGGCGGGCGAGCGCGACGAGGCCGCCCAGTGCCTGCAGCGGGTGGCCAGGGTGTTTCCCGGCGACGTCGATTCGAGGGGCCTGCTGGGCCAGTACTACATGGAGAAGTCTGATCCGTCGTCCGCCATCGGCCCCCTGGAGCAGGCGATCGCCATCGTTCCGGCGAAGGACCCCAGGCGGGATCGGCTGATGAAGATGCTCGACACGGCCTATCTCACGGCGGGCAGCCTTGAGGCGTCCCGCGGGCACTTCGCCCAGGCCGTCGGCTTTTCCGAAAAATCCATCCGCCTGGTCCCCGGGGGCATGAGGGGCTATTCGCTCAAGGCGAATGCGTGCAGGCGCATGGGGGATTTCAAGGGCGCCGCGGCGGCGCTGGGAAAGATGAGCTCCCTGGATCCCGGCGAACCGGCGATCCAGCTCAGCCTGGGGGACGTGCTCTACCAGGACGGCGACGGGGACCAGGCCCGGGAACATTGGCGGCGCGCCCTGCAGCTGGCGCCCGCCGGCGCGACGGAGCTGAGGAACGCCCTCAGCCTCAGGCTCGCGGGCCGCGTCCCGCCCGAGGCCGCCCCCTAGGGTGTCCATCGTGGCGCCAGCGGGCGTTCCCCTGCCGAGCCACGGTTTTGTCCGGCTACCCTATGAATTTTCCACACGCCAATTTTTGACTCCCCGCAATGGGGCTCCAATCTGGGACACCAAGGCCCCACCCCATGGCATTTTCCTCGTCAGGCCTTCCCGTCTCGCCGCAACCCACCGTCCGCCGGATGATGCTGGCCGTCCTTCTCCTTGCCGCTGGCGCGGCGCGGGCCGGGGACCATGCGCCGGAACTCGTCAGCGTGCCGCGCGTCACGCATCCGGGCGCCGGCCAGGTGTTCTATTTCCTGCTGACGGATCGGTTCGAAAACGGATCCACGGCCAACGACACCGGCGGCATTTCCGGCGGACCCGACGTGAGCGGATTTGATCCGACCCGGATCTCCCATTTTCACGGCGGCGACTTCGTCGGCCTCACCTCGAAGCTCGACTACATCAGGGGCCTCGGGGCCACGGCGATCTGGATCACGCCGCCCTTCAGGAACAAACCCATGCAGGTCGGCACCGCGGGCTACCACGGATACTGGATCCTCGACTTCACAAGAATCGACCCGCACCTCGGCACCGACGCGGAATTCCGGGAATTCGTGGCGCAGGCGCATGCCCGGGGGCTTCGCGTCTACCTCGACATCGTCACCAATCACACCGCAGACGTCATCCGGTACCGGGACGGGACGACGACCTACATCGACATGGCTTCGGCGCCCTATCGCGACGCGGATGGCAAGCCCTTCGATCCGCACCAGGTCGCCTTCAACGGGGTCAATCCAAGCTCCGATTTCCCCCGCCTCTCGGCCGAGCGGAGCTTTGCCCACGTGCCTGTGGTGCCGGCCGAGGAGGCCCACGCCAAGAGTCCCGAGTGGCTCAATGACGTCACGCTCTACCACAACCGGGGCAACAGCGACTTCAAGGGCGAGAGCTCCATGCACGGCGACTTCGTGGGCCTGGACGACCTGTTCACCGAGAACCCGAGGGTGGTGCTCGGGTTCATAGAGGTCTACAGCCGCTGGATGGAGCAATACGGCATCGACGGATTTCGGATCGACACGGTCAAGCACGTGAACCTGGAGTTCTGGGAGGCGTTCGGGGAGGCGATCCGCCAGAAGTCCCGGGAGCTGGGCCGGCCGGATTTCCTCCAGTTTGGCGAGGTGACCGACGGCGGGGATACCGCGTTGATGAGCGAGTTCGCGACAACGGGAAAGCTCGATGCCATTCTCGACTTCGGATTCTCCTGGGGCGCGCGCGACTTCGTCTCCCAGGGCCACGACAAGACGGCCCTCGCGGGCATCTTCGAGCGGGACGCATGGTACACCGACCATGACGGAACCGCCCAGAACGCGGTGACGTTCCTCAGCAACCACGACGCGGGACGGTTCGCCTCCTTCCTCAAGGAGGACAATCCGCTCGCCGGAGCCCCGCAGCTGGGCGACCTCGTCCTCCTGGGCTATGAGCTCCTGCTGACGGTCCGGGGCCAGCCCGCCATCTACTACGGGGACGAGCAGGGCATGGTGGGCATCGGCGACGACATGGGCGCGCGCGAGGACATGTTTGCCTCGAGGGCGCCGAAATTCCGGGAACTGGCGCTCCTCGGGACAACGCGGACGGGCGCCGATGACAAGTTCGACACCGGCCACCCCTTCTACCGTGCCATCCGCACGCTCGCCGCCTTGCGTACGGCCCATCCCGCGCTGGCGCGCGGCGCCATGCTGCTTCGCGAGAGCAGACAGCCCCACCTGTTCGCCTTCTCGCGCATCGAACGGAGCGAGCGCGTGGAGCTTCTGGTCGCCCTCAACAACTCGCGGACGGAGACCGTGGGAGCCACGCTGGCCACGAGCCAGCCGTCCGGCGCCGCCCTCAGGCGCATCTTCGACTCCCGCGATTCCAACCCGGCCGGCGGACCCCCTCTGACCGCCGGTGGCGACGGCAAGGTCTCGGTCTCGCTGGCTCCGCTTCAGTGCGTCATCTGGGAGGCCGAGGCGCCCCTGCCGGCGCCGGCCTCGGCGCCGTCCATCTCCTTCGCCTCCCCGGGCAGCGGCTCGACCTTCACGTTCACCGCGCGAACCGTCTATGGGCAGGTGATACCCATCCGCCAGGAGCTGCGCGCAGCCATCACCGGCGGCGACGGCTTCGCGGAGGTGACCTTTGCGATGGAGCGGGCCTCGCGCCCGGGTCAGTACGAGCTGCTGGGCACGGAGGATGCCGCGCCCTACCGTGTCTTCTGGCGGCCGCCGGCCGATCTCCTGCCTGGGGACGAATTGGCGTTCATCGCGACGGTGGACGACCTGCGGGGCCACAGGGCGTCGGCGGAAATCAACCGCCTCCACGTGGCGCCGGGCTCCGTGTCGTGCGGAATCAGGGGCGCCACCGTTCCCCTTTTGACCCGCGAGCCCGGCCCCTTCTTGGACGCGAAGGAAGGCGGTGAGCTCACGCTGACGGTGTCTGCCACCGGCACCGGACCCCTGGAATACGCCTGGGTTCACGATGGACTCGAGATCGAGGGGGCGTCGCAGCCGTCGCTCATATTGAAGAACGTCTCGGCTGGCGCCGCGGGCCACTATGTCGCGCTGGTCCGCAACCGCGAGGGCACCGCCATCAGCAGCGATGCGATTGTCCGCGTCGGGCCCAAGTAGGGCGCGGGCCCGTGGTTTCCTAACCCTGGATCCCCAGCAGAAAGCCGAGCGGAATCTCCACGCGCTTGCTCCAGGACGCTTCCGAATGCTCGGCCCCGGGGAAGACGCGCGTCGTCCATGACACGCCCTCCCGGTAGCCGCGCGCCTTCATGATCTCGTCCATCCTGTCCTGAAAGGGAGCGTATTGGGAGTCGAGGGTCTCGGTGCCATGGTCAAAGTAGAACCGGTGGGTGCCGGGATCGGGCAGGTGGTCCCGCAGATAGTCGATGACCGCGCCGTTGCCCGCAGGCCAGTGGGTCGAGAGGCAGGCCGCCGCCCCGAAAACCTGGGGGTATTCCGCCACCGCATACGCGGAGATGAGGCCGCCGATGCTCGATCCCATCACGAAGGTGTGCGCCGCGTCGGGTTGGGTGCGGAAGGTCGCGTCGATAAAAGGCTTCAGTTCCTGGACCATGAACTTGAGGTACAGGTCGGATATGATCGGGTGGGACTCGGGTCCGTAGCCGTTCGCGACGTCCTTGACGTCGCGGGTGGTGAAGGCCTTTGCGGGCATGTACTCGGCGGACCGCGTGCGGCCCGTGTTCCAGATGCCGACGATGATCGCGCCCCGGGTCCGGCCGGCCGAGATCAGCCGCTCCATGGCCTTGTCGACCTCCCAGGCGCGGCCGGCGTAGCTCTTGGACGGGTCGAACAGGTTCTGGCCGTCCTGCATGTAGATGACGGGAAATCGTGCGCCGGGCGCCTCGTCATACCCGGGCGGCAGCCAGACATCGACCTCGCGGGAGGCGACATAGCGGGACGCAAATTCCGGGTAGCTCACGATCCTTCCCGCGGGAGGCTTCGCCTGTTCGGTCCCGGCCGCCAGCACCGACGCGACGAGCCAGGGAGAAAGGGAGAGGAATCTGTACATGGGGTCCTGGGCAAAGGATGCGAGAGCGGCGATGGGAGTCAAAGACGCGGCTTCGGAGAAGTCCTTCATTGCGCCCAGAATACCTAGGCCCGGGACGGAACGCCGGTTTGGCCGGCCGGACGCGATGTTTGGCTTGGCTAAGTCCGGCAAGGGACGATTCAATGGGATCAGGCGCACATTCGGCGAAACCTTGAGGCAGTCCAGGCTTCCCTACCCATCAGAAACCAAACGATGACCCCTCACCCCCCACTGACGGAGCATTATTCAGGGAATGACGGAAAAACGGCCTACATCAACCAGCTGTTTGACGCGGGCTCCAAGCACTATGACGCCATCTCCGATTGGGGTTTCCTTCACAGCGGGCCGTTCTACAACCGCTGGGCCCTGCGCCGCCATGGCCTGCGCAAGGGCGATCAGGTGCTTGATGTGGCCTGTGGAACCGGCTCGGTCGCCGTCGAGGCGGCCAGGATCCTGGGGTCGGCCGACACGGTCACGTGCCTGGATCCGAGCGAGGGGATGCTCTCGGTCGCTCGAAGGAAGCTGCGCGCCCGCTTCGTGGTGGGCCGGGCCGAGCAGCTCCCCTTCTCGGACGATTCATTCGATTTCCTTACGATGGGCTTTGCGCTGCGGCATGTGACCGGCCTCGAGGAGGCATTCCGCGAATACCTGCGGGTGCTCAAGCCTGGCGGAAAGGTTCTCATTCTCGAGATCACGAAACCCTCGGGCCGCGCGGGCGCGTTTCTTTTCAGGCTTTATTTCGGCAGGATCTACCCGTTCCTGACCCGGGTGTTCACGCGAAGCCGGGACGCGCAGGCGATGATGGTCTATTTCTGGGAGACGATGGATGCCTGCGTAAGGCCCGAATCGGTGCTGGGGGCGCTTCGATCCGTGGGCTTTGTCGAAGCCAAGCGAATCGGGCTGCTCGGCCTTTTCAGCGAATACACCGCCGTCAAGGGACCGCCGACGGGCTGATCTCGCGGCCCCGGGCCGCTCATTCACGCTTGAAAAAGGGCCGCCCCGGGTCACCCCGGGGCGGCGTTGTTTTCTAGTTACTCACCGAGCGACCCGGTAGTCGGTCATTGCGATGTATGCCAGCGCAACCACAGCCCACCAAGACACGGCGAGGGCGATCGTTGTCATCACGGTTCGTCCTTTCTCTTTTGGGCCGCTTTCTTGGAAAGCGGCATTTCAGCGCCAATCCCGGAGAATCCAGGACAGGACACCAGTGACAGAAGATAAGACGCCTAGAAGACCTCAAAGGTTCCGCCTCTTTTTAAAAAGACGAATATGACTTAACAATATTATAGATAATATGATAAGTACGTCTTGAACCCCAAATGCCTTCGCCCCCCGACCATCAGGCGGACGGCCGGCCATCGGTATGTCTCTTATCCCAAGATAGCCCGAAAACCCGGCCCTTCAGGGCCGGGATGAAGGGCTACCGGCCTACGGCCGCTGCTGCTGGATATAGGCCTTCACCTTGGCAAGAGTAGCCCTTCCCGTGGAGGCGACAAAGTAGCTCGGGCTCCAGAAATGATCGCCCCAAAGAGCCCGCCGGACCTCGGGATAGCGCTGTCGACGCAGATACCGGGAGGACACGCCCTTTAGTGAGTTGACAAGCTTTGCAGGAGAGACTCTTGGAGGCATCGAAACATGGAGATGCAGGTGATCGGTCCGCCCGTCCATCTCATCCAGGGTGCCCCCGAAATCGCGACAAACATCAGAAAACACCTTGCCAAGGAAATCGCGAACGCGTGCAGTAATGGGACTTCTTCGATATTTGGTAACAAAGACCAAATGATAATTCAGGCTGTAGACGACACTTCTTCCTAGGCGCAATCCCTTTCCAGGCATGGTTAGACCAATAGAAGCAGAGACCGTTCGCCTCAAGGCATATCGCTTCCAGCTCCAGCCGGAGCTGGCGCAAGCCGCGTCGCTTTTCGCCTGGAGCCATGCCCTGCGGTTCCTTTGGAACTGGATGCTCGCCCAGCGCAGGGATGCATTCAGGGCCAGCGAGGGGCGAGTGCGGGTCAGCTACCACCACCAGGCCGCCCAGTTGCCGCCAATGAAGGCGGTCTTCCCATGGGTTGGGCTTGTTCCGTCCCAGGCTCTTCAACAGACCCTCCTCCAGCTCGATCGCGCCTATGTCAACTTCTTCGAGGGCCGGGCAAAGTATCCCGATTTCAAGAGGCGCTCCGGCGCTGCTCCAGGAATCCGCTGGCCCCAGGGCGTGGAAATCAACGGTCGGTGTGTATGGCTTCCGAAGCTTGGCTGGGTCAAGGCACGCATGTCTCAACGCCTCGAAGGTATTATAAAGAACGCCACCGTGCGCTTCGACGGCCTGCGCTGGCATGTCTCCATCCAGGTGGAGCAGACAGTTGAGGTTCCGGCAAAGCGAGAGACACCCGAGATTGCGATCGACCTGGGTGTGGACGAGTCGATTGCCGTCTCCGACGGTCGATTCTTCCGCCTTCCGGTTGCAAGCAAGGCAGAGGAGCGCAGGCATTCGACTCTCTGTCGCCGTGTTTCCCGCTGCGTCGTTGGTTCGCGGCGCCACGCCCGCGCCAAGCGCAGGAGGCTTGTTTTCGTCAGAAGGATAGGCAACCGGGTGAACGACGCCCGCCATAAGATAACGACGACACTGGCCAAAAACCACGGCCGCATTGTTGGCGAGGATCTGGCGCTGCGCCGGCTTACCCGTTCCGCCCGGGGCACTGTCGACGTACCGGGCAAGAACGTGGCACTGAAGGCCCGGCTAAACCGGGCCTTGCTCGGACAAGGCCATGCGGAAACCGTCCGCCAGCTAGCCTACAAGCTAAGCTGGTGTGGCGGAGAACTTACCAAGGTGAACCCGGCGTTCACCTCCCAGACCTGCCCCCACTGCGGGCATGTCTGTGCCCAGAATCGCCCAACGCGGGACCGCTTCAGCTGCGTCGCCTGCGGGCACAACAGCCACGCTGACACCCTGGCGGCAAGAAATATACTGGCGGCTGGTCAAGCCGTGTCTGCGCGCGGAGGCTCACGGGAGCCGGCGAAACGCGAACCAACCCGCTTGCGCCGATCACTTCGGCTCTCGGCCGGAATCCCGGCCCTTTAGGGCCGGGAGGATGTCAA
>PLKS01000161.1 GCA_003140665.1 Opitutaceae bacterium
AAGGCTTTTCGTCCTTGTAGAGCGTGTGCGCGAACCCGAGAATTATCCCGAAGATGCCTCAAGCGACCAGGCGGCCTGCGACCGACGTGTTCTCCGACGCCCCGCCGGTCGCTTCCCGGCGTGTCCCGATGTGCGGCGCGCGCGCGGGCCCCGGGTGACAGCTCGCGGCACGCCCGTCCCGGCACCCGGTCGAAATCTCATTCGGGCCGCCGCACTCGCCGCGCTCCTCGGGCTCCTGCCGGTCCCTNNCGTCCTGGTGGGGCCAGCTCCACGTCCGCGACCTCAGCGGGGCGCCGCTCAACCCGGCGGCCCGCTGGTTCGTCGTCGTGTTCCTGGGGCAGGAATGCCCCGTCTCGAACGTCTCGATCCCGGTGCTCAACAGGCTTGCCGCGGAGTTCGCGCCCAAGGGCTTCGCCTTCATCGGCGCCTATGTGGACCCGAATGCGGACCTGGCGACCCTCCGGGCCCACGCGGCGGACTACTCGGTTGGCTTTCCGGCCGCCGACGACCGGGCCCACCGGCTGGTGCAGGTCGCCGGCGCCACCTACACGCCCGAGGTCGCCGTCTTCTCGGCGGGCGGCGCCAAGCTCTATGGCGGCCGGATAGACGACCGCGTGGGCGAGGCCGGCGCGGCGCGGCCCGCGGCGGCCCACCAGGAACTGCGCGACGTGCTCGCGGCCCTGGCGGCCGGGTCGCCGGGCCCGTTCAAGGGACATGCGGGCTACGGCTGCGCGATCCCGGAGGCGGTCCGGCAATGAGCCGCGTCCCGGCCCTGCTCGCGATCGGCGCCATCGCCGGCTCCCAGCTCGCGGCCGCGCGCGCGGGCGAAGCGCCGCCGACCTGGGCCCGGGACGTTGCGCTGATCCTGATGGCCCATTGCGTGGAGTGCCATCGGCCCGGCGAGGTGGCGCCCTTCTCCCTCCTCGCCTACAAGGATGCGGCGAAGCGGGCGCGCTTCCTCGCGAAGACGGTCGCGGCGCGGGTCATGCCGCCGTGGTCGCCCGACGGTCCGAGGGGGGCGTTCGTCGACGAGCGGCGCCTCGCCGACGAGGAGATCGCCACGATCAGGCGCTGGGCCGAGACCGGCGCCGCCGCGGGGGACCTTTCCTTGGCGCCCGCGCCGCCACCCCCGCGGGCGGGCGGATGGCGCCTCGGGCCTCCCGACCTTGTCGTGAAGATGCGCCAGCCGTTCACGATCCCGCCCGGCCCCGACGACACCTACGAGGTGTTCCCGATCCCGTTCTCCCTGGCCGGCGTGCCGGCCGAGGTGCTGGCCCGGGCGCGCATCCCCGAATCCGACGTGGTGGCCGTTGCCGCCGTGGAGGTGCGGCCGGGCAACCCCCGGGTCCTGCATCACGCCGGCGTCTTCGTCGACACGTCGGGCGTGGCGCGGCAGCGCGAGGCGGCCGAGGGTGGCAACGGCTACGCGAGCTTCGGCACGCCAGGCTTCGCGCCGGCCGCCTACCTCGGCGGCCGCGTGCCCGGCACGACCCCCCGCTTCCTGCCGAGCGGGATCGCCGCCGCCGTCATGCCGATGTCCGGGGACATCGCGCTGCAGATCCACTACCATGCGACCGGCAAGGCGGAGTCCGACCAGACCGAGGTCGGGATCTACCTCATGCGCGAGCCCACGAACCGGATGCTGGACGCGCTTTTCCTCCGCAGCTTCAAGCTCGACATCCCCGCGGGCGACGCGGCGTACGCGGTCGAGGACTCCGTCGAGGTTCCCGCCGACTGCATCCTCATGTCGGTGTTCCCGCACATGCACCTGCTCGGCCGAGAAGTGCACGCCAGCGCGCAGATGCCCGACGGCTCGGTCCGGCCGCTGATCGACATAGGCCGGTGGAGCTTCCGGTGGCAGGACCACTATTTCTACCGCGAGCCGTTCGTCCTGCCGAAGGGAACCCGCGTCCGGTGCCGCTGGGTATTCGACAACAGCGCGGCCAATCCCTCCAACCCGTATTCGCCGCCCCGCAACATCCTGTTCGGGCCCAACTCCACCGACGAGATGTGCGGGCTCCTGCTCGGCGTCGTCCCGATCAACCTCGCCGACGCGCCGCTTCTCCTCGAGGCCCGGGTCAGGAAGATGAAGGAGAGCATCGCGGAGCTGACGCCCGAGCAGCGCGCACGCTTCCGGTGGGACGACGCGTTCGAGGATTCGACCGGCCAGAACTGAGCACCCGGCGCCGGGCCGCCCGGCCTATGGGGTCGAGACGTAGGTCTGGATGGCGCGGGCCGGGATGCGGCACGGCCGCGACCCGCCGCCCGCCGCCAGCTGGAAGTCGGCGGGAGCGTCCCCGGTGTTAAGGACGACGACCGCGAGGCCGCCGTCCGGATTGGCGAACGCGACCGACTCAAGGCCCGCCGGGCCGCCGTGCGACTCGATCCGCCGGGCGCCCGGGTGGACGAAGCGGCTGAAGTGGCCGATGTAGTAGAAGGAGGACGCGTACCGGACCTCGCCCTTCTCGGTGTCGACGATCACGGGCGAGTCGCAGAAATTGCCGACGTGGTTGGGGCCGCCGGTCTGGTCGAGGACGATGTTCCAGTCGATCCACCCGCACACCCAGTTTCGAAAATCGTTGATCATGCTGTGGGCGTACCGCTCGCCGTGCTCCCATTTGCCGAGGTCGAACTTTCCCTTCTCCTCGTGGCGGTCGTTGCAGCCCTCCGTGAAGAGCGTCGGCTTGTCGGGAAACGCCGCGTGGGCCCGGGAGGGCGCCGCGAAGTCGTCGCTCACATACCAGTGCATCGCGGTTCCCCAGACGAACCGGGCGGCGGCGGGGTCCGAGTACACCGTCCTCGTCCACTCGTCCATGAGGTCGCGGTTATGGTCCAGTATGCACAGGTGGACGCCGGAGAGCCCGGCCCGGCCCAGCGCGGGGCCCAGGTAATCGCGGATGAAGTCGCGCTCCTCCGCCGCAGAGTAGATGCATGACTCCCAGGTCTAGGTGGCCTGGGGCTCGTTCTGGACGGTGAGGGCCCAGACCGGGACATGCTCCTGGCTGTCCATCTCCCTGATGAAGCGGACCAGGTAGTCGGCCCAGGCCTGCCGGCATTCCGGGCGCAGGGCGCCGCCGTAGGTCATCCTGCCGTTCGTCTTCATCCAGGACGGCGGGCTCCACGGGGAGGCCAGCAGGTGGAAGTTATCGGCGCCCGCGATCGACTGCACGTCATGGATGAGGGGCAGCACCCACTTGCGCATCGGGTCCAGCGAGAAGCGGGCCAGCGCGGTGTCCCCGGCCACCGGGTCGAGCGCCCAGCTCCCGAGCGAGAAATCGCAGCTGTTGATGTGGGTGCGTGCGAGGGTGTAGCCGAGGCCCGACCTGGGGTCGTAGTACCGGCGAAGCACCTCGGCGCGACGATCGGGCGGCAGCTGGCCGAGGACCCATGCCGAGGACTCGGTGAGCGCGCCGCCAAAGCCCTCGATCGCCTGGAATTTCAGGGCCGGGTCGCACACGATCGGCACCGCGGCCGGGGCGACGCCCGCGGGCCCTTGGACCTCGGAGAGCGTGTGCCCGTTGTCGCGCGCGGTCTCGTAGACCGTCCAGGTCTGCCCGAAAAACGCGGGGGGCGCGCAGAGAAACGAAAGGACGGCGATCCACTGCCGGCGGAGGATTCGTGCGGGGGTTTTCATGTCTTTTAAGGTGAGGGTGTGCCGCGGGATCCGCTATGCCGTTGCCGCCTTGCGCAGGGCAAGGTCCGCCTCGATCTCCTTCATCCGCAGGTCGGTGATCGGATAGAAGACGATCGCAAAGGCGCCCACGAGGGCCAGCGCCGCGGGAATGACGCTGAACATGAGGCGGATCCAGAGGTTGGAGAACGGCGTCTGGTCCATGTTGGCAACGAAGCCGCAGTAGGCCAGCAGCCAGCCGAGGGCGCCGTTGCCAACCGCGAGGCCGACCTTCTGGGAAAACACCAGCGCCGAGAACACGAGCCCCGTCGTCCGGCGCCCGAACTTCCATTCGCCGTAGTCGGCGGTGTCGGCGTACATCGACCAGAGGATCGCGGGCGTCGGCCCCACGACAAAGTTCGCCAGCACGTTGAGCACGACCAGCAGGCCGTAGGACCGGGGGTCGACCAGGTAGAACGACGCGATCATCAGCGCGTTCACGACGGAGAGCACGATCATCAGCGCGCGGCGGTCGCCCAGGCGCAGGAAGAGCTTCGTCGAGGCCGCGCCGGCTATGAACGCGAGGAAGCCGCTCGTCGCGTAGAGCGTGAACTTCGCCTCATCATGGACGACATACTTGAAGTAATAGATGAGCGACCCGTTGCGGACGGCCGCATTGACGAGGGTGAACAGCCCGGAGAAGAACAGCGCCACCCACGGCCTGTTCCTGAGCATGTTGAGAAGATCCACCCCGAGCGAGCCCTTCTGGCCGGCCGTCGGGGCGACGCGCTCGCGGGTCTTCGCGAAGGTGAAGAGGAAGAGGACGACCGACGCCACCGAGAAAATCAGCATCGTGTACCGGATTCCCTCGGCCTCGTTGCCCTTGCCCAGCAGGTTCTTGAGCGGGATCACCAGGCGCGCTATGAGGAAGGCCCCCGCGAACGCGCAGACGAAGCGATAGGTCGAGAGCGAGGTCCGCTGCTCCGACGACGGGGACATGACGCCCATGAGCGCCGAGTACGGGATGTTGATCGCGGCATACGCGACCCACATGAGGCCGTAGGTGACGTAGGCGTAGACGAGCTTCCCGTGCTGGGTGAGGCTGGGGTTGAGGAACATCACGTAGCCCGCGATGCCGTAGGGGATCGCGCCCCAGAGGAGGTAGGGGCGGAACTTCCCCCAGCGGGTGCTCGTCCGGTCGGCGAGCAGGCCCACCGCCGGGTCGATCACCGCGTCGAAGACCCGCAGCGCGACCATCATCGTGCCGACCGCGCGGGGCGCCAAGCCGAAGATGTCGGTGTAGTAGAAGACAAGGAAGAGGTTGAAGAACTGGAAGTAGAAATTCGAGGCCGTGTCGCCCAGCCCATAGGCGAGCTTTTCCTGGAAACCGAGGCGTTCAGGCGAGGCCATGGGCTGGAAGCTCACGCGGGTTCATCTTGGGATCCGGGTCGTCCTCGAGGGCCCGGAATATAATTGGCGGCCATCTATCTAGGGGGGTTCGGGGTCCAACGAACTGATCAAGCGGAATCCGGCCGCCCCATGTCAATCTTCATGTGCATCATTTCGTGCATAAAATCTAATTCCCGATTGCCGCCGCACCAGGCGGAATTCCACGCGCGGATTCAGGCGCCGACGCGGATTCCTACGCCCGGATATGGCGACCCATCCCGGGGATTCCGCCGCCTGGATCCCGAGGCGCAGCCCCGCGAATTCGGTAGGGAGCGTGCTGATTGATGTTTATGTGCATAACTATTTTACTACTTGAAATCCCGATCGCCCGTCGCACTATTTCCGGAGACGGCCGAACAACTTCACCATGAATTCGCCCCCGAGACTCGGCCTGGCGGCGATGTCCACTGTCAGCAAGCCCCACGACCAATCAGCTCCACAATCAACCAACAACTGATCGCTGAGAGGCTCAAGCTGTCGCGCACCACCGTCTCGCGCAGCCTCGCAAACCACCCCGCGATCAGCGCCGACACGCGCGCGCAGGTGCAGAGCCTGGCGGCGAAGATGGGCTACAGGGGCAACCCGACGCGCTCGCTGCGCAGGTCGCGGCAGAGCAAGCCCCTGACGGTCGGCGTCCTGATCGGCGTCCCGGCGGAAAACGTGGCGATGGCCACGTTCCCGTTCATCCTGCAGGGGATCCGCGAGCGCGCGGGCATGGAGCACGTGTCGATCGACGTCTGCTTCGAGAACCCCGCCTCGTTCGAGCCCGCCGTCCGCCCCCAGAGCATCTTCCGCAGCATCCGCCATGGGGACTGGCGCGGGACGGTGCTCATCTATCCCTTCCCCGAGCAGACCGTCGCCATGATCGCGCGGAAGATCTCCGCGGTCGCGGTGCTCGAGTGCTACAGCACCCCAGGTATCGACACGATTGATACGGACGACTCGGTCGGCATCCTGGCCCTCGTCACCCGCCTGAGGCATGCCGGCCACACGCGCATCGGCTTCCTCACCTGGGAGTACCCCGTGGTGGGGCACTGGGCGACGCGGCGGTTCGGCGCCTATGTCGAGGCCCTGTTCTCGCTGGGCCTCCAGTTCCACCCGGACTGGTCGATCAACATCCACAAGTCGGGCCCGCACATCAAGGAGGAGGGCATCACCGACCAGGTCCTCCAGCGGATCCGCGACCACCGGGTGACCGCGTGGGTGTGCGCGGCCGACCACCAGGCCTACCGCCTGATGGAGGAGCTGCACGCGCGCGGCGTGCGCGTCCCCGAGGACTGCTCGGTGACCGGCTTCGACGGCCTGGAGCCGCCGCAGTCCCTGCGCCGCCTCGCCTCGATCCGCGTGCCCCACGAGGACATCGGCTCCTCCGCGGTCGCCCGCCTGCTGAGCCGCATCGTTCTCCCGAATTCGCCGCGCCGCAAGATCCTGGTCGAGGGGCTGCTGGTCGAGGGCGAGACGGTCGCCCCCCCTCCGAAGCGCTGATACCGCCCCGCGCGCGGGCGGCAGATTTCCCGGGCTGGATACCCCAAGAATTCCGTCAAGCCGTCCCGATGGCGCTGAAGCCGGACGCCCGAGTTCGCAACAATCGCATGCCATGAAACCCCGATCCTTCATCCTTGTCTCGGCCGCCCTGATCGGCGCGCCCGTCCGCGTACCCGCCGCGTCGCCCGTCCTCATCTGGAACGACGAGTTCAACCAGGCGGCGGGCACGCAGCCCGACCCCTCGAAGTGGGGCTATGACCTCGGCGTCGGCAACCCGCCGGGATGGGGCAACAACGAGCTCGAGACCTACACCAGCTCCCCGAACAACGTCCTGGTCGTGAGCGACCCGGATGCGACCGACGGCAAGGCGCTCGCCATCCGGGCCCAGGCCGCCAATGGAAGCTACACGTCGGCGCGGATCAAGACGCAGGCCACGTTCACGTTCACCTACGGCCGGATGGAGGCGCGGGCGCGCGTGCCCGCGGGCGTCGGGTGCTGGCCCGCGTTCTGGGCGCTCGGCAGCGACAATCCCACGGTGGGCTGGCCGAACTGCGGCGAGGTCGACGTCATGGAATGGGTGGGCCAGACACCCAGCCACATCAAGGGCTCCCTTCACGCCGTGGGCTACTCCGGCGGCCAGAGCCTGAATGCGGACTGCGTGCTTCCGAACAACGCGAGCTACAGCGCCGCGTACCATGTCTTCGCCGTCGACTGGTATCCCGACCAGTTCGTCTTCTCGATGGATGGGGCGGTCTACGAGGTCCAGCCGAGGAGCGGCATCCCGGCCGGCTCGCAGTGGCCCTTCGACCTGCCCTTCTTCATCATCCTCAACTTCGCGGTGGGCGGGAACTGGCCCGGGCCGCCCAACACCAGCACCGTCTTTCCCCAGGACTTCAGGATCGACTACGTCCGGGTGTACTCCCTTCCGGCGACGCCGCCGGCCAACCTGGTCTGGGCACCCTCCCCGCCCGCGAACGCGGTGGCCTTTTCGCCGGCCGCCTCGCAGGTCAGCGTGGCGTGGCAGGCGCCCATGAGCACGTTTGGCGCGGCGCTCACCGGGTACACGCTGCAGCGCGCAAACGACGCGGCGTTCACCCAGAGCGTCACCACGTGGAACCTCGGCACCTCGACCTCGTACCTGGACGGCACGGTGCAGCCCGGGGCGACCTACTACTACCGGGTCTCCGCCGTGAGCGCGGATGGCACCTCGGACCCGTCCGGCGCCGTGCAGGCGGCGGCGCTCACGTCGTCGGGCACCTCGAAGCTGTCCAACATCTCGACGCGGGGATCCGTGGGAACCGGAGCAAACGTCCTTATCGGCGGGTTCGTGGTCAGCGGGGCGAGCCCGGAGACGGTGCTCATCCGCGCGTCGGGCCCCGCGCTCGCGGCCAGCCCCTTCAATGTCCCCGGAACGCTTTCCGACCCGCTGCTTCAGCTCTACAGCGGAAGCAGCGTGATCGCGAGCAACCAGGGATGGGGCGGCAGCGCGCCGGTCGCCTCCGCCGCCGCCGAGGTCGGCGCGTTCACGTGGTCGGACCCCTCGAGCAATGACTCGGCGCTTCTCATGACGCTTCCACCCGGTTCGTACACGGCGAGCATTTCAGGGGCCAGCGGCGACACGGGCGTCTCCCTCCTCGAGGTCTACGACGTCCAGTAGGCGGCCGTGCCGGCCTTGCAGCTGCGGCTCGTGCGGCGACTGCGCGCTGTGACCGCTCCGGTCGTCCGAATCGCGCCGCGAATGGGCGGCTTACGGGACCAGCCTTCGAGTCCCCCTTCATCCGCGCCCTCGGCTCGCGACCGTATTATTTGAATATGTTAACATTAATGCGCACACTGTAATGCACCTAAAAATATGGCTGATTTAATCATGTAAAATAATACTAATCAATATATAAATGATGTATAGATGGGTCAGATTATGGCGCACTAACTCACTCATTTTAACCATTTAGTGCATACTTTTTTCTTGCAACTTTGCGTCGTGACTTCACACAACTTTGGAGTGCGTTGCCGCGACCCCGGGCAGCGCGCCTTTACCCCTCGGATTCCATGCTTTCGACTCACCCCAAGCCTGCGCCCACGCGGAGGAATTTCCCCAGGGCTCCCGACTTCTACGCCGCGCCCGATGATTCCGCAGGTGCCAGCGTCACGGCAAGGGTTCATGAGATGGCGGCGAAGATGGGCCGGCCCGACCGGCGCGATGCAGGCGGAACGACGCTGTTCGTCGATGTCCTCATCGGCATTCCCGGCGCCGCGTCCGCGGCGGCCACCCTTCCGCTCATCCTAAAGGGAATTCGGGAGAGGGCGGAGCTCGAGGTCCGCGAGCGGCCGGAGCTCGAGCGCATCAGGATCGCCGTTCACCCCATGGATCCCGCAGACTTCAACCCGCAGGCCGGGACGCCGCCCCTGTTCCGCCACGTTCGCGGCAGCGACCGGCGCGGCGCCATCCTCATCCATCCCCTCGAGGAATCTGCCGCGGCATGGGTCGCGCGGCGGATCATGGCCGTGTCGGTCCTCGCAAGGCACGGCAGGCTCGGGGTCGATGCCATCGACATCGATGACGGGGGGGCGATCTCCTCCATGGTGGGCCGCCTTCACGCGGCGGGCCACGCGCGGATCGGCTTCCTTTCCGGGGACCGCCCTGCCGGGTGCCGACAGGCGGCGCGCCGGTTCGGCGGGTACGCCAAGGAGCTTGGCGCGCGCGGCCTCAAGCTGAACCGGGATTGGGTCCTCAATGCCCGAAGGAACGGCCCGCGCCTTGAGCCGTCTCAGGCCGCCGAGATCGCCGCCCTGAGGACAAGGGAATCCGGCGTCACCGCGTGGGTGTGCGCCGAGGACCACCATGCCTATCAGCTCATCCAAAGGCTGGAGGCCGCGGGCCTACGCGTCCCGCAGGACTGCTCGGTCACCGGCTTTGGCGGCATCGAGCCCCCGGCCGGCCTTCCCCGCGCAACGTCCCTGCGCGCGCCCCACGAGCACATCGGGTCCTCCGCCCTCACCCGCATGGTCAACCGCGTCATGTATCCCTCCTCGCCCCGGAGAAAGATCCTCGTCGAGGCCCAGTTTGTTCCAGGCGAGACGGTCGCCGCCCCGAGGCGGCCCTGAGCGAAACCCCCTTCCACACGACCGCCGCGCGCGCGGCCAGCCCGACCCATGCGTCTCCCCCCCTCCTCATTTCACTTCCCCCGGAATTTCATCTGGGGGGTATCCGCGGCCGCGCCCCAGATCGAGGGCGCCTCGTTCGTCGACGGAAAGGGGGAATCCGTCTGGGACCGGTTCGCGCGGCGCCGGGGCGCCATCCTGAACGGAGACAGGCTCGACCCCGCCTGCGATCACTACCACCGGTACGAGCAGGATTTCGCCCTGATGCGGGACCTTGGGATCAGGCACTACCGGCTTTCGCTCGCATGGCCGCGCATCTTCCCGGAGGGCGACGGCAAGCTCAACCAGCGCGGGCTTGATTTCTACCAGCGCCTCACCGACTCGATGCTCGAGCACGGCATCACGCCGTGGGTGACCATGTTCCACTGGGACCTGCCGCAGGCTCTCGAGGACCGCGGGGGCTGGCGCTCGCGCGTGGTCCCGGAGGCCTTCGCCACCTATGCGGACACCATCGTGCGGGCCCTTGGGGACCGGGTGAAGAACTGGATAACCGTGAATGAAATCCGCTGCTTCACCGTCCAGGCCTATGGGGGCGTCGGCAAGGCGCCGGGATTCAAGGAAGGCCGCCGCGTGGTCAACCAGACCGTCCACAATGCGCTCCTATGCCACGGCCACGGTGTCCGCGCAGTCCGCGAGCACGGCGGCCGCGGCGCGCGCTGCGGGCTGAGCGACAACTGCGAGACGGTCATCCCGGTGACCGAGACGCCCGCCGACGTCGCCGCCGCCCATGAGTGGTTTGCCGAGGCGAACCAGTCGATCCTCAGCCCGATCTACAACGGCGGCTATTCCGACGAGTACCTTGAGAAGTGCGGCGCGTCGCGCCCGAGGTTCGAGCGCGGCGACTTCTCCCTCATCAGCCTGCCCACGGATTTCCTGGGGCTGAACATCTACGCGGGGCTCTTCGTGCGGCGCGGCGCCGACGGCCGCGCGCAGCTGCTGTTCCCCTCCGCCAGCTACCCGCGCACCGACAGCGCCTGGCTGCACCTTGCGCCCCGAGCGCTCTACTGGGCGCCCCGGCTCGTCTCGAAGGTCTATGGCGTGAAGAACGTCTACGTCACGGAGAACGGCTGCGGCTACGACGACGATGTGGTCAAGAACGGGGAATGCCTCGACCTGCACCGCGTCGAGTACCTCCGCAGCTACCTGAAAGAACTCCAGCGCTCCATCGCCGACGGCACGCCGGTCCGCGGGTACTTTGTGTGGTGCTTCCTGGACAACTTCGAGTGGACGGACGGCTACACGCGGCGATTCGGCATCGTTCACAACAATTTCAAGACGCAGCGCCGCACGCCGAAGCTGAGCGCGCTCTGGTACCGGGCCGTCATCGCCGCCAACCAGATCCTCTAGCGCCACCACGTCCGCGGCGCGGGCGGAAAATCTTTACCCTGATTTTACCGCGGCCCATTCAGGCGGCGCGGCGCGTGCCGGTGGCGGGACTCCTTGTCATCGCGACGCTTGCGGCGCGCCGCCGGCTGCAGGGAAAGGTCCCCCGGTCGGCAAGCGGTTCCCGCGACCAAAATTCTTGATCTGCCGGGGTTCGCCGGTCCGAGTCCTGCAGGGTTCCCTGCGCCAGGCCATTCTTCGAATGCTTAACTATCCCACCTTCCTCGCCCGCGCCTTCGACGCGATGCGCTACCGGTCGGGATTCCTCCTGAGCAGCCTCAAATGGCGCCTCGTCGGCCTGCGGATGGGGCGCTCCGTGCAGATCTACAGCCAGGTCATCATCCATGACGCGGCGCGCGTCTCGATCGGCGACAACAGCAGCATCCTGAGCTTCACGGTGCTTTTTGGGTCAGGCAAGATCACGATCGGGCGGGACGTGCTGATCGCGAGCCACTGCTCGATCTTCTCGATCACGCACCGGGCCGACGCGCTTGAGCGCGGACTCCTTTTTCGGAAGACACGGTTGATGGCGCCGGTCGAGATCGGCGACAACGTATGGATCGGGACCGGCGCCCGGATCCTTCCGGGCGTGTCGATCGGGGCCAACTCGATCGTGGGGGCGGGAAGCGTGGTCACGACCTCGATTCCATCCGGGGTGGTCGCGGCCGGGGTCCCGGCAAAAGTGCTCCGGCGGCTGGACGAAGCGCGTGTGGCGGTCTAACGATGAGCGCATGCACGCCCCCCGAACACGTGTGTTCCTGGCATGGGCCGCCGCCCTGGCGGCGGCAGTCCCCTCGCATGCCGACAATTCCCCCGCCCCAAAGCGACCGAGGATCACCGGCGTGTCCCACGTCGCCCTCTGGGTCAAGGACCTCGACCGCTCGCGCGCGTTCTACAAGGGCTACTTCGGCTTCGACGAGCCCTACACGCTGAACACAAAGTCCGGCGGGGTCCTCCTGACCTGGATCAAGGTCAACGACCGCCAGTCGATCGAGCTCTTCCCGATCAGCGACAGCACCCCCAAGGACGGCGACAGCCTCTACCATATCGCGCTGGAGACCGACGACGCGCAGGGGATGCTCAACTATCTCAACTCCAAGGGGGTGAAGGGGCCGGGCGGAAAGCCGCTTCCGGCAAAGGCGAAGCCGGGGCAGATCGGCAACCTCAACTACTTCACCGAGGATCCCGACGGTCACATTGTCGAATTCACGCAGTACATGCCGGGAGGATGGACGATGGAAAAGGCGGGACGCTTCATGCCCCCGACACGCGTCGCCCAGCGCATCAGCCATGCCGGCTTCGTGGTGGCGAACCTGGAGTCATCGCTCGCATTCTACCGTGACATCCTGGGATTCAAGGAATTCTGGAGGGGCAGCCGGGACGCCGAGACCCTGAGCTGGGTCAACCTCCGCGTCCCGGACGGGCGCGATTACGTCGAGCTCATGCTCTATGGCGCCAAGCCGGGCCTCCAGCTGCTCCATGTATACAATCATATCTGCCTCGAGGTCGCCGATGTCGGCGCCGCCGTGGACACGCTCAGGACCCGCGCGCTGCCCGAGGGCATAAAGCCCCCCAGCCCGATAAAAAGAGGCGTGAACCACAAGCGGCAGGTGAATTGCTACGACCCCGACGGCACCCGCGTGGAAGTGATGGAGGTGAATACCACCGACGGGAGGCCCGCGCCATCGTCGGATGCGCCGCCTCCGAGGGCCGCAGTCGCGACCAATTGATCAGGCCGGCGCGGCTCCGGATCCCCGGGCGCCTTTCCCTACAAGCCCGGAGGAGTCCGCAGAGGGAACCTCGACGTTGAGGGACCGCCTGCCGGTCACGCAGCCGGAGGAATGGGCGTGTTCGGTCAACCGCCGAAGCGGTCCCGGCCCTGCATGCGGCACCGGCCGACGAGCCGCAAGAGTCCTTGAACGAAGGGGCCCCACGGGGATACTTGGGAGTCCCCACATGCCCCGACGCAAAATCCTGCTGGTCGCGAACGGCGACCTTCGCCCGTCCGCCAACAAGAAATGCTGGCCCGCCCAGGCCGCGATGGAGAAGGCGCTCACGGCCGCCTTCGCCAGGCTTGGGGCGCGGCTCGTGCGCGCCCATCCCTACAAGCCTGAAAGCGGCCACGGGTTCATAGGCTCGCAGAGGGAGGGGATGGCCGTCTTCTCCGGGATCGACCCGGACACCCCGCTCGTCGTCGCCGAGAGCGTGTGGCAGTATTCGCACCATCTCCTGGCGGGCCTCATCTCCCACAGGGGACCGGTCCTGACCGTCGCCAACTGGTCGGGCGCGTGGCCCGGCCTCGTCGGCATGCTGAACCTGAACGGCTCCCTGACCAAGGCCGGCGTCGCCTACTCGAGCCTCTGGAGCGAGGACTTCACCGACGCGTTCTTCCGCGACGGCCTCGGGGAATGGCTTGCGACAGGGAGGGTGCGCCATCCCACGCGCCATGTGCGTCCGCTCGCGAAGTGCCGCATGCCCCCGAAGGCGGCCAGCATCGGCCGCCGGCTGGCCCGCGAGCTGAGGGCCCGCAAGGCGATCCTGGGGGTCTTCGACGAGGGCTGCATGGGCANNGTACAACGCCATCATCCCGGACGAGATGCTTTTCACGGCGGGGGTCTACAAGGAGCGGCTGTCACAGTCCGCCCTCTACCACGGGGCGACGAAGGTGAAGGAGAGGGAGGCCCGCGCCGTCCTCGCATGGCTGAGGCGCAAGGGCATGGCCTTCGCGGTCGGGAAGGACGAGGCGACTGAGCTGACCGAGAACCAGCTTCTGTGGCAGTGCCGCACCTATGTCGCCGCGCTCCGGATCGCGGATGAGTTCGGGTGCGACGCGATTGGCATCCAGTACCAGCAGGGGCTGAAGGACCTCCTGCCGGCGTCCGACCTCGCCGAGGGCCTCCTCAACAACGCCGACCGGCCGCCGGTGCGCAACGCGGCCGGAAAGGTCATCCGCCTGGGCGAGCCCCTGACCCATTTCAACGAGGTGGACGAATGCGCGGGCCTCGACGGGCTGATGACCCAGCGCGTCCATCGCGCGCTCGGCCAGCCCGTCGAGAACACCCTCCACGACCTGCGCTGGGGCGACATCGACCGGAGCGGCACCACCGCCGATTACGTCTGGGTGTTCCTGATCTCCGGAAGCGCGCCCCCGGCGCACCACATCGGCGGGTACAGGGGAACGGATTCGCTGCGCCAGCCCCCGATGTATTTCCGGCTCGGCGGGGGCACCGTGCGGGGCATCGCCAAGCCCGGGGAGATCGTCTGGAGCCGCGTCTTCATTGAGGACGCCAGCCTGAAGATGGACCTCGGGCGCGCCAGGGTGGTCCGCCTGCCCCGGAAGGAGACCGAGCGGCGCTGGCGTGAGACGACGCCCCAGTGGCCGATCATGCACGCGGTGACCCATGGCGTCTCCCGCGACCAGATGATGGCCCGCCACAAGGCGAACCACGTCCAGGTCGCCTATGCCCGCAGCGCGCGGGAGGCCGACCTCGCGCTTTACACCAAGGCTGCGCTGGCGCGCGAGCTGGGCCTCGAGGTCGCCCTGTGCGGGACGCGCGCCGACGGCACGCGGTTCTGATCCAGCCGCTGCCCATGCCCGCCCGGTTGCTCGCCCTGCGCCAGATAGGGAAGCTGTTCGGCTCGAACCGGGTGCTCGAGGGCGTTTCCCTCGACCTCAACGAGGGCGAGGTTCACATCCTGGCCGGGGAGAACGGCGCGGGGAAAAGCACCCTGATCAAGATCCTGGCGGGCATTCACACCGAGTACGAGGGCGCCATCGAGCTCCGGGGCAGGCCCGTCCGGTTCGCCGGCCCGCGGGACGCGAACCGCGCGGGCATCTCCGTCATCCACCAGGAGCTCTCGCTCATAGATGCCATGAGCCTGGTCGACAACATCCACCTGGGGCGCGAGTCGGCGCTCCACGGCGGACTGTGGCTCGATCGCAAGGGGCAGGCAGGCCGGGCGCTCGAGCTCTGCCGCCAGCTCGACCTCGACTTCACGGCCGCCGACCTCGCCCGGCCGGTCGAGCAGTTTCCGCTGTCCACCAAGAACCTGATCGAGATCGCCAAGGCCCTCGCCTTCGATGCGCGCATCCTGGTCATGGACGAGCCGACGAGCGCCCTCAGCCGCGCGGAGGTCGAGCGCCTGTTCGCCCTGGTCGATGCCCTCAAGCGCCGGGGATGCGGCATCCTCTACATCACCCACAAGATGGACGAGATCTACCAACTCGCCGACAGGATCACGGTCCTTCGCGACGGCCGGTGGGTCGGGACGGCGCCGGCGGCCGAATGTCCGGAATCCAGGCTCATCCAGTGGATGATCGGGCGCGACCTGGCCCCGCAATCCGGGCCGCGGCCCGACGCGGCCGGCGGCGGCACGGCAGGCCGCGTCCTCGAGGTCCGGGGTCTGCGCGTCCCGCATCCCCTCCCCGGGCGCCCTCCGGCCATCTCGGATTTCTCGATCGCCGTGAATGCGGGGGAGATCGTCGGGATCGCCGGCCTGCAGGGCTCTGGGGGGGCCGAGCTTTTCCAGGGATTGTTCGGAGCCTATGGCGCCGTGTGCGGCGGCAGCGTCAGGATGGACGGGAGCCCCTTCCGCCCCGAATCCCCCGCCCGCTCGATCAGGAGGGGTCTCTCCTACCTGACGGCGGACCGAAAGGCCTCGGGGCTCGTGCCGGCCATGAGCGTCGAGCACAACGTGACCCTCGCCTCGCTCTCGCGGGTGTCGCCCGGCGGCGTGCTCCGCCCGGGACGAGAGCGGGCGGGCGCGGCCCGGCAGGTGGAGGCGCTCGGCATCCGGCTGGCCTCGCTGGAGCAGGCGGTGGGAACGCTCTCGGGCGGGAACCAGCAGAAGGTCGTGCTGGCGAAGTGGCTCGAGACGCTGCCGAAGGTCCTCCTCCTGGAGGAGCCCACCCGCGGCGTCGACATCGGCTCCAAGTCCGAGATCCATTCGCTGATGCGCCAGTGGACGTCGGCGGGGATGGCGATCCTGCTCATCTCAAGCGAGCTCCCCGAGCTCCTCCTCCTCTCCGACCGCATCCTCGCGCTGCACCGCGGCGCGGTGACTGCGGAATTCGCGCGCGGCGAGGCCACGCCGGAGAGGATCCTCGCGGCGGCGATGGGTTCCGCCGCGCGCGCTTCGGAGGGCTGCGCGTGAGGCCGCCCGTCGCCAGGCGATGGCTCGCCACCCCGTCCTTCCGCGCGCTGCTCGCGCTGGCCTTCGTCGTGGTGCTCGGCTGCGTCTTCAACGCGGACGGGGCCTTCTTCCACTGGAGCACGCACCGGGACATGCTCAGGCAGGTCTCCGTGTACGGCATACTCGCCTGCGGCATGACGCTCGTGATCATCTCGGGGGGGATCGACCTGTCGGTGGGAAGCGTGGTGGGTCTCTGCGCCGTCCTGTTCGCCCGCCAGACGCTTCACCAGGGCGAATCCGCCGCGGTCGCGCTCGGCCTCGTGATCGCGGCAGGCACGGCGATCGGGCTCGCCTCGGGAACGCTGGTGGCGCGCTTCCGGGTCCAGCCCTTTGTCGCCACCCTGGCGATGATGGTCTTTGCGCGGGGCCTGGCCAAGTGGATCTCGGGCGGCCAGAAGATCTCGCAGGCCATCCAGCAGCCCGACGGGAGTTTCGCCTACGAGGACCTCCCCGCCATCTTCCAGCGGATAGACCGCCGGATCCTCTGGGGCAACCTCTCGGTGGTCACCCTGGTATTTCTCGGCTGCGTGCTGGTGTCCTGGGTCGTGCTCGCGAAGCTCCGCTACGGGCGCTACCTCTACGCCACCGGCGGCAACGAGGAGGCTGCGCGGCTCTCGGGGGTGCCGATCGCGCGCACGAAGCTCCTGGCCTATGGGCTGAGCGGCCTCTTCGGGGCGGTCGCCGGGATCTGCCAGGCCGCGCAGGAGCAGCAGGGCGACCCCGAGGCGGGATCGACCTATGAGCTCACGGCGATCGCGATCGCCGTCATCGGCGGCAACAACCTGATGGGCGGACGCGGGGGCATCGGCCTCACCCTCCTCGGCGCGCTCACCATCGGCTACCTCGAGAAAATCCTCAGCATCAATGCGGTCGGCGAATCGAGCCGCCTCATGCTGACCGGCGCGATCATTGTCGCGGCCGTGCTGCTGCAGCGCCGCGGGAATGCCTGAGCCTGCCTTTCCAACCCAACCCACCCACCGGAGAAACCCCATGCATAAACCCATCCTATCGTTGCTGGCCCTGGCTGCCCTCTCCGCCTCCGCTGCGCCGGCCAGTCCCAGGCACGGCGACAAATGGATCGTCGGCATGAGCCAGTGCAACCTGGGCGAGCCCTGGCGCGTGCAGATGAATGCCGACATCAGGAAGGCCGCGGAGGCCCATCCCGAGATCGAGCTCGTCTTCAAGGACGCCCAGAACGACACGCTGCGGCAGCGATCCCAGATCGAGGAATTCATCAACGCGGGCGTCGACCTGCTGATCGTGTCGCCGAAGGAGGCCGCGCCGCTCACGCCGCCGGTGGCGGCCGCCTTCAGCCATGGAATCCCGGTCATCGTGCTCGACCGCAAGGTGCTCGGCAACGACTTCACCCAGTTCATCGGCGCTGACAACCGAAGGATCGGCAGGGCCGCCGGGGATTGGGCGGTGCGCAGGCTGCTTGCCCTCCCCCGCGTCAAGGACGGGGGGCGGGCACGCATGGTCGAGCTCACCGGGCTGATGACCTCGACGCCGGGGCAGGACCGCCTCGCGGGATTCCACGCAGCGCTGCAGGGCCAGCCCGTGGACATCGTGTTCTCGGCGGACACGCAGTGGCTCGAGCCGCAGGCCCGCGCGGAAATGGAGTCGGCGCTCGCGGTGAACCCGCAGATCGACCTGGTCTACGCGCACAACGACCCGGCCGCGCACGGCGCCTACCTCGCGGCGAAGTCCGCCAGTCGCGAGAAGGACATCATCTTCATCGGCATCGACGGCCTCCCCCAAGAGGGCCAGGTCTACGTGCGTCAGGGGCTCCTTGAGGCCTCCTTCGAGTACCCGACCGGCGGCCGCGAGGCCGTGGAGAGCGCGCTCAAGATCCTGAACGGGGACGCCGTCCCACGGCAGGTGACGCTGAACTCCCGCTTTTTCACAAGGGACACCGTCGCCAGCGGCGGCAAATGGCTTCCCTAGGCGCCTCGGAGATGCCGGACCGTTGAATCGACGCCATGCTCAGGCCCAAGGGTTTGCGCGTGGGGTAACACCCCATTGGAGCCACAAGGGACCTGGGCTATCGTAAGCGCATGTCCACTTCATTCGCCGCCAGATCCAAGAAGCGTGTCAAATCGATCGCGATGAAATCGAGCGCCCAAGACAGGATCGAGGGCACGGCCCGGACGATCGCCGGGGTCGTCAAGGAAGAGGCGGGTAAGGCGACCGGGCATGCCGAGCTGCAGGAAGAGGGCAGGGCCGATCAATTTGTCGGCAGGTCCCAGAGCAAGATCGGCCGGATCAAGGCAATCCTTGGCAGTTAGGCGACCTTCCGATTGAAAACACACCCAAACGCATCGAAACTAGCATCCCTTGTCGCCCTGATGGGCACCCTCGCTTTTGGCAGCGTGATGGGCGGCTGCGCCGCGACGCCCACGAGCGACAGCACCGGCCAGTACGTGGACGACACCGCCATCACGACCAAGGTCAAGAGCGCCCTGCTGGGCGATGACGCCGTGAAATCGTTTGAGATCAAGGTCGAGACCGTCAAGAAGGTCGTTCAGTTGAGCGGCTTCGTCGACACCGCGGACCAGAAGGCCGCCGCGCAACGGGATGCGGCTAACGTCCCGAACGTCAAGGAGGTCGTGAACGACCTCGTCGTCAAATAGCCGGCGGCCAGCCCCGCGCCGGTTGTCAACCCCCTTCCCCGTCCCGCGCCCGCGGGATGATCCCCCTTCCCCTTTCATGATCCCATGAGCGCGACCCGCCAGGAACGCGAGCAGCACGCGGCGTCGACCGGGGCCGCGGAGGTCTCGCACCGGCCTTACTGGAAGCGAATGCACCACTCCTGGTTCTTCTGGGTGGCCGCTGTCGCGATCCTGACCGCCATGATCATCTATGTGATGTCGATCAACCTGGCTTTCCGGCCCCGGGGCCAGGCGCAGCCTCCGGCCCCGGCGGGTAACACCCCATAGTTGCGAAGGGCACCTAGCCCACGTTCGAGGTACTGGGAAGGGGGACAAGGCGCGGAGTCGTGCGCCGCCCGCAGAACCAAAAACAAAAACCCAAAAGAATATGAAATCAAGTACCCATGACAACGTTGACGGCACCGCCAAGATTATGTCGGGCGCGGTGAAGCAGGAGACCGGCAAGCTGACCCGCAAGCCGGGGCTCGAGGCCGCAGGCGCCAACGAGCGCGCCGAAGGCCATGTCCAAAAGAAGGTTGGCGAAATCGAGAAGGTCCTTGACCTCTAAGACGATCCAGGCCCGAAGGAGAGCCCACGCTTCGGCGGAGGTCGCTTTCCTGATCGCGCTCGAAGGCCTCACGGACGCCGCCATGCGGCGCCCGCGAGTGTCGCGCACGTCACGGGCGGCGCGTCCAAGGGCCGGCACCAGCGCCTAGACGCCCCGTCCCTCGCCGAAGCCGAGATCCCTGTAGTGGCTCTCGCCCGATGGGCAGCGCCCGGACTCCACGGCCTCGCGAACATCGGGATGCCGTGCCAGGTAGGATTCCTCGGGGAACGGAAACGCGGGGCCAAACGCGGCCGGATCCACCCGTACGGCCTTCCGCGGCCGGCGCAGCCAGTGGCCTCCGTTCATCGCAACGAGGTCCATGTCCCGTTCCCTGCAGTCCGATTCCCCGAAATAATGGCAGACCATGGAGCTGCGCGTACGGCCCAGGTCCCTGACCGGGCTGCCGCCGTGCACGAGGTCCGCATGCCAGATCAGCACGTCGCCCTTCCTCGCCATGAATTTCCGCTCCCTCAGGCCGCGCAGGCGGATCTGCACGTCGACGTAGTCGAACCAGTCGGCCTCCTCGTCGGGGGAGGCGTGGTGGGTGCCGTCGTTGAACCGGTAGAGAGGAATCCGGTGGCTGCCGGGATAGTAGACAAGGGGGCCGGCCTCCGGGTGCACGTCCTCGAGCGCGATCCATGCCGCGATCAGCGAATGGGGCGTGCGGGGCGTCGTGTAGAGGGAATCGATGTGGATGGTCTCTGAGGGGCCCTTCCTGAGGTTGCGGCTGCCGAAGAGGACGGGCGGCTCGCCAAGGAGGCTCCCGAGGATCGAGGCCAGTTCCGGCTCAAGGGCCAGGTCGCGGACCTCCTCGCGCATCAGGAAGAGGTCGTTGAACCTGAAGCTGCGGACCTCCCTCTTGTCGGCCTGCGCCCAGAACGTGGTCCGGCCCGTCTTCAGGCTGTCCACCACAACCTCGTTAGGCCTTTGGTCCAGGAGGCCCCTTATCGCGGAAACCGCGCGGTCGATCTGGTGCGGGGAAAAATGCCCCTCCAGCACAAGGAAGCCGTCCCGTTCGAACTGGGACTGGCTGACGCCCACCCCCATCTCGTCGGTTTGATTCATGGCGCTTGGTTCACACTGGAGCATGACAGCCGGGGGCCGCGAAACCGCTATCCCGGCAGGAAAAAGACAGGCCGACCGGCAATCGGTTCGGCCCGCCGCGGAAAAAAAGGGCCAGTTCAAACGGCATTCGCCCTAGTCGAGGAGCACCTCGTAGACCTCCACGAGGGCCGTGCCGGTGTCCCCACTGGCGCCCGTGACGACCGTGGTGTAGGCGCCGGCCTCGAGCTGGACCAGGATGGCGTCGTCTCCCGGGCTGGGGGGCGACAGGCGGGTGGCCTGGATCTCCGGGATGATGCTGGGATTCGACTGGTTCATCCACCCCGTGTTGGAGTCGATGACGGTCTGCCCCATGTAGAGGGAGACCGAAGGGTCCAAGAGGGGCGCGGTGATGCCGAAGTTCGCGAGGCCGGGGCCGAGGACCCGGATAAGCACGAACTTCGGGCCGCCCGCGATGACGAACCCGCCGATGAGGACGTTCTGGCCCGTGCCCACGAAGCCGCGGGTCGACAGGTTTCCAAAGCGGTTGGCGGCGGCGTCGCGGAACGCCTCGAAATCGTAGGTGCCGTTCGTGTCGGTGAAGGTGCCCGACATCGTGAACGCGTTCGTCGTGAACACGCCGCTGAAGGCCTCACCCTTGACGCCCGTGAACTGGAGCGTCCCGCCGGTCTCGCCGGCGTTCGGGGTGACGGTCCCGATTCCGCCGCCAAACACGCCGGGCGAAAACTCATGGATGACGTTGAGGTTGTCGTTGGCGTCGACGTTGACATCCTCCCGGCCCTAAA
>PLKS01000007.1 GCA_003140665.1 Opitutaceae bacterium
GTAATCCTGAATCAGGGCGCCGACCCGCTGCTGAAACTCCGGCATCTTCGACTGGATCCGTGTCATCGCAAGGGCCGCGCCCTCCTGGGTCAGGGTCGGAAGGAGCGAGGCGGCCTTTTTCCCCGTGGGCGTCTCGTAGAACGAGACAAGGTCGCGCAGCTCGCTCTCGGTGAACGAGTCGGTGTAGAGCTTCACGATCAGTGGCTCGACCTCCTCCCACTTGAAGTTCGCCTCGAAGAAGCGCTTGGATTCGGCGTGGATGCTGTTGATCAGCTCGTCCGGCATGCCTTGGGCCTTCATCCGGGCAAGGGCCGGCTTCAGCCCGATCTCGAAGCCCTGCGCCATGAGCTCCGAGGTGCCGGCGAGATCCAGCAGCTTGGTGGCCAGCACCTGCGAGTGCGTCGGGGCGGGCGCCTGGCTCATTTCGGCCTGGGGCGACGCGGGCGGGGTGCCGGCCGTCTGGCCGTCGGCGGCCAGGGAGAGGGGCGCGAGGATCGCGGCAATCACCAGTATTCTTGAGAGGTTCATGGGAATGGGCTTGGGGTGTGGGTTTGTCCGACCCGACGGAGTTGGCGCAGGGTCCGGGACCATGGACGCGATTCCCCCGGAGCACAAGCGCCAGTATTGGCCTGCGGGCCCGCCCGCAGGGCCCTCAAGACCGGTTGACTTCCCGCCGCGCCATTCCCGTATGCTGGCGCGCCCTCTCGCCGATGACCCAGCCGTCCGCCGCAAAACTCTCCCTCCTCGGAATCGCCTGGCCGATCTTTGTCGAGCAGATGCTCCGCATGCTCATCGGCACGGTGGACACCTTCATGGTGAGCCANNCCAGGTCATCATCTTCTTCCTGGTCGCCTTCAACTTCATCGGCATCGGCACGAGCGTCGTCATCACGCACCACATGGGGGCCCGCGACCGGGCGGGCGCCGACAAGATCGCGACCAACGCCATCGCCGTGAACACCTGGCTCGGGGTCGCCTTCAGCGCGGCGGTCTACTTCCTCGCCTTCCCGATGCTCAGGGCCATGCAGCTGCCCGGAAGCCTCATGGAGTACGCCCTGCCCTTCCTCACGCTGATGGGGGGCACCCTGTTCATGGAGTCGATGAACATCTCCATCTCCGCCGTCCTTCGCGCCCACCACCACACCCGGGATGCGATGCTGGTCACGCTGGGCCAGAACGTGCTCAACGTCGCGGGGAACTGGATCACGCTGTTCGGGATGTTCGGCTGCCCGAAGATGGGGGTACTGGGCGTCGCCCTCTCGGGCGTGTTCAGCCGCTGCGTGGCCTGCGTGGCGCTCTGGATCCTGCTCGACACCCACACCCACCTGCGCCTCCGGGCGGCGGATTTCGTCTCGATCTCCTGGAAGAGGGTCCGCCGCATCCTGCACATCGGCCTGCCCGCCGCGGGCGAGCAGATGTGCTACTGGTCCGCGTTCCTCGTGGTCACCACCTTCATCGCCCGGATGGGGAGCGACGACCTCGCGATCCAGTCGTACACCCTGCAGATCCAGCGCTTCGCCATGCTGTTCAGCTTCTCCATCGGCCTCGGCACGGAGATCCTGATCGGCCACTTGGTCGGCGCCGGCCAGTTCGAGGAGGCCTATCACAAGCTTCTGAGGAGCCTGCGCACCGGCCTGCTGATCGTCAGCTGCGTCATGCTCGTGGTCGCGGCGTTTGCGCCCCTGCTCCTGGGATGCTTCACGAGGAATGCCGCGATCGTCGCCGGCGGCGCCGTCCTCCTTCGCATGGCGATCGTGCTGGAGCCCGGGCGGGTCTTCAACGTGGTCGTCATCAGCTCGCTTCGCGCCACGGGCGATGTCGGCTTTCCCATACAGATGGCCGTGCTCTCGATGTGGTGCGTCTGGGTCCCGATGGCCTGGCTGCTCGGGCTCAAGCTGGGACTGGGCCTTGTCGGCGTCTGGATCGCGATGATCACGGACGAGTGGCTTCGCGGCCTCCTGATGTACCGCCGCTGGAAGATGCGCCGTTGGGTCAAGTATGCCGAGCGAAGCCGGGCGCATGTCGCCGATGCCGAGGATTCCCTTGCTCCGGTCTGATCCGGGCCGCCTGAAGAAATCATCCAACAAGCCACACAATCATGAATCACATCACCTGGGCCTTGATCGGCATGGTGGGCTACTCGCTCACCACCCTGCTCGTGAAATTCGCGACCCGCGGCGGCCAGTTCTCCAGCTTCCTGGTCCTTGCGATCGCCTGCGTCATCACCCTGACAAGCACCGTGTGCATCACCCTGGTCCGGGGTGACCTGCAGCGCCTTAGCGCGAGGGACCTTGTCAGCCCGAGCGCGTGGTTCGCCTATGCCACCGGGATCGCCCTCACCGTTGCGGTGACTTCCCTGTTCCGCGCCCTCTCGCTGGGGCCGGCCAGCATCGTCGTGCCCATCTACGGCATGTTCATCGTCGGGGGCGCCGTTCTTGGGGTTCTTTTTCTGCATGAGCCCGTCACCGCGCGCAAACTCGCCGGCATCGGCTTCGCCGCGATCAGCATCCTCCTCCTGGCCAAGGGCACCTGACGTCGATCACGGAACCCGCCTTGGGTGTCGATGGCGGAGCGGAACCCCGAGCCGGCAGGTCAGCGCCCGGGATTCCGCCACTCCGACGGCAGGAGGTGTTCCGGCCCGAGGATGTACATGCGGTAGTAGAGCCAGAAGACCACGGCCCCGAGCGCCAGCAGGAAGCCGGCCTCGCCCAGGCCGCCGAGGCTCCGCCTGCTGCCGCGGTGGACTGCGCCGACAAGGGTCTCAATCGCCGGCGCGACAAAAAAGCCGACCACCGAGCCGCCGAAGAGCACCATGGCCATGATGACGGCGGTTCGCTCGAGCGGATCCTCCACGATCTTGGCCTTGTAGCTGACGAGGCCCACGCAGAGGTTGAGCAGCAGCAGGCAGCACGGGAGGACGAAATAATTGCGGACGACGGAGTTTTTCTTCATGGCGCGGCTGCGCGATTCAATCCCCGCGCCCCGGCGGGGCAAGCGGCGACCGCGGGGCGCCCCCCCGGCCCGCATAAAATAAGGAGGCCCGGTTCCTCTTGCGAAGAACCGGGCCATATCCTGGCAACGACCTACTCTCGCGGGACCTATCGTCCTACTACCATTGGCTGCTCGGGGCTTAACGGCCGTGTTCGGGATGGGAACGGGTGGACCCCCGGCATATGGTCACCAGAAAGTGACTCTCCCCGAAGGGAGAAAGGAAATAAAAGTCTAGGGCAATGCACCGACAAGGAGGTTAGAAAAACGCCTTCGAACAGCTAGAACTGCACAAACCAAGCAAGGTCATTAGTACCAGTAAACTGAACGCCTTACGACGCTTACATTCCTGGCCTATCAACCGGGTGGTCTACCCGGACCTTGCACCGTATTGCTACGGATTGTGATCTTATCTTGGGATGGGCTTGGCGCTTAGATGCTTTCAGCGCTTATCCCTTCCGAACATAGCTACCCGGCGCTGCCACTGACGTGACAACCGGAACACCAGAGGTTCGTCATTCTCGGTCCTCTCGTACTAGAGAATGAACCCCTCAAATCACAAACGCCCACAGCGGATAGAGGACCGAACTGTCTCACGACGTTCTGAACCCAGCTCGCGTACC
>PLKS01000070.1 GCA_003140665.1 Opitutaceae bacterium
CGTAGATGATCGGGATGATCGGCGTGCTCGGCGTCATCCCGTTCTCGTGGTTCTTCTGGAACTCGAGGAGGTCAAAATAATAGCCCCGGTCGACGACCGCCGCGGCCCGCTCGAGCGCGGCCCACGCGACCAGCGCGCTCTCGCCGTCCGGCAGCCCCGGCCGCGCCTCGTAGGCGTCCAGCCCGACGGCGACCCTCGCGGGGCCGCCCGCGAGCGTCCCGAGCCAGCGCGACGGTCCGATCACCGCGACGCCGGCCGCCTCCGACGGATTCGCGGAAAGCCATGACGCAATGATCTCCGGCCCGATACCGGCGGGGTCCCCACAGGTGATTGCGATCTTGTCGGTCAATGGGCCCGGCTCGCCGGTCAATCCTCGTCCCCCTCGGGGGCCGGCTCCGATCGCCGCGCCCGGGCGATGCCGCGGGTCCCGGCCGTGATGAACTCGAGGAAGCGCGCCGCCTCCGCGGACTTGAAGGAGCCCCCGGAGAGGGCCTTGGCGGCGATGTCGCGGATGTTCCCCCGCTTGAGGTACACGAGGCGGAAGGCCTCCTTCAGCTCCCGGATCGCCTCCCGTGAAACGCCGCGGCGCCTGAGCCCGACTAGGTTGAGCCCTGCCACGGCGTCCCGCTCGGCGGCCATGACAAAGGGGGGGATATCCAGCGTGATCCGGGAAAGCCCCCCGATGATCGCGCCCTCGCCGACGCGGGTGAACTGGTGGTAGGCCGAGCCGCCCCCGAGGACGGCGTGGTCGCCCACGGTCACGTGGCCGGCGATCAGCACCGCGTTGGCGACGACGACATGGTCGCCCACGACGGCGTCGTGCGCGACATGCGAGCATGCCATCAGGAGGCAGTTGGACCCCACGACGGTGTGGCCGCCCTTCTCGGTCGAGCGGTTGACGGTGACGTATTCGCGCACGATCGTTCCCGCGCCGACCTTGACCCCCGTCGGGGTCGCCGGGTCGAAGCGCAGGACCTGGGGATCGCCGCCCACGACGGCATAGGGGTGGACGGCCACCCGGTCCCCGAGGATCGCGCCGGCCCTGATGATGGCGCCGGGGTGGATGACGCACCCGTCCCCGAGCTTTGCTCCCGGTTCGACGATCGCCGTGGGATGGATGTTCTGCTTCAAGGCAAACAATCTCAAAATAGACCGCCGGCAGTGCGAGAACGATCTGGCGGCCCGGGCCCTATTGCGCCGCCGGCCCGGCCTGGGCGGCGCGCGCCCTGCGGGCCGATTGCATGCGGTCGGAGAGCAGGTCGAGCTGGGCGTCCTTCAGCAGGTCGTAGATCTTGAGCACCCTGATCACCTGCAGCGTGTCGCTCTTCCCGTAGTTGCGGTTGGCCTCGATCTTCTCGATCAGGTCCAGGAGCATCGCGCGGAAGGAGATGATTCCGTCGACGCCGCGCTCCTTGAGGAGCGCGACGCTCTGGGACCGGAAGGGCTCGGCCGTGGGGAGCGCGGGCAGCACGAGGATCTTGGTGACGTCGCCGCCGACCCCGTCGCCCTCGGTGGGGAAGAGCCGCGCGGCCTGCTTGAGGACGTTCTGCTCCAGGAAACCGAAGATCTCCGGGGAGCCCTTGAGCATCGCCGGCGTGAACACGTCGGTGTGCCACGGCTTGACGGCGACGACCGCCTGGTGGACGAACTGCAGCTCCGATGAAAACAGGAGGAAGTCGGGCTTTCGGCTCGCCCTGCGCCACGCGGGGTTGTGGACCAGGAGGTCGATCTCCTCGTCGCCCGTCTTTCGCCGCGCCTGCACCTGGTACTTGCGGACCTGGCGGACGAAGAACCCGTTTTGCTCGAAGAACTCCCGGACAATGCCTTCGTCAATGGCTGACATGCATCATCCCTTAACCGGGGGAGCGCAGGAACACACGAGTTTTTTGCCCGGGTCAGGCGCTCCCCACCTCGCGCCAGGCCGACTCGACCGCCCGGGGAGGGACGTCGGCCCGGACGACAGCCTCGCCCAGGGATCTAAGGAGGACGAACCGGNNCCCGCCGCGCGCCTTCTTGTCCCTCGACATGGCCGCCATGAGCCGATCGGCCGCAAGCGGCCCCCGCAACCTCGTGGGAAGCCCGTGGGCCGCGACCACCGATTCCACCCGGGCCACGTCCGCCTCGCCGATCATGCCGAGGCCCCTCGACAGCCGGGCGGCGGCGCAGAGCCCGACGGCGACGGCCTCGCCGTGGAGGTACGCCCCGTACCCCGCGACCTGCTCGACGGCGTGCGCGAAGGTGTGGCCAAGGTTGAGGAGGGCGCGGCCGCCATCCTCCGCGCGCTCCGTCTCGTCGGCCTCGACCAGACGGGCCTTGATCGCGCAGCACTGCCGGATGGTCGGCGAAAGCCTGCGGTCGGCCGCCGTGAGCGCCGAGCGCTCGAGTCCCTCGAAGAGAGGGCCGTCGCCGAGCAGTGCGGACTTGACCACCTCGGCCATCCCCGCGGCGAACTCGCGCGGAGGGAGCGTCCTCAGGAAGCCCGTGGCGACGAAGACGCCGCGCGGCTGGTGGAACGCGCCGGCGAGGTTCTTGCCGGCGCCCAGGTTGACGCCGGTCTTCCCTCCCACGGAGCTGTCCACCATCGAAAGCAGCGTCGTCGGCACCTGGTAGTAGTCGATGCCGCGCAGGTAGGACGCCGCGGCGAATCCGGCCAGGTCCCCGACCACGCCTCCGCCGAGGGCGAAGAGCGCGCCGGACCGGTCGAGTCCCTGCGAGGCGAGGAATTCAAGCGCGCGGCCAAGCTCCGGGATCGACTTGGACTCCTCCCCCGCCGCCACGACGTGGACGGGCGAATCCGGGAAGAAGCTCCGGAGCGCCGTGGGGTAGATCCCCGCCACGCCCGAGTCGGTGATGACGGCGATCCTTCGGCCGGCGCCCGTGAGCGCGGCGGCCTGGGCGCGCAGCTCCGCCGTCAGATCCTCCGCGAAGTGGATCGGGTAGGAGCGGTCGCCGAGATGGATCTGGAGCGAGTCGGGCATTTCGCCGGGACAACTTGCCCGCCCGCGCCCGGTCTGTCCACGGATTTGAGGCCCGACGGGGATCAGGTCCCCTGCACGCCACGGGCCGCCGCCCTCCTCTGAAGATGGCGCGCGATCGGCTCCCGGACGCACAGATGATAGACGGCGAGGACAAGGACGATCCCCGCTCCCGCGTACGCCAGCCCCTCGGCCGTCGTCGGCACGGCCGGCCTGTAGATCGCCCAGGTCGCCCTCGCGATGCCGAGGTCGGCGTGCGCCGCAAAGACGAACGGCCTGCTCCAGGCGGAGGCCTGGCGGAGCGCCGCGTCGGCCGCCGCGAGCGAGTCCACGCGCGCGATCAGGGAGGCAACGACGCCGCCGAGCCGGCCCATCGAGGGATCCGGGTTCCGCGCCGCGCCCGCCATCAGCTGGTCAAGGGACATTCCCGACTGCGCGGCGGCCTGCCTGAAGTGCTCAAGCTGCAGCCGGGCCTCGTCGAGGTGACCCTCGAGCCTCTGGAGGTACTGCTGCATGAATTCCGGGAGCTGGGAAAAAAGGACCGCTCCGCACACGCAGAGGACGCGGTCCAGGAGGCGCTCGGCGCCCCCGCAGGCGGATCGGAGGATTCGGGGCGTGGCCACGCCCGTTTCTCACATGCCATGCGCGCCCTTACGATCCGAATCATCCACGAACCCCGCCGCGCCCGCCATGCTCGCCGCCGCGCCCCGCCCTCCCCCTCCGAATCCGGAGGGAGCCGAGCCGACAAGGGGCACCGCCTCCGACGGGATCGCCGCGGAGAGCCGCTCGCCGGCGACGGGCCCGTGCGCAAGGAATCCGGGGACGCCCCCCATTCCCGTCGCCTGCACGGCGTGAAGGGCAAGCCTTCCCGCGGCGGCCGCGTGCCTCCCGGTGGATCCTGCGGCCTGCGTCATGAAGAGCGCCCCCGTGGCGAGAAGCTTGTGCAGGAACACGGGCCCCATGATCGACACGACCGCGACCCAGATGACAAAGCCCACGCCGCCCACAAGGATCGAGAGAAGGGCGGCCATGTTGCCCATGAACCAGTTCCCGAGCGCCGCATCCATCGCGCCGAGCTGGGCCTCGGAGGGGCCGGCCGCCGTGATCGAGCTCCATTGCAGCACGCCGACCATATCCGGAACCCGGCTCGTGCCGGCGATCAGCGAGATGAGCGCGTTGTAGAGCGCGATCGTGCCGGTGTGGCCGATGGCCCATGCGAAGGGCCAGAGCGCGATCGAGACCATGTGCATGACATAGCTCTGCGCCGCCTGGCGGTTGTAGTGTCCCGCGGGCAGCGAGAACATCCCCGTGAACAGCGGGAGCATCATGGTCCCTGACACGGCGAGAAAGAACCGCAGCTGCTCCATGAACCACACGATCGCGGCGGCCGCGAGCAGCAGCAGGTAAAGCGGCAGGATCGTGAGCGCGATCAGCAGGCACTTGAGCATCGCCGAGCCGAAGCCCGTGGCCAACGCCGCCATCCTGACCAGCCCGCTCCACGTCTGCCCGGCCTGCGAGGCGTAGTCGGACGCGGTGTCCCAGACCGCCACCCCGAACGCCTCGATGTAGCCGAGCACGCTCCCGTCGTTGGCGCCGTCGATCAGGCCCCTGCGCCTCTGGGCCGCCGGGTTCGGCGGGGATCCGCCCTGCGCGAGCGCGTCCTTCCTGAGGAGGTCGAAGAGCGCGCTCAGCTCGGGCATCGCATACGCCGCCTTGACGCACGCCGCGCTAAGGTTGCGCGGCCCTCCCGCGGACGACGCGTAGACGCCATCGGCGCCCTCCATCGCGGCGCGCATCAGGAACGGGCCGCCCACCATGAAGGCTATCACGATCCAAGTCTTGGCGATCTCGCCCATCTTCCCCTCCCCGCCCGAGCCCTGGGTCCGCAGGACAAACCCCCAGAGCGCGAAGAGGGCGCCGAACGCGGTGAAGATCCAGCCGATCCTGCCGAGGACCGGCGGCTTGCCGTCGATTCCCTCGGTGAGCCCGCGGAAGATGGCGCCCCCGTCGTAGGAGCTGAACACGTCCAGCAGGTCCGAGGCCGGCGCGTCGGCGAGCGGGATGCTCAATTTGACGACCCTCCCGCGTCGGCGGTCGTCCACAGCCTCATTCCCGTGTAGTCGGGCCGGGCCTCGGCGGGCGCCGTCTTCTGCAGGGTCGCGACGCGCTGGGCCTCGGCGCCGCGGGCCCTCCCCTCGACATTCGCGTTCAGGAGCGCGGACTCCGCGAGCGTCCGCTCGTCAGCCGCCCTGGAACGCACGCCCGAGTCGGTGAGCGCCTGCCTGTCCGAAAGCGCAAGGTCGTCCAGGATGGCCCGGCGGCGGTCGCCCATCACCTGGTCCTGCGACTGGAGCTGGCTGATCTCGGCGAGGATGGCCTGCTTGCTCGATTCCGTCGGCGCCGTCCTGAACTGCGCCCAGGCGAGGGTGAGCTCCGATGCGACCGAGGCCCGCGCCTCCTGCTCCCGGGCCACCTGGCCGCGGATCTGCGCCGAGGCATCGGCATCCCGCGCAAACCGGGCATAGAGGGACGCGTCTCGCGGCTCGGACTGGCCAAACACCTCCATCGTGGCGCCCGGCCCGGTCGCCTTGAGGAGCGCGGCCGCGTCCTGCAGGCGCTGGGACGCGCCCAGCGCCTTCCATGCCTGCAACAGGTCCGCCTCGGTCTGCGCGCCCCCTGAAAGCTCGCCGAGGGCCCCCGATATCTCCGTCAGGTCGCGAAGGGCTCCCACAGCGGCCCGGGGATCGCCCGCGAACGTGCGCAGGTCGCTGACCGTCTGGAGCGTGCCCCTGGCCGCGGCCAGCTGGTTGTTCAGGCTGTCCAGCTCGGCCGCCCAGTTCACGGCCTCGGCGGGATTGGCGATCACCGTCACGAACGACGTGTCCGCGATTCCCAGGAATCCGCGCGCCGGGCGCGCGGCGAGGACAGCCAGGGCCGCGGCTGCGAGCGTCCTCGCCGCGCATTCGAGGGCGGAGCTCACGGGCCGGGCCCCCATGAAGGCGCGGGCGCGGGGACAAAGACCGGCACGGCCACCGTCCCCGGCGCCAGCTTCCGCCCGTCGCGCGCGGTCCCGGACTCCTCCCACACATAGTACTCGGTCCGCCCGGCCAGTCGGGATTCCCGGGGCGCCTCAAGCGCCTGCCTCGCCCAATAGAGCTGCTTGACCGCGTCCGCGGCCCCGCGCGCATAGGCCTCGTCGGCGGCGGTCCTGCGCGCGGAGCCGGCGGATGCGCATCCCCCAAGGAGGAGCGCGAGGACGGCGGTTGCGGCGCGCCTCATGCCTGCGCCCCTCCCGCCTCGGCGAGAACGCCCTCGTAAACCGACCCGTATTTTCCGAGCGCCTTCATCCTCCTGTCGAAAACCGAGCCCGACGACTCGGCGACGTAGAGCATCGCGGGGTCGACCTCGACGCGGACGGTCCCGCACACGGGGGCCGACGACTCCCTTGAGAAGTACGTGAAATACGAGGCCTTTCGCGAGCCCGCCTGGTGCTCGACGAGGGGGTGCTGGATGATCGCGCGCTGGGCCGCGCCCGGAAGGCCTATCACCCGCGCGATCCTGCGGACCTGGTCCGCGTTGTTCTGGCGCATGAGGAAGTACTGCTTGCACTGTCCGAACAGGAGGTCGGTGAGCGCGGGATCGATGTCGTCGATCTGCGAGGGCTCCTGGAAGGCGCCGATGAACACGCAGCGATACTTCCTCATCTGGGCGAGGAGCTCCTTCACGAACTCGGGCGCGCCCGGGATGAGCAGGATCCGCCTCAGCTCGTCCAGGAGCATCACCTTCGACTCGCCCCTGGGCAGCGTGAGGATGTGCTGGCGCACGTGGTCGAAGACCACGAAGCCCGCGAGATCCTTGAGCGTCCCGTCGGGAAGGCGGCTCGTGTCGAAGTGCAGCCCTGCGCCGCGGACCTCGATGTTCGTCGGGCCGTCGATGAAGGCGCCGACGACGCCCCCCGACCGCAGGCCCTTCGCGAGCTCCGACGAGAGGAAGTCGAGCTCCCCCGCGACGCCTGCGCTCCGGTGGTGGGACATCCGGCCATGCCTCATCAGGGAGACGAGCCCGTCGAACCTGGGGTAGTCCTCGGCAGCGAAGAGGCTGAACGCGAGCGCCTCGACGTTGCGCCGACCCGCCGGCAGGATCGAGTGACGCACGACGTCGTCCTCGCTCGGCGCCGCAAGCAGGTCGCAGGCCGCGGTGGGATCCGCGCGCTCGAGCTCACGCAGCGCGAGGTGGCCGTCGAGGAAGTCGTCGTCCGGGCCCCGCAGCCGTTCCGCGGCGAGCGACCGCCTCGCAAGGTCCCGCCAGCGCCCTTCGTCGGCGTTTTTCCAGTCCTCCGCGCGATCCTCGAAGTGGCTGCGGACATACTCGCCGATGAGGCCTTCCCGGCGCCGGTTCCTATCCTCGTCCCTGGATAGCCCGACGAGCTTCATGCAGGTCCTCACGACCCTCGACACCGTCGCCGACGTGAGCGGGAGACCGAGGGTGTCGAACGGATTGAGCGTGAAGTCGCCCGACTCCCGGAGGACCAGGTTGCGCATCCCGCACAGCTGCGCCTGCGTGACGAAGGCCATCCCCTCCTCCTGGTAAAACCGATAAGTCCAGTCGCAGTCCGACTGGCTCATGAGGTCCATGAGAAGGGCCGACTTCCCCGAGCCGTTCACGCCGACGACGATCGAGTGCTGGGGCGTTCCGTTCGGCGTGACGAGCCGCACGCCGACGATGCTCCTGCCGGGGCTGTCGTAGAGCGCCTGGGCCTCCTCGAGGTGGCCCGTGAACGTGGATGAGATCGGTATGAGGTCGGCGAGGTTGTGGTTCTCGACGTAGATGTCCCATCCTCGGTAGGTGCCGCCGAGGTTCCCGGGCAGCGTCTCGTAGAAGAGATGCCTCGCCTGGGCCGCGTTGTTGACCTGCATGAACTCGGCCCCGTCGATGCCCTGAAGGGCCGTCCGCATCGCGAGAGACTTGGCGGCGATGCCGTCGGGGGTGTCGGCCCAGACGCGCACGGCAAAGAGAAGGTTGAACGGGATCGTGACCGACGAGAGGAGGGAATCGATCCTGCCACGCCGCAGGCGTATGTCGTTCTCCACCCCCGCGGCGCGACGGTCCGAGAGGAATGCGCTCAGCTCGTCTATCTCCCTGCGCAGGCGCTCGATCTCGCCCCCGACCGGCAGCGGGCGGATTCCGAGCGTTATCGACGCCCCTCGGCTCACGGCGTCCAGTATGGGAAGGAGCATTCCCGGCCTGGTGCCGCGCGGAAGCTCGCGCATGACAAAGATCGCGTGGTAGTTCCCGTCAAAATAAAGCAGGCTGCTCCGGGCGCCCCCGTTTCCGGACGCGAACGCATCCAGGTCGCTCCGGAGGCAGTTGGCCCGGATGGAACGGTTCTCGTCGAACCCGGACATCCCCTCCTCCCCGGTGCCCGAGAACAGCCGCGCAAGGCTCGGATTGAGGAACTTCCTCAGATGCAGGGCGTGGGCGCGGTTGTCCATGGGCGACCAGCGGCCGAGCGGATGGATCATCGCGAGCATGCGCAGCTGCGAGTCGAGGCCGGATGCGGCCTGGCCGAGGAAGGCCTCGCAGGAGGCGACCGAGCGGACGTCCGCGGGGGAGAGGCCCTCGCACCGCCGGCCGATGTACACGTGCACGCGCTCGCGCCGGAGGCTGCCCTCGGCGAGCCTCTGCTCGTAGAATGCGCGCCTGACGGCGCAGGTCCTGCGGCACCACTGAGATCCGGCCCTCTTCCTGCCGGAATAGGCGTCCAGGGCCGACTCGAAATCGTCCTCGACCGTCCAGTGGACCTGGAGCGATGCCGTAGCCCCAACGACCGCCAGGAGGTGCGCGTTCTGGCGGCGCAGGTCCAGGATCGTGCGGTTGTCCGCGCTGCGCAGGTCCGGGACCTCGACCTGGGCCCCCCGGGAAAGGCACGTGCGGGCATCGAGCGCGGGCCCCCACCACAGCATGTCGCGCTCAAACCAGCCGACTGGAAACGTGCGGGCCATTGTCTGCGTTTCACCGGCCCCGGCCGGCAATGCCCGCGCGCATGGGGTGCTCGAGGTCGGCGGCACGCCCGGGCCCCGCCGCGGCCGCGGCGTGGATCACGATCCTCGGGCAGATCGGCAATCCGCGCCGGGGCGGATCGGTGAAGTCGAGCCTGAGGTCGAGCGCCGTCGCCCAAAGGTCGCCCCTGAAATGCGGGGGCCGGCCCGCGACAAGAAAGCGCAGGTAGCCGAAACCGCAGGCAAACGGGAGCCCGGCCATGATCGTCTTTGCAAGCCAGTGGGTCCCCGTGGCGCCGTCGCCCAGGAAGAACTTCAGGGCGAGGCCGATGCTCAGGACGAGCCCGGCAAAAAGGGGCCAGAGCGCGTTGAATCCCACTCCGTCGAGGCCCAGGTAGCCCACCCTGGCTTTCCGGCCGGTGTTGCTCGGAGTGTAGGGAAGCGAGGGTTCTTCTGGCTCGGTGGACATGGGCGTTCGCGATTGCCGGCGCTCACCAGGCGGGAAGATTTCCAAGGGTCCAGACCGGGCTGATGATCCCGATCCTTATCGAGAACCAGTAGACGCCGGCCGAGATGGCCGGTATCCCGATGGCCCACGCGGCCTCCTCGAGCTTGTCCTGCTTGTCCTGGGCCCGGTAGGCCCGCTGAGCGTGCTTCATCCCCTGCCATACCGATCCCGCCAGTCCCAGGGTGAAAAGCCAGCCCAGCACGTCGGTTGCCTGGAAGGCGGCTGCAAGGATGACGGGGATGACGGCGGCGGCCATAAAATAAGACATGTCTAATTTTATGTGTTAATCAAGCCATTTCCATTCTTTGCGGAGAATTTTTTACGGAGCGCCGGCAGGCTGGGGAGGATTCAGCCGGTCGGGCACCGGCCGCCGCCCGGAAATCCGGCGTGCGGCGCCTCTGTTCGACCACCCCCATCGTTTGGGATGCATGCTGCGGGCTTGACCGTTCTTGCTGCGCGAATAGAAGGAACGTCCGCAAAGTGCGGGTGTAGTATAACGGCTATCACGTGAGCTTCCCAAGCTTGAAATCGGGGTTCGATTCCCCGCACCCGCACCATTCCTAAGCTGTTGGTTAGAAATGGGGTCTAGTTGGGTCTACGCCAAAGTTTGGCTCTCCACCATGAAGTGGGGACAGGGATTGTAGCCGGACGAGGTTATGGGTTATCCGCATTGGGCGATGACGCGCAGGCGGTAACTGGAAAAAAATCTGAAGCCGTACGCTCTTCGCTGTCTTTGACGAAGAGCCCTAAAATTGCATGGCGAAAGAGGAATCCCGGGAAAGAAACCGATTCTTCTTTCAAATTCTAGGTAACTGGCGTTGCCTTTTTTCATGAGCACGGCAGTATAACCCGCAAAGGCAAAAAAATGACTTCCAAAAAGAAACCCGCGACGAAAGCAACCAAAGTTCAGCTCAAGGATTTGAAGCCAAAGAGGAACCCAAAGGGGGGGAAAGATGTTCTCAGCATCTCCCCCACCAACACCTGTAGTACCACCCCTACCTGTCGGACTTGAAGTGAATGTCGTTCGGCCCGAGCTTTATAAATAAAGCTTCCCGCCGGTTGGAACGCGAATGGAAGGGTCTTCGTGATGCCTACCTGCCCATTCGACCCAAAGGTTCGCTGTGGTGTTCTAGCCGCAAGAAGGTTCCCAACGACCTGCCGCAAGGCTGGAAGCTTCATGTATCCGCCACGATCCTCTCCGCGTGCGGCGTTTTTCGGTTGATTGCGCCTTACCTTAGGCGGCGTAAGGTGTCATTCAAGGCGCCCAACTCCCTATTTGAATTGGGAAGGCTGAATGCCGGGATATATTACGGCTTCAGTCAAGTTGGCAAGTTTGTCACCGTCTATCCGCCCTCCACAGAGGCCGCAGTCGCTCTCGCCCAAGATATTGACCGTCTAACGGCAAACCAGCCGGCGCCACTCGTCCCTTATGACGAGGCGTTACGATACGGGTCATGCGTCCACTACCGCTATGGCCAGTTTTATTCCAGCTTTCGTGTGAAAATTCGAAACAAGTCCGTGGCTGCAATTGTGCGCCCGGATGGCAAGCGGATTGCTGACCGCCGGGAACCACACACCGCAGTGCCCCCGTGGCTGGCCGACCCTTTCAGCCGGGGAGGGCGGCCCACTGCGCGGGCAGCCAGCACCCCGCTGGAAACGACCTATGGAGAGTATGAGGCGCTTGTCCAGAGAGGGCGGGGCGGTGTTTACCGGGCGCTCGACCTGTCGTCCGAGCCCGCAAGACCGTGCATCATCAAGGAAGGCAGGACGCACGGAGAAACAGATTGGCTTGGCCACGATGGGTTCTATCGAATCCAACGTGAGGCGCGATTCCTAAAATCGGTTTCTCCGGTTGCCAAGGGGGTGCCGCGAGTCATCACGACCTTTCGTGCCAACCAATGCTTTTATCTGGTAATGGAACCTGTCTTGGGAAAGCCCTTGCAGGCACTCATCGCCAGCCGGCAGCGCATATCGCCCTGCCGAACACTGGCGTATTGCCTGAACATGGCACGCATTGTTGCCGATATTCATTCCGCCGGGTGGGTGTGGCGCGACTGCAAACCAGCAAACTTCCTTTGCGGTGAGAATGACGAATTACGGGCGCTTGATTTCGAGTGGGCGTCCACGCTTGATGATCTTGACCCACTTTGGCCGGGAACACCCGGCTACGTCCCGCCGAAGCCGGATGCGGCCAACCCACAAGCCGACGATTTGTTCTCACTGGGAGCTTCCTTTGCGCACCTGGTCTCGAGAAAGGCTTCTTCGCCTATGCGTCCCGTTTCGTTCAAACCAAAAGCACTGTGGCAGAAGCTACCGGAGCCATTTGTCGAACTCACAAAAAACCTGCTGCATTCAGACCCCAAGGCACGGCCTACGGCACACACGGCTCAAAGAATCTTGGAGCAGGTGCTGCAGGATTCAAACTTTCGCGCTTCTCCCGCAAAATAGTAAGGCCTTTTTCGCCTGAAGTACCTCCTGGCGAGGAGGCCTGTGCCGTTTGGCAAAGGTGCATCCTGCGAACTTGTATTTAAGGCCGTCCCACCGGAAAGTCCAGATGCAGTGCAGCCTGCCACAGTACCCAATACGGAGCTCTAAGCCGGAACCATGCAGTTGGGTTTGGGAGCGCGGTCGTCTCGACCGCCG
>PLKS01000214.1 GCA_003140665.1 Opitutaceae bacterium
CAATGGCCAATCCGAAACGCAAGCAGTCCAAGCGCCGTAGCGCAAACAGGCGTGCAGCCAACGCCTTCATAGCGCCGGAGTTCGCCCGGGATCCCGCCGATGGCAGCCTTTTCCGCCCCCACAGGGTGAATCCAAAGACCGGAACCTACCGCGGTCGCCAAGTCCTCAACGTAGAGGTTTGAGGTCTAACCGTCCGCCCCAGACGGTACGCCGACGGTCATGGCCCCCGGATCACCCGGTCGGATCGCAGTCGACGCGATGGGGGGAGACCTGGGCCCGAGCGAGGTCGTCGCGGCGGTCAAGCTGGCGCTTGCCCAGAACCCGCACCTGAATCCGATCACCCTCGTCGGCGACGAGGCCCTGCTTCGGCCGATCATCTCGCACTACGGCCTGCACCGGAGCGAAAGGCTGTCCATCCTCCATGCGTCCGAGGTCATCACGATGGAGGACAAGCCCCTCGTCGCCCTGAAGAGGAAGAAGGACTCCTCGATGGTCAGGGCGATCGAGCTGGTGAAGGCCGGCGAGGCCAATGTCGTCGTGAGCTGCGGCAACACCGGCGCGCTCATGGCCTGCGGGACCCTGCGCCTGCGGACGATGGAGGGCGTCGCCCGGCCCGCGCTCGCCGCGGTCGTCCCGAGGGAGGGCGGCCATTTCGTGCTGATCGACGCCGGCGCCAACCCCGAGCCGAAGCCCGAGCACCTCGTCCACAATTCGATCCTCGGCAACCACTACTGCCGCGTCATGCTCGGGATCCACTCGCCGCGCGTCGGCCTCATGTCGATCGGGACCGAGGACGGAAAGGGCAACTCGCTCATCACCGAGACGAACGAGCTCCTCAAGCGCATCGGCGGGATCATCAAGTATGCGGGCCCGATCGAGGGTTTCCAGGTGTTTGCGGAGCACGTGGACGTCGTCGTCTGCGACGGCTTCGTCGGAAACATCATGCTCAAGAGCTGGGAATCGCTGGCAAAGTTCATTTCCGGCATGCTGCGCGAGGAGCTCAGCGCGAACCCGATGCGGGCGACGGGGGCGCTGCTGTCCAAGGGCGCCTTTGCCGCCCTCAAGGACAGGATCAACCCGGAGCGGTACGGGGGCGCCCCCCTCCTCGGTCTCCGCGGCAACATCCTCAAGGCCCACGGCTCGTCGAACCGGCACGCGATCAAGAGCGCGATCCGGGCGGCGGGCGAGATCATCAAGACCGACATGAACCACCGGATGGAGGCCGACATCGCGCGCGCAAACGAGCTTCTCGCCGCGCCCGTGCCGTAGATTCTCCGGCATGCCCGCCCGCTCAACCGTCATCGTCGGCACCGGCGCGCACGCTCCCGAGCGGATTCTCACGAACGGTGGTCTTTCCAGGCTGGTGGACACGTCGGACGAGTGGAGCCGCGCGCCCACGACCACCAGGTCGATCGCCCGGGGCGACCCCTTCATCAAGATGAAGGGCAAGGAGGTCTTCAAGCTGGCCGTCCGCCTCATGGAGGAGGCCGCGCGCGATATATTGGAACAACACGGGCTCGAGGCCCATCAGATCGGGCTAGTGATCCCCCACCAGGCCAATCTCCGCATCATCGAGGCCATCGCCCAGTACCTCGAGCTGCCCATCGACCGCTTCTTCGTCAACGTCGACCGCTCTGGCAACACGTCGGCCGCCTCGATCCCGATCGCCCTCGACGAGGGCCGCCGGGCCGGCCGGATTAAACCGGGCGAAATTACGCTTCTCGTAGCTTTCGGGGCAGGCTTGACCTACGGGAGCGCCCTGATTCGCTGGTGATTTCCGTCCACATGCCGATCTCTTTTTCCCGCCGCAGTCTGCTCGCCATCTGGGTCGCGGCGGCTTTCACGTTCGGCGCAACCCCCCGGCTGGCCGCTGACTTGACGTGGTCCGCCAGCACCGGGTGGCAGGTGGAGGGGGCCTCCCTGGCCGGCCTGACCGGCACCCAGGGCCGAACGGCCCTCGACCTGATGAACAAGGCCCGCAGGGAGGAGGAGGCCGGCAGCCGGGGTTCCGCGATCAAGGCCTACGAGAAAATCGCAAGAAAATACACCGGATCAATTTACGCGCCCGAGGCGCTCTACAGGGCGGCCTACCTCCTCGACCAGAGAAAGCAGTACTACAAGTCGTTCCTCGACTTCCAGGAGCTGCTGCGCCGCTACCCGAACACGAAGCGGTTCAACGAGATCATCGGCGAGCAGTACCGGATCGCCTCGGCCCTCATCGACGGCGCGCACAACCGGGCCTGGGGCTGGTTCCCGACCTTCAGCAACCGGACCCGGGGCATCGAGTTCTTCGAGGTCATCCTGCTCAACGCGCCCTACAGCGACTATGCGCCCCTGGCGCTGATGGACATCGCGCGGGGCAACCAGTTCATCAAGAGCACCGAGGATGCGATCGACGCGCTCGACCGCCTCATCAACAACTACCCGCAGAGCGTTCTGGCCCCCGTCGCTTACCTCAAGCTGGGCGACCTGCATGCGTCCCTCACCGAGGGCCCGAAGTACGACCAGGCTGCGACCAAGGAGGCGATGACCTACTACGAGGACTACATGATCCTCTATCCGGGCGACTCCAACATAGCGGTGGCGGCGGCGGGCGTCGACAAGATGAAGACCGTCCTGGCGCTGAGCAAAATCTACATCGGCGACTTCTATTTCTACAGGCGCCTGAACTACACGGCGGCCAGGGTGTTCTACAACGAGGCGATCACGGCCTATCCGGACTCCACCCCGGCGAGGACCGCCAAGAAGCGCCTGACCGACCTGGATGCGAGGATGGCCAAGGACTCGGTCAGGCCCAAGACCGCGCCCAAGAAGCGGTTCTGGTTTTTCTGAGGTTGATTGGACGCCCCCCATGAAGCGCGTGTGGAGCCTGCTCCTTGTCTCCGCGCTTCTCGTCCAGGCCTGCGCAAACTACAGGCTGGGCACGGGCGCAGATCCGTCGTTCTCGACGCTCTACATCGAGCCCGCCAAGAACAAGACGACGCTGGCGCAGTCGCAGGCGCTGCTCACCACGATGGTCCGCGAGGCCTTCGTGCGCGACGGGCGGGTGACGGTCGTCGACAGGTCCTCGGATGCGGACGCCACGCTCGAGTTGACCGTCATCGACTACCACCGCAACAACGCGGCAAACCGCGAGGACGATGTCGGGCTTGCGCGGAAATTCACCCTGCACATGAGGGTGAGCTGCCGGCTGCGCGACAACCGGACCGGCCGGCTGCTCTTTGACGGCAGGATCATAGAGGCCCAGCGCGAGGCGTTCACCGACAACGGCCTCGGGTCGGTGCCGTTCGGCACCAGCAACGACCAGCTTCAATCCGAGTACAACACCCTGCCGCTCCTCGCCAGCTCCCTGTCCGACAAGCTGACCCACGCCGTTCTCGACGTCTGGTGAGCCTGGAGCCAGAAAGGCAGACCTTGAATCCCCCTATCCTCGCCCCCTCGCTGCTGGCTGGAGACCACGGCGCGCTCGCCGAGAGCGCGGCGGCCGTGTCGCGGCTCGGGCTGAAGTGGCTGCACCTCGACATGATGGACGGCCATTTCGTGCCAAACCTCTCCTTCGGCCCGGAAACGCTCGCCGCGCTCAGGCGCCACGGCTCGACCCTCTTCTTTGACACGCACCTGATGCTGTCCGAACCACACCTCTTCGTCGATGCGTTCGCCAAGGCCGGGGCAAGCCGGATAACGATCCACATAGAGCCCGCGTTCGACCACGCCGCGGCCTTCCGGGCGATCCGGGCGCACGGGTGCAGGGCCGGGATCGCGCTCAACCCGGGAACGCCCGCGGCGGCGATCGAACCGTTCCTCGGCGAGGTCGACCTCGTGCTTGTCATGACCGTGCAGCCCGGCTTCGGCGGCCAGTCGTTCCGGGAGGACATGCTCCCCAAGATCGCGCAGGTCGACCGCTGGCGAAGCGAGCGCGGGCTCGACCTGAGGATAGAGGTGGACGGCGGGATCGAGCACGACACCGCCGCGCTGTGTCGCTCGAGGGGCGCCGACACCTTCGTCGCCGGGACCTCCTTCTTCGCGGCCAAGGACAAGGCGGCCTTCGCGGCCGGCTTCGCAGCCCTCTGAGCGCCGTTACTCGCCGCCCCTCGCGATCCGCTCCGCGCGCCGGTAGTTCCTCCGGAATCCCTCGTCGAGGTCGCGGGCGAGGCTGACCTCGTCGACCTTGTTCTTGGAGACGAGCGCCCTCGTGATGGGCCCGAGCGCCTGGTCATAGTCGACGGAGGACAGGTCCTGCAGGACGGCAAGGGCCCTCGCCCGCGATGGCCCGGGCGCGGCAATGATCGCCCGCCACGCTTCGACGAGCTCCGGGTGCGTGTCCTCGTCCATGACCCGGATGATGAACTTCAGCTCGTCAAAAAGCGCCACCGTCCATTCGTCGTGATGGACCAGGACGCTCCTTTCGGAATAGGGGTCGACGTCCGGGTCGCTTCGGTAAGGCCGCCACTCCGCATGCGAGTAGAAGTCCCTCCGCACCGGTAGCCGCCGAAGGGCGAAGTGCTCGGGTCCGCCCGGGGTGCCGGTCCGGAAATTCCAGAGCTTCTGGCCGTCGAGCGAGAGGACGTACTCGATGAAGGCGACCGCCACCGGCCTGTGCGGCGCGCCCCGCAGGAGTGCGATCGGGTCGACCGAGAAGGCCGATCCCCCCTCCGGGGACACATAGGCGATCCGGTCCGTCCCGTTGCGCCGCCGGACCGCCTCCTGCTGCTCCCGCCCGTAGAAGTCGATGCACATGCCCGCGGCGCAGTCGCCCGTCGCGACGTCGATGGGCGGCTTCTGCGAGGTGTCCGTGAAGTAGCGGGCGTTCGCCCCGACCAGCTGGAGAAGCCGCAGGCCCTCGATCCAGCCCTGGCGTTCGGCCGCCGCGGTGGCCGCCCCGGGGTCGGACGCAGGATCGGCGGCCATGATCGAGTCCAGCCTGAGGTGGATCTGCTGCTGGATCACGTTCTCAAAAGCGGCCGCGATCGACCCGCTCTGCATCGGGTCGCAAAGGCCCACCTGGCCCAGGAACCGGGGATCGGCCAGGTCGGTCCATTGCTCGGGCTCCCGGTCGAAACCGATGCGCCTGAGCGCGTCGCGGTTGAAGATGATGCCGTAGGAGCTCAGGACCGTCCCCAGCCAGAGGTTGCCGGGGTCGCGGTACCTCTCGCCGCCAAAGGTCATCGGAAACACCTGCTCGGCAAACCACCCGGGTTGGGTCGCCGTGATCCCCGAGTCGACCAGGCGGCCGGCGCGCGCCTGGATCCCGAAGTCATACGGCCCCCCTCCAAAGAAGAGGTCGATGCCGCATCCCGCCTCGGAGCCGAGGAAGGTGGCCCGCGCCTCCCGCGCAAGCGGCGAGGCGTCCGCCGGCAGCCTCCCGTTCTTGTAGGCCGACTGGATCTCGGCGCTCCAGGAGCGCCCGGCCACGGAGGTCCAGAGGTTCTGGAACGAGGCGTCATACTGCCCCTGCAGGTAGCGCGCGATGTCGCTTGTGCCGCCGACGTTCCTCCAGTCGACGTAGACCGTGCGCCCGGTCCTCGACCTGTACCAGTCGCGGAAACCGAGGGTGAACTCATGCCGGATCGCCTCGTTGTGCGGGGTGATGATGACAAGGGTGTCGTCCGCCTGCCCCGGCGAAGGCTGCCTCGGGCGCAGGATGAACGGCACGGCGACCGTCGCGACAAGGGCCAGGATGATAAACCCCCGCTTGAGCATCGGGGAAGCCTCAGCCGGTCAGGACGACCACGTCCTCGGGACGGACGCCTGCGAAGAACTCGTCCCTGTCCGAGCGGTCGACGAACCTGGGATTGAGCTCCAGGATCTTGAGCGTCGTCCCCGCGGACACGAAGTCGTACTGCGCGTTCTCGCCGAGGTAGGTCGACTTGCCGATGCGGCCCTTGATCGCGTTCTGCGCCGGGCGCTCCCCGGAGAGGGTCCAGCACTCGGGCCTAACCGAGACGGTGACCGCGGACCCCGCGGCGGGCTGCGAGGCGGGGTCGCCGAGGACCCCGTCGAATTCGCCGACGTCCGTGGCCACCCTGGCCTGCCCCTTGGCGCAGGACAGGAGCCTGCCGGCGATGAAGTTCGTCTCGCCGATGAAATCCGCCACGACCCTGCTCGCGGGCCGGCGGTAGACCTCCTGGGGGGTCCCCACCTGGAGTATCCGGCCGCTCTCGAGGATGGCCATCCGGTCGGAGACCGAAAGGGCCTCCTTCTGGTCGTGGGTCACGTAGACGGTCGTCAGCTGGAATTCCTTGCAGATCCGGCGGATCTCCATCCGCATCTCGAGCCTGAGCCTGGCGTCCAGGTTCGACAGCGGCTCGTCGAGGAGCAGGCAGCGGGGGCGTATGACCAGCGCGCGGGCGAGCGCCACGCGCTGCTGCTGCCCGCCGGAGAGCTGGTTCGGCTTGCGCTCGGCGAAGGCGCCCATGTGGACGGACTCGAGGGCCTCGCCCACCTTGGTGCGGATCTCCGGCCGCGGCAGCTTCCGCTCCTCGAGGCCGAAGGCCACGTTCTCGGCGACCGTCATGTGCGGCCATAGGGCGTAGCTTTGGAACATCATCCCCGTGTTGCGCTTGTGGGGCGCCAGCTGGGTCACGTCCTCGTCCCCGAAGAAGATCCTCCCCTCCTCCGGGATGTAGAACCCCGCCATGCACCGCAGCAGCGTCGTCTTGCCGCATCCGCTCGGGCCCAGGAGGAAGAAGAGCTCCCCCGGCCCGACGACGAGGTCCAGGTCGTGCAGCGCGACCACGGCGCCGAAACGCTTTGTGAGCTTCTGGATGCGGATGGAGATCATGGCGCGCGACGGGACGAATCTCGGCGGAACGGGCCGTTCAGTCGAAGTCAAAAGCGCAACAGGGGGGAGTTTTTCGCGGGGCCGCCTTAACAGGTTGCGTCCGGAGCCGCCGTTTGCCTCTCTGAACGCCACCACCCATGCCGACCAGGAGCAAGACGTCGAAGGAGCACCCGGACCTGGAGAGCGTGATGTTCACGGAGGCCCAGATCAAGAAGCGGGTGCGGGAGCTCGGGCGCGAGCTGAGGGCCGCCTACGGCCAGGGCGAGTTCACGATCGTCTCCATCATCAACGGCGCCGTCATGTTCACCGCCGACCTGATGCGCGAGATCGACAACCCGGTGCGCCTCGACTGCATCCGGATCTCGAGCTACGCCGACAGGACGAAGTCGGTCGGTACGCCCCAGATCGTCCACAGCCTCACGATCGACATCGCCAAGCGCCATGTCCTGCTGATCGACGACATCCTGGACACGGGCAAGACGATCACGCTCGTCGCCGGCCTCATCGCCAAGCTCAGGCCCGCCAGCATGAAGACGTGCGTCCTCCTCGACAAGCAGGGGCGCCGCGAGGTGCCGTTCGAGGCGGACTTCGTCGGGTTCAAGATACCCGACAGGTTCGTCGTCGGCTACGGGCTCGATTTCGCGGAGCGCTACCGGAACCTTCCCTGCATCGGCGTCCTCAATCCGAAGCTGCAGAACCCGCCCGAGTGGGCGTGATCCGCGGGCGCCCGCCGCGGGAAGCCGGGGCGGCCCCTACCTCCGGCCGGATGAGGCCGCCCGCCCGGGCCTGCCCCTCGGCGCGTTGCCGAGCTTCTTGAACTTGCCGGACCTGAGCGAGTCGATCTGGTCCCGGATGATCGCCGCCTTCTCGAACTCGAGCCTTGCGGCGGCCTCCTGCATCTCGTCCTCGAGCTCCGCTATCACCGCGGCGATGTCCTCCGGGCTCTCGGAAACGGCGGCCTCGCCCCGGTCGCCCGAGCCGTCGTAAGTCTGGAGGCTCGCCTGCGCCCCGCGAATCACGCTCCGGGGGACGATGCCATGCTCCTTGTTGTAGGCGATCTGCCTCTCCCGTCGCCGGTTCGTGGTCTCGATCGTCCGGGCGATCGAGCCCGTGATGGTGTCGGCGTAGAAGATGACCCGGCCCTTCACGTGGCGCGCCGCGCGGCCGGCCGTCTGGATGAGGCTCGTCTCGCTCCTCAGGAAGCCCTCCTTGTCGGCGTCCAGGATCGCGACGAGGGCGACCTCGGGCAGGTCCAGTCCCTCGCGCAGGAGGTTGATCCCGATGAGCGCGTCGAAGTTCCCCAGGCGCAAGTTCCGCAGGATCTCGATCCGCTCGACGGTATCGATATCCGAGTGCAGGTACTCGACGCGCACCTTCGCCTCCCGCAGGTAGGTCGTCAGGTCCTCCGAGAGGCGCTTGGTGAGGGTCGTCACCAGGACGCGCTCGCCGGCCGCGGCCGCGGCCTTGATCTCGCCGATCAGGTCCTCGACCTGCCCCTTGATGGGCCGGACCACGATCTCCGGGTCGAGGAGCCCGGTCGGGCGGATGAGCTGCTCGGCGACCACGGCGGAGCGCGCGAGCTCGTACTCGGATGGGGTGGCGGAGACGTAGAGCGTCTGCCCCGTGATCCTGTCGAACTCCTCCATGCTCTGGGGCCTGTTGTCCAGGGCCGACGGCAGGCGGAACCCGAAGTTGACGAGCGTCAGCTTCCTCGAGCGGTCGCCGTTGTACATGCCCCCGATCTGCGGGACGGTGGCGTGGCTCTCGTCGATCATGAGGATGAAGTCCTTCGGGAAGAAATCGATGAGGCAGAAGGGCCGTTCGCCGGGCTTTCGGTTCCCGAAGTGCAGCGAGTAGTTCTCAATGCCGTTGCAGAAGCCCATCTCCTGGAGCATCTCCAGGTCGTAGTTCGTCCTCATCTTGATCCGCTGCGCCTCGAGAAGGCGGCCGCCGGCCTCGAACCAGGCCACGCGGTCATCCAGCTCCGCCTTGATCGAGGCGATGGCCGGCGCGAGGGATCCCCGGCTTCTCACATACTGGTTGGCCGGGTAGAGGTCGAACATGTCGAGCTTGCGGATGACCCCGCCGGACAGCGGCTCGAACTCGCTGATGTCCTCCACCAGGTCCCCGAAGAACTCGACGCGGAGCCCGTGCTCCATGTAGGCGGGCATCACGTCGACCACGTCGCCGCGCACGCGGAACCGCCCGGGCTTCAGCTCGTAGTCGTTCCGCTCGTAGATGTTGTCGACGAGACGCTCCAGGAACTGGTTGCGCCCGAGCTCTCCGCCCTTCCGGATCGGGATGCGCAGCTGCGTGAAGTCCTCGGGCGAGCCCAGACCATAGATGCAGGAGACGCTGGCGA
>PLKS01000163.1 GCA_003140665.1 Opitutaceae bacterium
CCGAAACCCAGCAGCGGTAGATATCGTATGAAAAGACGAGCTGCCCGGCCTCGTTGTAGAGCTCCAGGACTATATCCTTGCGAAAATCCGCAAGGGAGACCTCCGAGCCCAGCCCCGCGCCGTAATTCCAGACCTTCGCGGCCCACTGCTCGAACTCCATGTCGTAGGTGATCCCACGCTCGAGCGTGATGGCCTCGTACTCCGTGCGGCCGGGCGACTTGTGGCTCGTGCTCGGATCGCCCCCTTCCCGGTAGCGGATCACCTCAGTCGTACGCCGCAGGGGGCTGACCTTCGAGATGCCCGCCACGTATTTGCCATCCCATTTTATGCGGAACTTGAAGTTCTTGTAGGGATCGATCCGAGTGGAATTTACAGTGAAGCCTGCCATGGGGACCGCTGTGCGGTGTCCGGTTCTCCCTGCTTGGACTCCTCCGGTCAAGCCGCCTTTTCGGGACGCGCGCCGCCCGCCGGGGGACGCCGAGCCCCCGGACGGGCAGGCGTCCGCGCTCACCAGTCGTCGCTCACCCTGCCACGCGTCGCCTTGTGTCCCGCGCGGTGCTTCTTCGCCTGAATCATCCGCACCTTCTGCCCCCGGCTCTTCTGGCGCGTCTGCCGGCGCTCCTTCTCCCTGCCCTGCCGCGCGGCGTCCGTGGCGGCGCGGACCCGGGCCTCTAGACGCCCGCAAAGCTCCCGCCATGCGAGTTCCCTGTTCGCGGACTGCGAGCGTTCCGCCTGGCAGCGCACCTCGATTCCCGTCGGCCGGTGCCGCAGCCAGACGGTTGACGACGTTTTGTTGATCTTCTGCCCTCCCGGCCCGCTCCCGCGGATGAACTTTTCCTCCACGTCGGACGCGGGAACCCCAAGCGCATGGAGCCTGGATAGAATGTCTGTGGGCAGTGCCATCGGCGTTACTGCTATTTACACTGGGAACGCTGCCGGGTCGACAAGCCAATCCTCAGCCAAGCGGCGGCCCTCATGCCGGGGCGGTGTCCGGCGCTAGCGCAGCGCAACCGGAGGCCCAAGGATCTCGCGGGCGAGAATCGCCCGGCGCACGGCGTCGCGGGAGCGCAGGTCTTCGAGCCACTGCGAACCGGCAGTGGGGCCCGGCGAGCCTCCCGCCACGATTCCCGCCAGCGCGACAACCGGCGGTTCGACCGGCGCCTCGGTCGACCTCGGCTTCGTCCCGACGTTTCCCTCCGCCGGTCCTCGGCCGATGTTCAAAGCCGCCCTTGAAAGGGCCGGCGGCCCGGGGGCCTGTCGCTCACCCCGGGCAGGCGCCGGCTGCGCCGCGGCGCCGCCCCCACGGCGCTCGGCGATCTTTCGCAGGATGTCCTCCCTGACGCGCCGCGTGCGCTCCTCGTCGTCGAGATCCTGGCCCGGGGGACCGCCCTGCCCGCCGGTCCCGAGCCCCCCGGCCTCCTGCGGGACCGATTCCGGGCCTGAGGCCGCGGTCCTCGCGCGGTTGATCAGCTTGATTAGCCACATCGCGCCCACGAATAGGACGACGATGAGCTGCGGATGGGACACCAGCCAGGATCCCGGGTCCGGGGATGCAGCCAGCGCCGTGGTCATTTCTTTTCGCCGGGCTGCGCGATGCTCTGGCGCATCGCCGTGTCGGACTGGATGTTTTCCATCTTGTAGTAGTCCATCACCCCGAGGCGGCCGCTTCGGAACGCCTCGGCCATCGCGAGCGGAACCTGCGCCTGCGACTCGACGACCTTCGCCTGCATCTCCTGGACCCTCGCCTTCATCTCCTGCTCGAGGGCCACCGCGGCCGCACGACGGATCTCCGCCTGCGCCTGGGCCATGTTCTTGTTTGCCTCGGCCTGGGCGACCTGGAGGCGCGCGCCGATGTTCTCGCCGACGTCGACGTCGGCGATGTCTATCGAGAGGATCTCGAAGGCGGAGCCGACATCAAGACCGCGCGCCAGGACCGTCTTCGAAATGCTGTCGGGGGACTCCAGAACGTGCTTGTAGCTGTCGGCGATGCCGATGGTGGTCACGATGCCTTCGCCGACCCGCGCGATGATCGTTTCCTCCTTGGCGCCCCCGACGAACCGGTCGAGGTGGGTGCGCACGGTTACCCTCGCCTTCACCTTCACCTGGATGCCGTCCTTCGCCACGCCATCGATTGTCAGGCGACCGCTCTCGGGATTGGGGCAGTCGATCACCTTCGGGTCCACCGAGGTGCGAACCGCCTCGAGGACCGATTTGCCCGAGCCCTTTGTGGCGAGGTCGATGGCGCATGCGCGGTCCCAGTTGAGCTCTATTCCGGCCTTCTGGGCGGCGACGATCGCCTGCACGGTCGGGATGACGTTGCCCCCGGCCAGGAAGTGGGCCGAAATCTTGTCGGTCGAAAGCGGGATCCCGGCCTTGACCGCCGTGATGCGCGCCCCGACGACAAGGTTGTACGGGACGCCTCCCAGCCGCATGCCGACGAGGTTGACGATGCTGACCGGGGCTCCGTTGAGCCGGGCCTTGAGCCAGGTGCCGACATAGGAGAGGAAGATTCCCATGACGACCAGGCCGACGATGACGAGGGGGACCGCGATGATTAGGGAGGTGCTGGGCATGTGTATTTATGGTTTGGATACGATAAGGCGGAAATTGTCCATGCCGATGACGCGCAGGCCGTCGCCCCGCGCCGCAAGGCCCGTCCGGCAGAATGCCTCGTACCGGATGCCGTCGACGAGCACATATCCGCTCGGAGCAAGCGTCGTGTCGGCCGTGGCCGGCTTTCCCACCAACGAGGCGCTGGGGGCGGCCGGGGTCGAACCCGAGGTCGACTCGACGACGAGGCCCCGCCCGAGGCGCGTCTTCGGCAGGAGGACGAGCTCAATGTAGATCGCGCCCCCGAGAAGCGCCACGGCGGCGACACCCGCCAATCCGGCCGCAAGGACCCCGAAGTCCCGGTAGGCGAAGACGCAGCCCGCCAACATGGCCACGCCGCCCACCGCGGCCATGACGAAGCTCGAGACAAAGACGTCGGCGGCCAAAAGCATGATTCCGACGATGAAAAGGAGAAGGATGAGCATCATCCGCTGGCCGGCCGACTGTCGGCCATCTCCTCCTCTACTACGAGCGCGAAATCACCGTGCCCCAGCACGACGATCGGCGCCCCCGCGTTTATCGACCCTACCTTGACCTCGGCCTCAAAGCGCCGGCCGTCGACCTCCACCTGCCCGCCGGGCCGCAGGGCCGTCGCCGCGACGCCCCGTCGACCCACAAGCTTGTCAAGGAGCGCGGAAGTTCCCGGAACCCCGCCGGCTGTCTGCGCGGATCCCCCGACGGTCTCCGTCACGGTGAGCCTGTCCCATATCCAGCCGTGCGGCAGGAAGCGAAGGAGGCACGCGCCGAGCACCACGGCGATACCGATGCCTGCGCCCAGGTTTATCATCGGCTGCACGAAGGCGTCGGCAGACCAGGCCACCTGGATGGGTTCGCCGGGCCACAGGTCCGCCATCGCCCAGAAAAGCGAGCCGATCATAAGGAGGAACCCGATGACCCCGAGAAAGCCGGCGCTGTGGAAAAACAGTATCTCGGCCAAGAGAAGCACGAGACCGAGCGAAAACACCAAAACCGGTTCGTGTCCCGAGAGCCCCGAGACGTAGCTGCTAAGGAACACGATCGTGAGGAGCACGACGCCGACGGTGATAAATCCGCCAAATCCCTGCGACTTGAACCCGATGAAAAGCGCGAAGATTCCGAGCCCGAGCATGGCGGGCGCGAGGCGGTTCAGGAATACCGCCAGACCCTCGGACCAGGTCGCCTGGAGGCGCGTGTCCCTGTAGCCGCCGGCCCCGAAGCACTTTGTGAGCAGGTCATCGAGGTCCTTCGCCTCGCCCGCCCCGAGGAGCGGCCGTGGCGGCGTGCCGACCGGGTGCATCGCCTCTGTCGCCGTGAGGGACAGGAGCGCCCCCTTTTCCTTTATCGGCTTCCCGTCGATCTTGACCTCCTCGCCATCGATCTTGAGCTCCATGTCGGCGTCGATCATCGCGGAAATGACCTCGCCCCTGTATCCTTTTCCCTTCGAAATCGCCCGCATCCGCACCTTGAGGTAGCTGACAAGCTTCCCCTTCATCGTCGCGTCGATGTCCTGGCCGGTCGACTGCACGGGGGCAGCGGCCCCTATGATTCCCTCGGTGGGCGTGGTCACGAACCAGATCTCATCGCAAACGGCAGAGATGAACGCGCCCGCGGACATCGCCTCGTTGTCGACGAAGGCGATCGTCCTGCCCGGGAACCTCTTCAGGTCATCCATCATCTCCATCGTGACGCCGATGGCGCCGCCTGGCGTGTTGATGTCCAGCACGACGGCGTCGGCATGCTCCGCCACCGCCTCCTTGAGGCCACGCCTGAGGAGGTAAAGAGCGGGCTCCGCAATCTCGTCGCGGATCGGGATGACGAAGACGCGGCTTGGCGACGTCGGCGAGGCCCTGGGTTCCGCAGCCGGGACAACCGCTGGCGAGTCCGCCGGGGCTGTCGCGGACGCGGCGGGAGCCGACGGGGCCGCCTTCGCGGGGGAAGCGGAGGTTGCGAGCGCCGCCGCCATCGCGGCGATCACTGGCAGGAACCGGGAACTTGGAAATGCACGGCGCATCGTGATGATCGGTGGCCTGTCTATCGGCCGCGGCCGACCTGTGCAAGGTTGCCGGAGGGCATTAAGCGCAAGGGCACCAGCCACCTCCCCGCCCTGGCCCAAGTCCTGGAAGGCCCGAGCTGCCGCTTGCCGCGGCGCCAATCCGCCCCGAGAATCCCGGCGGGCAAACAGATGGCTTCTCCGGCACAAACATACTGGCTGACGCGGTTTGCGATCCTGCGGCTGCTGGGATTCGTCTATGCCGTCGCCTTTCTCGTGGCGGCGAACCAGATCCTCCCGCTNNCGGGTCCGATGGGCTGCGTCCGGTGGGAGCGTTCCTGGGGCGGGTGCGGGAGTCCCTGGGCTCGACGGGCGCCGGCTTTGCGCGCCTGCCGTCGGTCTTCTGGCTCGCCCATTCGGACGGCGTCCTCCTGGCGGCCGCATGGGCCGGGTTTGCGCTTTCGTGCGCCGTCGTCGCGGGCTATGCCAACGCCCTGGTGCTCGCGGTCCTTTGGGCCCTCTACCTGTCCTTCGTGCACGTGGGCCAGGATTGGTACGGGTACGGGTGGGAGTACCAGCTGCTGGAAACGGGCTTCCTGGCGATCTTTCTATGCCCGCTCCTCGATCCAAGGCCCTTTCCGGGCCGGGAGCCTCCGGATGCCGTGATCTGGCTGTTCCGGTGGCTGATCTTCCGGATCATGCTGGGCGCGGGGCTGATCAAGATCCGGGGAGATTCGAGCTGGCGCGACCTGTCGGCCCTCTTCTTCTATTTTGAGACGCAGCCCATCCCCAATGCCCTCAGCAGATGGTTCCATTTCCTGCCGAGGTGGTCGCTCGTCGGGGGTGTCCTCCTGAATCACCTGTCGGAACTGGTGGCCCCGTGGTTCGTGTTCGGCCCGAGGAAGGCGCGTTACGTCGCCGGCGGCGTCATGGTCATGTTCCAGGCGGTCCTTATCCTGAGCGGCAACCTCTCCTTCCTCAACTGGCTCACNNATGGGTCCTCGCCGCGACGGTGGCCGTCCTGAGCGTCAGGCCGGTCGCAAACCTCTTCTCGCCCAAGCAGGTCATGAACGCCTCCTTCGACCCGCTCGAACTCGTGAACACCTATGGAGCCTTCGGCACCGTGGGCCGCGAGCGGATGAATGTGGTCTTCGAGGGAACCGATGCGGCGGTGCCCGACGGCGCGGCCGAGTGGAAGCCGTACCCCTATCGCGGGCTCCCCGGGGACCCGGCAAGACGGCCGCCGCAGATAGCGCCCTACCAGCTCAGGCTGGACTGGCAGATGTGGTTCGCGGCGATGGCCGACCCCGACAGCTATCCCTGGACGCTGCACCTTGTCTGGAAGCTGCTGCACAACGACCCCGGCTCAACGGGTCTCTTTGCGGCCAATCCCTTTCCCGCGAGGCCGCCCCGCTACGTGCGGGCGGTGCTGTACCGCTATTCCTTCGCCGATCCGTCAAACGGGAAGGGGCTGTGGTGGACGCGGCAGCGGCTGGGCCTATGGCTCCCGCCGCTCTCGGCGGATTCACCGGCGCTCAGGCGCTTTCTCGCCGCCTACGGATGGATGCCTACGGCCCAGGCGCCGCCCGCACGATGAGCCGGGCACGGGCCCGGGCGGCAGCAACAGCGTTGCGCTGAACGAGGGCGCACCCTATCAGGCTTGGAGTTTCCATGGCCCCCGAAACCCACGCCCCCGGCAACGGCCCGAGGCAACGCACCCTTGCCGCCATCGTCTTCACCGATGTCGTCAGCTTCAGCGCCCGCATGCATTCCGACGAGGTGGGGACGCTCAAGCTGCTGCAGCGCGACTTTGCTGAAATGCGGCGCCTTTGCGCTGAGCACGAGGGCTCCGTTCTGAAGACAACAGGGGACGGGCTGCTGCTCACGTTCACGAGCGCCGTGCAAGCGGTGGCGTGCGCTCTCGCCATGCAGCGCCAATTCGCGGCGGAGGCGAAGGATCCGGCTGCGGGCGACGTCCTCCAGCACCGCATAGGAATCCATCTCGGCGACGTCCTTGTGCAGGACAAGGACGTGATGGGCGACGGCGTGAACATAGCTGCCCGGCTTCAATCCGA
>PLKS01000042.1 GCA_003140665.1 Opitutaceae bacterium
CCTCTTCTCGAACTCCGTGCCGCCCGCGATCGCCGCGGCCTCGATCGCCTCCATCGACCTCATCACGCGCTCCCCGGAGCTCCGGGACCGGCTGCACCGGAACACGCGGTACTTCCGCGACGGGCTCGCCCGCGCGGGGCTCTCGATCAAGCCGGGCTCGCACCCGATCGTGCCCGTGATGCTTGGCGACGCCTCCCTTGCGCAGCGCTTTGCCGCCCGGATGCTGGAGAAGGGAGTCTATGTCGTGGGATTCTTTTACCCGGTCGTGCCCCACGGGGCGGCCCGCATCCGGACCCAGGTGAGCGCCGCGCATGACGAGCGGGACCTCGACGCGGCGATCAGCGCCTTCGCCGAGACGAAGAAAGAGCTCGCCGCATAGCCGCGCATCGGCACCCATTCCCCCGCCATGCCAAAGGTCTCCGACTCCGCCCTCAGGCGCCTGGAAAAGTGCGCACGATCCGCGTCGGCGCGCGCCTACGCCCCCTACTCGCGCTTCCCGGTGGGAGCCGCNNGCAACGTGGAGAACGCGTCCTACGGGCTGTGCAACTGCGCGGAGCGCACGGCCATCTTCTCCGCGGTCGCCGCCGGCGAGCGTTCCATCCGGGCGGTCACCGTGTACACGCCGACCCCGCTGCCGACGGCCCCCTGCGGGGCCTGCCGGCAGGTGATCCACGAGTTCGGGCCCGACGCCCTCGTCATCAGCGTCTGCGACGCCAAGAACCGCGTCGAGACGAGGCTGCCCGCGCTGCTTCCCGGCGCGTTCGGCCCGGGCGACCTGGCCTAGCCGCCCTCGAAGAAGCCGCGCACGGCCGCCTCCACCCCCGAAGCCGGGAAGTCGCGCTCGGTCCGGTCGACCAGGTCCCGCATCTTGACGATTCCCTTGGCGAGCTCGTCCCCGCCGTAGATGAGCGCGATCTTAGCTCCTGAGTCCGCGGCCGCCTTGAACTGCTTCCCGAACCCGAGGTCCCTCATCGGGTAGTCGACCCGGAAGCCGGCCGCCCGCAGCCGGTTGATATCGGCGAAGGCCGCCTTGCGCTCCGCCTCCCCGCCGAGGATGCAGTAGACGTCGGGCGCCTGGGAGACCACGGGGGAGAGCCCCCGCTCCTCGAGCAGGAGGGCGAACGTCATGTCGCCCACGGCGAAGCCCACCGCCGGGAGCTCGGGGCCCCCGAGCCTGCCCACGAGGTCGTCGTAGCGCCCTCCCCCGGCGAGCGCCCTCAGCTCCCCCTTGCGGTCGAAGGCCTCGAAGACGAACCCCGTGTAATAGGCCAGCCCGCGCACGACCCCGAGGTCCACCTGGATGTAGTCGCCCAGGCCCATGGCGCCCAGCCCATCGAGCAATTTTCGCCAGTCGGCGAGCCTGCCGGAAACCGCCGCCGACACGCCCGGTTCCCCAAGCGCTTGCTCGAGCGCGCCGAACGACCGGATGCCGAGGAACCCGAGGACGCGCCTTTTCAGCTCGTCGTCGATCTTGCCAAATGACTCCTCATAGCCCTTGAAGGCGTCGTCGCCGCTCCTCTCGTGCTTATCGACGGCCGCCAGCAGCGATCGTATGCGGGGCTCGTCGAGCCCCAGGGACCCCAGGAACTGAAACCAGAGCATCCGGTCGCTCAGCCTCACGCAGAAGTCCTTGTCGGTCAGTCCGAATGCGCGCATGCACTGCACGAGGAGGGCGATCAGCTCGATCTCCGCCTCGGGGCCCGGCTCCCCGAACACGTCCGCGTTGAGCTGGTAAAAGCACCGGCCCCGTCCCTTCTGCATCCGTTCGTACCGGTAGAACTCGGCGATGCTGAACCACTTGATCGGCCGCTTCAGGGCGTTCGCACGGGCGCCGACCAGTCGGCACACCGACGGGGTCATTTCAGGCCGCAGCGCGACCTCGCGCCCCCCCTTGTCGGTGAAGCCGAAAAGCTGCCCCTCGATCTCGTCGCCCGACTTGGCCCGGTACAGGTCGAGCGGCTCTAGGACCGGCGTGTCGTATTCGGCGAACCCGAATGCCGCCGCGGTCTGCCGCCACAGGCGGAAGATATGGGTTCGCTTCGCGAGGTCCTCGGGGTAAAAGTCGCGAAACCCGGGCAGGGTCTGAAACGTGGCCATCAGGGACGCAGACGTTGAGAAACGTCCGTCGCAGGGCGAACCTAAAGTGGCCCGGCACCGCCCGCCGTCAGAGCAGGGTGGTCAGATCGAGCTTCTTGAGCTGCTGCTTGAGAATCTTGCCGGCCTTGAACTTGACGACGGCCCTCTGCGGAATAATGACTTCCGCTTCGGGCTTGTTCGGATTCCTTCCAACCCTCTGCTTGCGCACCTGCACTTCCAGCACACCAAAGTTTCGCAACTCGACGTTGCGGCCCTCCGATAGCGCTTTCTGGACGATGTCGAGGGTCTGTTGGACCGTGTCGACGATCTGTTTCTGCGGGAATCCGGCCTTCCGGTATATCTCTAGCACGATCTCGCGTTTGGTGAGGTTCGTGGACATGAATTGATCCTTTTGGTGTGAACTTTACTGAAGCGGGTTAAACTATTCGTCTGACATGAATTGCGTCAATACTTATCAAGGGTGACCCATGCCTGATTCTGTTGCCGTAAATTCGATGTTTGGGCGCATCGCCCACCGCTACGACCTTGCCAACCGGGTCCTGAGCGGCGGAATCGACCTCCATTGGCGGTCCCGCCTCGTGGCCGCCGTGCGGCGCGCAAAGCCCCGCAACGTGCTCGACCTTGCGACGGGAAGCGGCGACATTGCCTTTGCCCTGGCGCGCAGGCTGCGCCCGGGCACCCGCGTCTTCGGCCTGGATTTCTGCGAGCCGATGCTCGAGAGGGCCGAAACAAAGAAGGCCGCCAAGCCTTCGCTCTATTCCAACGTGGAGTTCATCCACGGGGACGCGCTCGATATCCCCGTGGAGGACGCGGGCTTCGACGCCGTCACCATCGCCTTCGGGCTGCGCAACATGGCCGACCGCCCGCGCTGCCTGTCCGAGATCCGCCGCGTGCTCAAGCCAGACGGGCGCGTGTTCGTGCTGGAGTTCTCGCAGCCGTGGCGCTGGCTTCGGCCCGCCTATTCCCTTTACCTGCGCCGCGTGGTCCCGCGTCTCGCCGGCATCCTTACCGGGGACCGCCCGGCCTATGAGTACCTGGGCGAAACGATCGCCGCGTTTCCCGGGCGCAAAGCCTTCACGGCCGAGCTCCACAAGGCGGGATTCGACGACGTCACGGCTACGTCGATGACCATGGGCGTCGTCGCCCTCCACATCGCCTTCCGCCAGCCCTCCTTCAGTTAAACGACTTCCCGCATCCGCAAGTCGTGTGCGCGTTGGGATTGCGGATTTCGAAGCCCTTCCCGTGAAGCCCGTCGTCGAAGTCGACCGTCGTGCCGTCGAGATGCTCGAGGCTCTTGGGATCGACGACGATCGCGACGCCCTCGCTCTCGAAGGACGCATCCTCCGGCTTCGAATCGTCGAACGACATCCCGTACTGCATGCCGGAGCATCCGCCGTGCTCGACAAAAAGCCGAAGGCGCCCCGCGGGCGTGGCGGAGCCCGCGCGCATCGAGCGTACTTGGTTCGCGGCCCTCGGTGTCAGCAGGATCATCGCAACACACTATCCCTCGTAAATCCCCTGTCAAACGAGGCCTGAGAGGACCAATGATTTGCGCATGCAGCAGATTTCACGCCGAAGCCCGAATGTTCACTTGCAAGCGGTGAATCCCGACGCTTCGCTTCCCGCTCGGTGCCGTCGATCGCGCAAATTCTCAACGAGCTGAAGTACGAGATGGTCCGCCAGATCGCGGAGGGCGGGATGGGCGTGGTCTATGAGGCGCATCAGCATGGCGCGGGACAGTTCCGAAAGACCGTCGCCGTGAAGCTGATCCGCGAGGAGTACTCCTCGATCCCCGAATTCCAGAAGAATTTCATCGGTGAGGCCAGGCTCGTGGCGGACCTTATCCACACCAACATCGTCCAGACCTACCACCTGGGCCAGATCGGCGGCCAGTACTTCATGGTGATGGAGTATGTCGGCGGCCAGAACATCGAGCAGTTCCTGGAAAGGCACCGCCGCCTGGGCCGCCAGGTGCCGGTGGACCTCGCCGCCTTCATCGTTTCCCGGGTCGCGCGCGGGCTGACCTACGCCCACCAGAAGCGCGACCGCGACGGAAATCACCTCAACATCGTCCACCGCGACATCGGCCCGAAGAACGTGCTCATGGGCTACGAGGGCGACGTGAAGCTGACCGACTTCGGCATAGCGAAGGCCCTCAACCTCATGTACAACGAGGAGGGGAAGGTCATCGCGGGCAAGGACGAGTACCTCTCGCCCGAGCAGGCGAGCTACGCCGTCACCGACGCCCGCGCCGACCTCTTTCCGCTCGGGATCGTGCTTACGGAGCTCCTTCTGGGGAAGAATATCTTCCGGAACGCCGACCGCGCCACGTCACGGAAGAACATCCTGACGATGCCGATCCCGCGCTTCTCCACGCTCAGGCCCGACATCGACGAAAGGCTCGAGGCGATCATACAGAAGGCGCTCCAGCGCGACCGCGAGCTGCGCTACCAGTCGGCGGCCGACGTGCTCAACGACCTGGAGATCTACCTCTACAGCCACGGCTACGGACCCACGAACGAGAAGCTGGGCACGTACCTGCGCGACATTTTCGGCGTCCGCGACCGCCAGCCCCCGGTCGTGGCCACGTCCATGCCCCGCCCTCCGGATCCATGAGGCCTACACCGCCTCAAAGCCGATGAGCGCCGGGGGTTACAGCCAGGATCTGCGCCAGCGGCAGACGCAGTCGCTCGTGCTGGCGCCGCAGCTGCGCCAGTCGCTCAAGATCCTCCAGGTCGCGGCGCTCGACCTGCGCTCGGTCATCCAGGAGGAGCTCCAGTCGAACCCGACCCTGGAGGAGCTGCCCATGGAGGGCATGAGCGCGGAGAAGGAGAGCCCCGACAACGGCGAGTCGGACGCGAACGGGGACGACTCGGCCGCGGGCGCCGACGGCACCCCGGACCCGGCCGCGGAGCCGAAGCGCGAGGAGATGGACTTCTCAAAGGAGTTCGAGATCCTCGGGAAGATCGACGACGACTGGCGCGACTACATGGCGAACGCCGGTGGGACCCAGCACTACACGTCGGCGGACGCCGAGCGCCGCCAGCATTTCTTCGACTCGGTCGCCACCGAGACCTCGCTCCAGGAGCACCTGATGCGCCAGGCCGAGATGGCGGACCTCTCCCCGAAGGCTGTGACGGCGATGCAGCATCTCGTGGGCAGCCTCGATGACCGCGGCTTCCTGACAGTCACCGCTCCCGACGTCGCGCTCCAGACGGGCCTGCCGCTGGAGGCCGTCCAGGAGGCGGTGGCCG
>PLKS01000232.1:0-12349 GCA_003140665.1 Opitutaceae bacterium
CGATCGTCTCCGTCTCGTTTATCGGGAAGCGGGAAAGGATGGCGTTGCCGTAGCACAGATTGACCAGCCCCGCGCGCCTGTTGTTGATCCCAAAGGCCGCATGCGGAAAGCCGACGTGCGTCCGGAGGTAGTCGAGGTGGTCGAAGCTTCCCGACCACACCGAGCATTCGTCTATCTCCTGAAGCGCGACTATGTCGGCACCCAGCCTGCCGAGCAGGTCGGCTATTCGCCTCAGGTTCACCCTGAGCTTCCGCAGCGAGGTGAGGCCCTGGATCGGGGCGAGGCCCCGACCATGCGCGATGTTGAATGTTACGAGGCGCAGGCGCTGCGTGGGCACGGAAACCAGTCTCTGCCGCCCGCTGCCCGGATACAACCGGGAAACGGGTTGACAGGACTTTCAGCGGACGGGAAAGTCCACGTTCCTCAATTTACGGCGGTCATAGCTCAGTTGGTTAGAGCACAAGATTGTGAATCTTGGGGTCGCGGGTTCGAGTCCCGTTGGCCGCCCCATTTCTGGGTCATTCTCGCGCACCCTCACAAAATCCCGTTTTCAGCAGAAAATTATCTCGTTCTAGGGTAACGGTGAAAACCAACCACACAGCCATTAGCTGGGTAGTCATTGGAAAGGATAGCTTCACGGTCTCATCACTGCGCGAGGCCGAAATGGAGGCAGTGCGCAGGAAGAGCTATTCCGTTCAACGCCCCCATAATGCCGCGACCTAGCAACGCTATAACGCGAGAAATGGTCAGCGACACTCCAATCACCTGCGGGCGGCGTCCGTGTGGTCAATGCTGGGGCGAATTCGTCGCACACGCCGCAGTCTCGTTGCCAATCGTACTTTGCATCGGGTTACCCCCCGAATTCGCGTCGGGTGCGTTCTCGCTTGTGCTGTCATTCGGAGGCGGCAACGGTTGAAAGATGGACGTTCCTGAGAAACGGCGTGAGTCCAGCCTGAGGAAGGCGAACAAGAGCCTTGGGGTGCGGCTGTTCAAGCGCGCTCCTGAGGGCTTCAATCCTATCACAGCGAGGGCTCGCGAGCTTCTGACCTATGGGTACCCGGCCCGCCCTGACGCAATGCTCCATCCGCAGTTGCATGAACTATGGGCAGAGATGATTTCACGGCCGATGCAGATCATTGATCCCGAGTTTGCCGTGATGACCGACAAGGGCCACGGCCGACATACGGTTTGCCGGCCGGGCTTGGCTGGTGTGGTAGCATCGCGAGACCTGCGAATGGTCCGAAAGGCGACACGGTTAGTTTCGTGTCGGGGCAGTGGACGGTTCCACACATCGTCTTCCCAGGGCCGGGCGACTGCATTTGCGCGTGCTGGGTGGGCATCGACGGGGCAAACGAAGACTCCAACGATATTCTTCAGGCGGGGACGACGCAGTTGCTCGTCAACAGGTTCGGCTTTCCGCCAGAATACCTGTCGTTTGCGTGGTTCGAGTGGTTTCCCGCTCTCCCGGTGACGATCACCAACTTCCCGGTGTCACCTGGCGACACCATGTATTGCACCATCTGCGCGAATTCCCCTACCGAGGCGGTAGTACGCCTGCTTAACGTGACCTCCGGCGTCGCGACAGTCTTCATCAAGACCGCTCCGGACAAAATCCAATTGGTCGGAGATACCGTCGAATGGATCTTGGAAGCGCCGATCGACGCCAATATGAATCTGGCGAAGTACGGTGACGTTTACTTCGACTCGTGCATCGCCGGAACGAAAAGCGGTCAACTGATCTTCGCCGGTGCGGGAGCACTCGTTCCAATGTACGATGTAAATGGGCAGGTGATCTCCGAGGCGTCCTCCGAGACGGACCAGTTGATCAAGGTCCAATATTCGGGCCTTTCACCGTGATTGGCCGAAAAGGTCGCCCGAAATTGTGTCTCTTTTGCCGTTGTGTGCATCTGGTAGCTCGTGCTGCGCCGTTAACAGTTAATCATGCCCGTGCCCATGACGCGTCTTGGATTCGGCAATAGCGGCGATAATGTTCCCCTCGTCTTAACACCAAACCTAAGAGCTAGCCAANNAAGGGTCGGATGCTCGCATAAGATCTGCGACAGAGCTGCATGCCCTCCCCTACCCCAGCCGACCGGTCCAGAGAGCAAGAACCGCGGGCGTTCGCCACTTCCAATTGGAGCATGATCGCCCGCGCGGGCGCGATGGACTCGGATGGCACGCGCGCCGCACTCGCCGAGCTCTGCCGAATATACTGGTACCCGCTCTACTGGTTCACTCGCAGCCGCGGCCTGTCCCAGCACGACGCCGAAGACCTCATACAGGCCTTCTTCGAGGATCTTCTCAGGCGCAACGCCATCGCCCGGGCCGATGTCGCGCGCGGCCGCTTCCGCACCTTTCTTCTCACCTCCTTGCGCAACTTCCATTCCCACCAGCGCGGACGGGCGGCCGCACTCAAACGCGGGGGTGGCAGCGAGCTGATTTCGCTCGATGCTGCGGGTGCGGCAGAGAAGCGCTTTCAGCATGAACCGGCAACTGAAAGCTCGCCGGAAAAGCTATTCGACCAGAAATGGGCCCTGAGCCTGCTCGATACAACCCTTAACCGCCTTTGCCGCGAATACACTGCCGCGGCCAAGCAGGCCTGGTTCGATGAACTAAAGGTCGTACTCTGGGGCGGGCGAGGCGAAGTGAGCTACGCCGAGATCGCCGGCCGCCTCTCCACCACCGAGGGCGCTGTAAAGGTGGCCGTGCACCGACTGCGCGCGCGATTCAAGGAATGCCTGCGCGACGAGATAGCCCAGACCGTTCCCAATCCGGCTGAGATCGATGACGAGATGCGCCATCTTTTCGCTGCGGTGTGTTTGTAACCTTTTAGGCCAAGTGCGTTAGAGTCCCGCGTACACCTTGTCCGCCACATGAATTCCGCCGATACGTGCTCGCGCTGTGGCGTCACCCTGCTTTCGCTTTCAGAGGAAGGCCTGTGCTCCGCCTGCATGCTTCGCTCCGTGTTTGAGGAATCGGGTGTCGACGGAGCCACGGGACCTCCTCCAAAGCCGTCCCTGCCCCGACGGTTCGGCGCCTATGAGCTCCTCGACGAGATCGGACGCGGGGGTATGGGCGTAGTCTACCGAGCACGGCAGCAGACTCTAGACAGGATCGTGGCGCTGAAACTCCTGCTCGGCGGCATGTACTCGAGCGAGGCTATGCTTCGGCGCTTCCAGGTCGAGGCCGCTGCCGCCGCTGCGCTCCGCCATCCCGGCATTGTGGCGATCCACGACTACGGCGAATTCGAAGGCCAACCATTCTACACGATGGAGTTGATGGAGGGGAGGAACCTTGCGCAGGTTTCTGACGGCCGGCCCCTGGATCCGGGCCGCGCCGCCCGCTACCTGCGCGCAATCTCCGACGCCGTGAGCTACGCCCACGGCTGCGCCATTCTACACCGCGACCTCAAGCCGTCCAACATCCTGGTCGACCACGAAGACCGTGCTCGCGTAGCGGATTTTGGCATGGCGAAGCGGCTGGATCTGGACAGCGGTGTAACCCTGACCGGCCAGTTGGTGGGTTCGCCCAACTACGCGGCGCCTGAACAGGTGTCCGGACTGGAGAATGACGTGGGCGCGGCCACCGATATATATGCGCTTGGCGCGCTCCTGTACCACCTGCTCACGGGCCGGCCGCCGTTCCTGGCCGCCACCCTCGAGGAGACATTGCGCCTTCTGTACGGCACCGAACCGGTCGCGCCGCGCCTGCTCAATCCCGCGGTGCCGCGCGATCTGGAGACGATCTGCCTAAAGTGCATGGCCAAGGAGCCAACGCGGCGCTACACGAGCGCCGCAGCGCTCACCGAGGATCTGGACCATTTCCTCAATCATCGACCGATAAACGCCCGCCCACCGAGCATCGTCTATCGCACCTGGAAATATGCGCGGCGCAACCGCATCCAGGTCATCGCTTCCGGAGCGGTGTTTTCCTCGCTGGCCATCGGGCTAGCCCTGGCTTTGGCCGGGTACCGCCGCGCTGTGGAGCAGCAGAGCGCGACGCAGGCCGCGCGCGCGCAGGCAGAAGAACTCGTCGGCGTCATCATGAGCGACGTGCAACCGGCGCTCGAACCTTACGGTCGGCTGCCAGTGATGGAAAAGATCGCCGGGGCGTCGCTGAATTACTTCGAGCAATTGCCGACGGAATTGCGCAACGCATCCACGGACACCGCACTTGCGACAACGCTGGATTCGCTTGCCGTTGTGAAGATGCGACGACGCGAGGGCGATTCGGGCCGCCCGGCGCTGCTTCGGGCGAAATCCCTGTGGGAAAAAGTCCTTGCCGCAAATCCCGGGGACCCAGATGCCGCAGCCTCCCTGCTGCTCGATGACGGCCACAGCATCCACTGGGTCGTGCACCCGTTATGGTCGGACAAAGTGCGGATGGAAGCGGACCTGATTGCTCGCTACAGGAAATGGTGCGGGCGCTTCCCAACGCATCTCCGACTCAAATACGGCCTCGCCGAGTCGTTGGTCTATTGGAGCTTTGATGCCGGCCACGTTGATGGAATGGAGAAGGCCCTGGCCGGGGCTCAGGAAGCCCATGGCATTTTGAAGAATCTGATCGGCCAGATGCCCGGTGATGTGAAGGTCCAGGTCATCTATCTGCTCAGTTATGTGGCATTGATCGCCACCAACCCGCGCGAGGACGCCAAAGCCGAAAACATTCTCTTGGGGGAGGAGGCCGTCGCGTTCGCCGGCGAGCGGTTGCAAAGGGATCCGGGCAATCTCGCCCTGATCGAGGGCGCCGCCCAGGCCTCGACAGCCTTGTCCATAGCCTTTGGGCCTGTCTCCGCTCGGCGCGCTTACGATGCCGGATTGGCGGCACGCGACTATCTCAGGGCCCTCGTCCAGTTTGATCCAGCCAACCGCGCGTGGCGGTTTGCCTATGCCAAATCCTTCATGGGGGAGGCGGATTTCCTGCAACGCGACGGACAGCTGGCCAAAGCCCGGAGCGCATATATGCAGATTGAAACCCAGATGCTGGCACTGGGCGACTTGAGCCAACAAAGCGAAGCTGAGGGGCCCGGTGGGCCCAAGGCGTTCATACTGGGTGCGTGCTTTGCCCAAGCGGAGTGCGCAGCCAGGATGGGTGAAATCGCCGAGGCCGATGCCAGTCTGGCCAAAGCGGCGACTTGGTGCGATGACTTGCTAAGCGGCCCGGACGATGGGAACCCGGGCGGCGCAAACTACGTCAGGGCGCTGCTATGGTTGGCGCGAATCCAGACCGCGAACAATTTACGCGACTGGGCCCGCCTCGCGCGGGTGGCGGACGAAGCCATCCGAGCGATCGACGCGATGCCGGCGGCTTCGACCGCCAAGGACCTCGCATTGTTTCGTGCGCAGGCGGTACGGGCCCAAGGGACGGCAAAGCTGCGCCAGGGCGACGCGATAGCTGCAGTGCCGTTATTGCCGGGCGACGATGAGACCTTGGCCGAAGCCCTCATAGCGTCCGGCGACAGCGCGCTGGCGCGAAAACTGCTCGCGCCAATACTGGCCACACAAGAGGGCGACTTCGCCCGCGAGCCGGAGCTGTGGGAAACGAAAGTCAATCTCGCCCGCACATCGTGCCTGTTCGCCAAGGCACTCGATGCGCAGAAGGCAGAGGACAGGGTGCGGCGAAAGGCATTGCTGGACCGAGCATCAAATCTACTCAGCGACCCGGAGGCGGAGACGCGGCTGACACCGGCTGACCGTGATCTGAAGGCAACCATCGCAGCGCTGTAGTGAGGGGCGTTGATCCAGCGCTCTAAACCTCAAAGCGCGGGGCCGGGTCGTCGCACCCGGCCATCGATCCAAAGACGGGAAATTCCAGAAATCCCGCCTCACGGCTGACGTCATTCCCGCGATTCGGGCTCAGAATGAAAACGAATTTGTCAGCGTCCACGTTCTTGGCGCGGGAATGCGGCCATACGCCATGCTGCCGTCGGGCTCCACGCTGACTGGAATCAGGTCCTTTTTGGCGAATAAATTGCTCACGTTGAGCTGGAGCCGCCAGGTTAAATGCTTGGCAATCCTCCGTTCGTAGCCGATCCACAGATCCACATTTGTCTCGACCGGACCCAGGTAAGGATGGGCCAGGTCGAATATCTGATTTGAGGCCGAGGTCGCGCTCGCCGTTGGGTACACGGGGTAACCGACGACCTCCCGGTCCTGCCAGCGATACGCACCGCCGACCTTCAGGCCCTTTAGCCGGCCATGGGTGAAAGTATAGTCGGTGACAAAGTTGAAACGCCAAGGGCGCATTTCACTCACATCAGCCCCGTCCTCCGCTTTGAACTGGAGATACGGAATCCAAATGTTTGTACGGTAGAGATCAATGACCGTGGCGCCCGGCTGATAAATCGGAGTAAAAATGCGCTGATCTCCGATCACGGTGGGAAGGCTGGTGCCGGGCACAGGCGTATTGAAGACCGCCCAGCGTTGCTCGATCCAAGCCGCGACGGAGTGCGCAAGGTTGTGACTCTCGGCGATGTTCCGCGAAGCGTTGAATGAAATGTTCCAACCTGCGGCGGGCTCCGCGGTGAGCTCATACTCGGTGCCCTTTGCCTCGGTGTCTCCGGTAATGGTGAATCCTGGGGGAATTCCACCCTGGATAAAGCCCGGCCACCCTGCGCGGTCGATGTCGTAGAGGGCAAAGAATGAATCGGGCGGCTGGTTGGCCGGATTCAGAAAGGCCGTGGCGATCGCGATTCCGTCGGCTTTGGCCTGCGCCGCGGTCTGGCCGCTCACCGGCTGGTACCCACCGGCCATGGCTGCAATACCGTTGCCGTTGTTGGCGAGGGTCTGCATGGCGTACATGTAGCCCCACGCCTCCGCGTTGGGCAGCGCATACAGGCCGCCGAACAGAGGCAGGGCATCATTCGTCACGTCAGTCCGATACCAGTTCACCTTGAGGGTGAGACGGTCGTCGAGCAGGTTGAGGAGGAAGCCGTAGTCTTTCGAGCGGCCAGTGGGTGGCGGCAATGGGTTGCCTAGTACATCGATGCGACCCGCCTGGGGCTGGAAATTATTCGCCTGGTTGTAAAAGAGACTGAAACCAGCGTGGCCGGGGAGAATATTGCCGATAAATTCCGGGGCGTGAACGACGATGCCCCAACTTGTGGAATCGCCCGTGACCACGCTGTTGGGCGCGGAGGGCAAGCGGTACTCGGGGCTCGCGAAATCTACGGTACCATCGGGATTTTTAGGGACGATGGTCAGGGCATAATCTTCATCCTTGTCGCGGCGTAGGCCTGCCATGGGCACCGCGAGACCATCCCATAGAAACCCCTGCCAGACTAGACCTTCCGAAAGGACGTCATCCTCGGTCAATTGGGCGTGGTTGCCGTTGACGCGGGCGCCGTCAAAATTACTGACCACGGTCAACGGGAGAGTGGTCCATGCCGGCGTGGCGGCGCTCTGGTCGAAGTAGTTTATCGTGCCAGAAGTCGCCTCGTGCACCGCACTCAGTCCGGGCAAATTCGCCCCCGCCGCCGACGCACGGCCAGCCAATGACGGCCCAAGGTAGTTGATGTCGCCAATCAACCGGTTATCGATCGTGATATCGCCGGTATACGGGGCAAAGGACAAGTCGGCGGCCTGAGCATCCCAATCGAAATATTCCTTGTCCGCCCGTTCACGGCTCCAAAACCCGGTAAAGACATGCCTCCCGAGGAGCCGAGTCAACAGTGATGCCTGCATAAAATCCGCGAACCGCAATTCTCCAAATGCCGTAGCTCGCCATGCGTCGCGCGTTGATGAAAAGACTGCATTTTCAAAGGCGTCCCCCTCCAGGTAGGCGCGGCCAAAGTTGGGGTTGACGCTTCCATCAGGCAGGACGGTATTGATGTCCACTGTAAGAGCGGAGTCGCCCCCAGCACTGGTCGCCCCTTGCGTGGTCTGCTGATGATCGTAGCTCGCCTCTATACCCAAGCGCCCGCTGAGAAAGGTCTGCTCCAGCGTCGCGTTGGCGATATTGTGGCCCTCCCACTCGTGCTTATTCGGACCGTCGATCAGTCTGTCGTAGTAGTCAAAGATTGATGGATCCTGCAGCACGCTGGATGTGTAAACCTTGAATTGCTCAGCCGGCGAGGATGACTTCGGCAAGTAGTCTACCGGGTCTAACGGCTGCGCAAGGGAGGCGCCGTTCCCGCCGGTCACTTCCAACGTACCGGTACTCGAGGCGGGATTGGCAAAGACGGCTAGCAGCCCTGCGTTCCCGCCGCCGCCGAGCGATGAATTCAAACTGGGGTCGTTCTGCCATGTGCGCGGATCGACGCCGATCTTATTTAGAGCCGTGAACCACGGCGTGATCTGGTCAATAGGCGGCAGTATGTGAGGGCGATTGGCCTCAATGTTGCCGTGCTCGAAATTGATCCTGAGCGACGTGTGAGCGGAGCCGTATTTGAGGAATTTCGGATCCCACCGCAGCGCACCGTAGATGCGCCGGTCATGATTGAAGGCGGGCACCTGCTCGTAGTCCGTAAGGTCGTCGAGGGTGTCGAGGCGGAGGGCCAGTTCCTGCGGCAGGAGGACTGCGTTCAGATCCAGCGTGGACCGGTAACTGCCGAAGCTGCCGGTGCTGAATGACACCGAGCCTTCATTCATGAAGGAGGCGATGTTGGTGCTCGCATTGATAATGCCTGCCGGGCTGCCCAGACCGAAGAGAATGGCGTTGGGACCCCGTTGGATGTCGATCCGGCCCGTGTCGAAGGAATCCCAGGCAATGTCGGTGAGAAAAAAATCGCGGGTATTGTCGGCGGCGGCCAGACCACGAATGCGCGTGTTGTATTGAGGCATCATCCGGGCCGCGAAATCGTCGATATTGGCCCCGTCGCCGAGACCGGCGAAATTCCCCCCAGGTCCGCCGACTTCGGTGTTGGTCGTATAGACGAGTAGGTCCTGGGAATTGTGTGAATTCGTATCCTTGAGGAATTGCGAGGTCACCACCGAGATGGCGGAACCCACATCCTTGAGATCGGTCCGGATGCGGGTCGCCGCGGTGGTCGCCGTGGCCTCGTAGCTCTCCCTATCTTCCGACGCGGAGACTAGGAACGGGTCGAGCAGGACGACGTCGTCGGTCGCGGGGTCCGGCCCCGCAGGCGCCGCGCCTATCTCGGGCTCTGCTTTCTGGGCAGCGGCCGGTTGGGGGCAAACGACAGATAGGAGTGCCGCGATGACAGACAGGCAAGCAAACGCCTGGCGGGGGGGACGCCCGGAGCGGCATGGAAGATGGGGCATATATGGCTTGAGAAAGGCGGCCGGAAACGGCTGCTATCCGTTACTGCTAACCGGTTTTTGATCCAAGGTTACACACCGGGTTCAGATTTGCATCCAGGCGCGGCATACCGGCAATCCCGCAGCTGGTTTCGTGGTCGATCACCGTACCTACGCAGGTCGTCGGCATTAAATCTTGGACATTGAGCGTTGATCTCTCGCGCTTCGTCAGAACAGCGGCACGTTGTTCTTTGGATCGTCCAGAATCGCTTCAAATCGCGGGTCCCCCCACAGCGGCCAGAGGCCGATCTGATGGCGCAAGACATAGACGTTGGTTTCGCTGTAATTTCCTGAAATGGGAATTGTCCGCGCCAACTCGGCGAGAGCGCCGTCCTTGTCGCCGTTCCACGCACGCAACATCGCGAAACTCATCCATGACGCGAGTTGGCGGGCTTGGTCTTCAGCCGCTTTTGCGGCCGTCTTGTCGCCAAGCATGGCTTGGATGAGCGCGAGATCATGCCATTTGCGGTAATTGCCGTGTTCGGTGGCTAACGCGGCCGATAATTGGTCGCGGCTTTTCTCGAGCAGGGGCCTCGCGCGTTCCGGCTCGCCCAAAACGATCAGAGCCTGCGCGACGACAATGGTGTCGAAACGGCCGGTTTCCGGAGCAAAACGCCAGCGGCCGCCGCTCGCTTCCCACAGCCGGACCAGCCCGGCCGCATCACCGGTCGTATAGGCCCAAGCGGCCAGTGCCATGATCGCATTGGGGTCAGTGTGGCGTGCTTCCGGGGGGATTTGCGCGAGGTACGCCTCCATAGGCCCATTCGAACCGCGTGCTAGGAACGGAATGAGAGCGACCTGGGCGGCGCGCCATGTGCCAACGGAGAACAGAGCGTCGGCTTCTGCCGCCAGCTCGAGCGCCTCGTCGTACCGGCGTCCGGAGAGGCAAAGCGTGAACATATCGTCGAGCAGCTCGGGATTGCGCGGGTCAAGCCGCCGCGCCCTCTGATAAAACTCCAGCTTCTCGCGCGGGTCGCGCGCCCCCGATGCGAGCGCCATCAGGGTGGACGGATGGTGGGGGTAAAGTCGGACGAGCCGCGCCAGCTGCGCCGCTGCGCCGGCCGGGTCACCGGCCGCCTGCAGGTATTCGGCCTCGCCCACGATCACCTCAAGCGCATCCGGCGCGAGCCGTACGGCATTTTCCAGCGCTGTCTTCGCCAAGGCGAAACGCACTTCCGTGTGGTCGAGATAGTCGTACGACCGCCAATGGACATTGGCGAGTTCAAGCCATGCGAGGCCGAAGCGCGGGTCAAGCTGCACCGCGTGTTCGAGCAAAGGCTGCATGTGCGCCAGCATCTCGGGCGTGCCCAGGCCACTGCCCCACCCGCCGCGGGCCTGCAGGTAGAGATCATAGGCTTCGACGTTGTCTGTCGGCCGCGTGCCAAGCCGCGCCACATCCTGCGGGGTCAGCGCGGCGTGCAGGGCCGTGGCGATCTCCTCGGCGAGGGCCGTCTGAATCGCAAAAACGTCGTCCAGCTCGCGATCATAGGACTTGGCCCACAGGTGTTGGTCAATCCGGGCGTCGATCAGCTGGCCGGTCACGCGGACCTTGTGGCCGACGCGCCGCACGCTGCCCTCGAGGATGAACGCCACTCCAAGTTCGCGCGCGATCTGCTGGATCGGCTTCTTCGTATCGCGGTAACCCATCACCGATGTGCGGGAGATAACCTCCATGTCACCGATGACCGCGAGCCTGGTGAGAATGTCCTCCTGCACCCCGTCGGCAAAGTAGGCGTTGTCCTTGTCGTCGCTCATATTTGTGAATGGGAGCACGGCAATCGATTTGTCAGGCACATGCTGGGATTCGCCAAAGCGATGCTGCCGTGCGAACCAAACGCCCGCAGCCAGCGCGAGTATCAGTGTGGCGATCCAGGGCCACCAACGGGCCAGCGACTGGACAGCCGGCTTCGGCGTCCACGGAATTGACGACCCGGGGTGGCCGGCGACGGACTCTCCCGCCAGCAACCGCTGCACCTGCTGAACGAACACCTCGTCGGCTTGACCTTCGGGAAGGCGAGCCCACTGTCGCTCCCGAAATCGAATTGGCACACGTGCTGTAACTTCGGCCGTGCCATCGACCACCACCGGAAACAAGAACGGATGATCGTCAGCCATGAGATGCGAGCGGTCCACCGCCAGCTTCCATTCCAGCCGGAAGTAGCCTTCAGGACGCGACTGGGTGTTCGCGGACACTAACGGGATGAACAGCGTGCATTCCTGGATCTGCCTGCGGATCTTCGCATCCCATGCTTCACCCCCGCGAAGCTCATCCCGGTCAATCCACACTTCGACGCCCGCGGCGTGCAGCGTTCCCGCTAGGCGTTGCGCCGCCCCGGCATCTTGGGAAGCATAACTCAGGAAAACGGCACGGGGGACATCGGGCATGGCGGGGCACCCTGTTTTGCGCCGGATACCCAATGCGGCTCTAACGCAAATATTCAGGTAGGTTACAAAAGACTTCAATATTCCGCGCTCCGAGTAAACAGCCGTTATTCTTGATACTTGCATTCGCTACGGCCTTCAAACGCATATGTTAAGCGCTACCGGTTTAAACGCGCCTACCGGTACCGAATCCGGCTTCTTTTCGACGCCATTCTGTCCGTCCGGTCGATCGCTGCGACCAGTGGTCCTGTGTCAAGAAGCAGCGCTCTTGCGAAGATGTTGGCGAATTCGACCACGAACAGTTCCTCTTGTTGCGTTTAATCTGCCAGCGATCGCGGCAGACATTTCTCAAGGAATGCTCTCACCTTGGGCAGTCCTTCACTATCCAGTGTCCCATATAGGGACCGGGCATCGATTCCAAGCTCGCCCAAAACCTTTCGGTTTGGCCTAGCCGTGAGAACCGCCAACAGTTGTTCAAGAAATTCGATGAGCTTTCGTTCTTCCATTCGCGCCCCAGCCGCTGCATCGCGGAGATCTTCCATGTATGCTGGAATGATTCGCGCGAGGATATGCACATGTTTGGTGTCGTGGCGGCCCCCTCGTTTGAAGTTGGGGCGTCCGATAGCGCGCAGACTCCTGGAACTTGACGTTAGACTATGACCCAGCCGCCTAGCAGGGGCCGCCGCGTTCCGGCCGGCTCCTGCGGCAAG
>PLKS01000232.1:12373-13062 GCA_003140665.1 Opitutaceae bacterium
GTTGACGACTTCTCAGCTGCCATTCTCGCCGCGGTCAGCGTGCTAGCCTCTTTCGGCGCTTATCCAGATGGCACCACAGGTACGGATCGATTCTACGAGGTACGGGGCGCCAAGTTGTACGTGCAAATTTATGGCCACGGCGCGCCTATTGTATTTCTCCACGGCGGGATGGCCTTCTTTGACAATAGCTTCGCGAAGCAACGGGATTATTTNNGCGACCTATCGCACCGTCATCGGTATCGATCAGCGCGGGTATGGCCATAGCCCGGACGGCCCGTGGTCTCTCTCCTATAAAATGATGGCCGATGACACCGCGGCCATCATCGAGAAGCTTGGCCTCGGCCCCGTGGACATTGTGGGCCACAGTGACGGTGGAGATCTCGCCCTGGTCCTAGTGCGGGATCACCCAAATCTGGTCCGTCGCTTGGTTATTTCGGGCGCGAATATCCGAGTGAATCTCTCTCCGGAAGAAAAGCAGCGCGCTCAATGGTCACCTCAACAACTAGCCGGACATCTTCGCGAGGTAGCCAATAGTCTGCCGCCCTGGTTTTTGCCTGACTACTCGAGGGTCAGTCCCGACGGCCCCGAACTCTGGATGACATTATTGGCGAAGAGCTACGACATGTGGCTTTAGCCCGTGGTGATTGAACCCGCCGACCTCAAGAAGATATTAATACCGGTACTCGTCA
>PLKS01000196.1 GCA_003140665.1 Opitutaceae bacterium
GCCCCTACGGGGACGACCAGTTCGTGGACAAGCTCGGCCCGTCGGACGAGTTCGAGAAGGCTGGGTACATCTTTGTGGGCCAGGACGTACGCGGCCGCTACATGAGCGAAGGCACCTTCGTGGAGATGCGCCCGCACATTGACGTGAAGAACGGGCCGAAGGACGTCGACGACAGCTCTGACCTCCACGACACCCTGGACTACCTTCTCAAGCACGTGCCCAACAACAACGGCAAGGCGGGCATCATCGGCATCTCCTACCCGGGCTTCTACGCTGCCGCCAGCATGATAGACTCTCATCCCGCGCTCAAGGCCGCCTCGCCGCAGGCCCCGATGACCGACCTGTTCATCATGGATGACGATTACCACGGCGGGGCGTTCATGCTCTCGGCGAGCTTCGGCTTCTACAGCACCTTCAAGCCGCATGACGAGCCCCAGCTCCCGCCCAAGGTATTCGTGCCCTTCGATTTCGGCACGCCGGACCACTATGATTTCTACCTCAGGATGGGTCCCGTCTCGAACGCGGACGCCCGCTACCTGAAGGGCTCGAACCCGCTCTGGAACGACGAAATCCAGCACGACACCTACGATGCGTACTGGAAGGCGCGCGCCCTCGCCCCCCACATGAGGAACATCCACTGCGCCGTGCTGACGGTCGGCGGCTGGTTCGACGCCGAGGACCTGGCGGGCCCGCTCAGGACGTACCACTCCGTCGGCGAGAAGAACCCGGGAACGCCCAACAAGATCGTGGAGGGCCCATGGGTGCACGGCGGCTGGGCCCGCAGCGAGGGCGACCACCTGGGCGACGTGCAGTTCAACGCAAAGACGGCGGAATACTTCAGGACTAAAATCCAGTTCCCATTCTTCGAGCACTACCTGAAGGGGAAGGGGGACGACGTGGCAAACGCCACCGTGTTCGAGACGGGGACCAACGTCTGGCGGACCTATGACGCGTGGCCGCCGCTCGCCGCCAAGCCCCGCCTGCTCTNNTCTACCTCCGGGGCGATGGCAAGCTCAGCTTTGATGCCCCCGGCGAGGCGGAGGGGATGGACGAATACGTCAGCGATCCCGCGCGCCCGGTGCCCTTCACCGACTACACGACGGACACGGTCCCGCAGCGCTACATGGTGGATGACCAGCGCTTTGCCGGACGGCGCCCCGACGTGCTTGTCTACGAGACCGATCCCCTTGACGAGGACCTGACGATCGCGGGGCCGATCTCGCCCAAGATGTTTGTCGCCACCAGCGGAACAGACTCCGATTTCGTGGTGAAGCTGATCGACGTCTACCCGAACGACTATCCGAACCCGGAACCGCCCTCCAACGGCAAGCGGATCCTCGAATCGGCGCCCACCCTCATGGGAGGCTACGAGCAGCTCCTGCGCGGCGAGCCGATGCGCGCCAAGTTCCGCAACAGCTGGGAAAAGCCGGAGCCAATGACGCCCGGCTCGGTTGAGAAGCTCTCGTTCACCATGCCCGACGTGAACCACACGTTCCGGCGCGGGCACCGGATCATGGTGCAGGTGCAGAGCTCCTGGTTCCCGCTGGTGGACCGGAACCCGCAGACGTTCACGGACATACCAACGGCGAAGCCCGGGGATTTCAGGAAGGCGACGGAGCAGGTCTACCACTCCGCGGCCGCCCCGTCAGCAATCGAGGTGCTCGTCCTGCCGCAGCCCTAGTCCGAATTCCGCGGTCGCCGTTGCTGGCACCTCGCATTCCGGTTTTTTCGGGTGCGAGCCTTGGCTTTTTTAAACGGATTTTACCGATTGGTGGGGAGGAAACCATTGCGGAGCATAGGCGGCAACGGGATGCTTTCGGAGATGTATTTGCGCCATCGCCGCAAGAAAGCTGCAGCGCAGAATCTCCATCGATGGTGCCTCAATATCCATCGAAGGACTCCGCCAAACGGGAGCGCACGGCGCCTGGATTCAAACGTTGGGCAGACAAATGCAACGCATCTCAGTTTTTCGCACTGAGCTCCTGTTCCAATCGGAGACGTTCATCGCCGCACAGGTGAGTGCCATGCGCCGCTTCTCTCCTTGTTTCGCCGGTTTCCGGCGGGTTCCCGGCGGCATTCCGCTCGCTCCGGAAAAGGTAATCACACTTACAACCGGTGATTCCCTCCGCGACAGGCTGCACCGCCGATTCTTTATCGGAACCGGAATCGCCCCGCGCTTTTCCGAGGCCATCCGGGAACAACAGCCCGCGCTTATTCATGCGCACTTCGCCGTCGACGCAGCGGTGGCTTTGCCCATTCAGAAAAGGCTGAATATTCCCCTCGTCGTGTCGCTCCACGGCTACGACGTGACTTCCAAGGACGAAGTCCTCAGCCGATTCGCCCCGGGCCGCGCATATCTCCGCCGCAGATTGGAGCTCCACGCCCGCGCCAGCCTTTTCCTCTGCGATTCCGAGCACATCCGCAGCAAGGCGCTGGAGCGCGGCTTCCCCGATGCGAAACTGCGCACCCATCCCATTGGCGTCGACCTCGATAGCTTCCAGCCCGACCCGGGAACATCGCGTGAGCCCATCGTGCTCTTCGTGGGGCGTCTCGTTGAAAAGAAAGGCTGCGTGCACCTCATCAACGCCATGGCCATCGTCCAAGACCGGCATCCCGAAACAAGACTCGTCATCGTCGGCGACGGCCCTTTGCGCGAGGCACTCCGCAGCCAGGCCGAGGCCAGCCTACGCCATTGCACATTTGCCGGATCGCAGCCCTCCAGCGCGGTCCGCGGTTTCATGCGCCGCGCATCCCTGATCGTCGTTCCCAGCATTATAGCCAGCAGCGGCGACTCCGAAGGCCTGCCTATCGTGCTCTGCGAAGCCCAGGCGATGTCCCTGGCCATAGCCGGATTCCGGGGCCCCGGTACCTCGGAAGCCGTCGCCGAAGGCGAAACCGCGCTGTTGGTGGAGCCGGAAGATCATCGAGCTCTTGCGGAAGCCATCTCCGGGTTGCTGGCGGACTCCGCCATGGCCTCCCGCCTCGGCGCCGCGGGCCGCCGCCGGGTCGAGCGTCTTTTCAGCCTCGCCACGCAGACCTCGCTGCTCGAGGAAAGATTTGCGGAGATATTGTCTTGATAAGAAAATTCCTTCGCTAGAATTGGCCCTGGAAGATTTTCAGCATTGGCATCGCCGTCGATGTCCAGGCGATCCATTTCGTCGGCGTCGACCGCCTCCCAAATGATCGCCAACGCGGCTTCGCCTTCTCCACGCCAGGTCGACTCCCCGAAAATGTGGGGCCGAACACGGTTCACCTGTGAGCGTGAGCTCCAATCCCTATAATCCGGAAATCGCAGAGGTCTGGCTAGCGTATCCGCACGTCTACGACGGCGGACAGTCCGGGCCGGAGCCGGTCTCCGACCCGGTCGAGGCTCGCCTGGTCGAGCAGGACCTTGACCGCAACCCGCTGCACCACCTTCGTGAAGTTGCCGGTCGCGTTGTCGGGCGGAAGGAGCGCGAACTGCGCCCCGCTCGCGGGGGCGACGCTGTCGACGGTTCCACGAAGCTCGAGGCCCGACAGGGCGTCGATAGACACGTCGACAGGCAGCCCCGCGTGCACCTTGGCGAGCTGGGTCTCCTTGAAGTTGGCCACGATCCATGGCTCCGGCTCGACGAGGGCGAAAAGGACCTGTCCGGCCTGCACCCGGTTGCCAACCTCCACGTTCCGGTTGCCCATCCGGCCATCATGCGGCGCGGTGAGGGTCGCATAGGCGAGCTTGCGCCGCGCGTCCGCCACCGCCGCCTTGTAGGCGAGGGATGACGCCCTTGCCGCGAGCGACTGGGCCTTCGACGATTCCATCGCAGCCTTTGCGGACGCCTCCGCGGCCTCCGCCACATGGACATTGGCCTCGGCGGCGGCCATCGCGGCCTCCGCCCCGTTGTACGCGCTCTCGGCGTTGTCGACGTCCGACTGGGTAACGGCTCCGCTGTCATGGAAGAGCTGGCGGGCCCGGCGGCGGTTGAGCTCCGCCAGGTCCAGCTGGACCTTCGCCTGAGTCACCTGCGCTCGCGCCTCGATGATCCGCGCCTGCGCGCCCGCGAGCTGTGCCTCGGCCTGGACAGCTGCCGCCGCCGCCTGTGCCTCCTCGGCCTGGGCCTGGGCGGAGCCCGCCTGGTTCCTCTCGACCGAGAGCTGGAACTCGAGGGGATCGAGCCTTGCGAGCACGTCCCCGGCCTTGACGGGCTGGTTGTCGTGGACGAGGACCTCCAGCACCGTGCCGTCGATCTGCGGGCTCACTTGGTGGACGTGGCCCGCCACGAAGGCGTCATCGGTCTCCTCGTAATAATACATGTCGTAGAAGAAGTGCGCGAGCCACGCGCAGGCCGCGACGGAGGCGACGGCGATTGCGACGCGGCTGGCGGCGCCGAGGCGCTTGGGCGCCGGGGAGGTCTTGGAATCTGTGGTCATTGGGATGGGTATGGAATTGTTCCCCCCGCGCGTCAGTGTGCCGCGGCCAGGGCGGCCCTGTTCTTGCCGCGCCCGAGGAGGAGGAGGAGCGGGAGGGAGACCACGAACGCGATCGCGACGTACCTGAAGACGTCGGCGAACGACAGGAGCATCGCCTGGGAGTTGATGCCCATGTCGAGCATCTTGAGCGCCCGCATGTGGACGCCGGCGTGGTCGGAGCTCGCCCGCGACAGGGCGCCCTGGAGGGCGCCCATCCGCCGGATGATTCCCGGGCTGCCTTCGCCCTCGTGCACGACGAGCACGGAGCGGTGGATCGCCTCGCGGTAGGATAGCACGGTGGTGATGACGGCGATCCCGATGCTGCTCCCCAGCTGGCGGGTGAGGTTGTAGAAGCCGGCGCCGGAGGCGACCTTGTCCTTGGGCAGGTCACCGAGCGTCGCGAGGCTCAGCGGCAGGAACATGCACACGCTGCCCAGCCCGCGCAGGAAAAGAGGCCAGAAAAGGCTGCCGGCGCTCGTGTCCGGGTTGATCTGAGCAAGCCAGAGCGCGGCCCCGACCGTGATCATCGCCCCGATCGCTATCAGGAGGCGCGCATCCACGAGCCCCGAGACCTTGCCCATCAGGATCATCGCTATCGCCGCGGCGATGGCGCTCGGGAGCTGCAGGATCCCGCTCTGCATCGCCGTGAAATGCAGGAATTCCTGCACGAACACCGGGATGGCGAAGATGATCCCGTAGAGCCCCATGCCGAGGACGAGCGAATAGGTGCTTCCCGCGGAAAGCGCGCGGAACTTGAGCGCGCGCAGGTCGACCGCCGGGTAGTCGATGGAGAGCTCGCGCCAGATGAAAAGGCCGATGCCGACCGCGCTTCCGACGGCCGTCCAGACGATCAGGCGGGAGCTGAACCAGTCGTCCTCCTGGCCCTGCTCGAGCATCGTCTGGAAGCACCCGAGGCCGACGGCGAGGAGAACGATGCCGACCCAGTCGACAAGCGCGTGGCTGATCTCGCTCGCCTTGTCGCGCGGCAGGAACGCGATCGTCATCAGGACGGCGAGGATGCCGAACGGAAGGTTGATGAAAAAGATCCACCGCCAGCCCAGCGTGTCGGTCAGGTACCCGCCGAGGACGGGCCCGAGCGCAGGGCCCGAGATGACCCCGATCCCGAAGATCGCCTGGGCCATCGGCTGCTCCGCCCGCGAGAAGGTCTCGAACAGGATCGACTGCGCCTTGGCCAGGAGGCCGCCGCCGGCTAGTCCCTGGAGGACGCGGGCGATGACGAGCATCTGCAGGTTCCCGGCCATCCCGCACATGGCGGACGCCGCCGTGAACCCGATCAGCGAGAACAGCAGGTACTGCTTCCGGCCGAACCGGTTGCTCAGCCACGCCGTGAGCGGGATGATGACGACGTTGGCGCAGGCATAGCCCGTCGACACCCAGCCCGCCTCGGAGAGGGTGGCGCCGAGGTTCCCCTGGATGTCGGGCAGGGCGACGTTGACGATGCTCGTGTCGATCACCTCGAGGACCGCGCCGAGGGCGGCCGTGATCGCGATGACCCACTTGAGCATCCCCCGGTCGAGGAGCTTCGCCGCGTACGGCGACAGCAGGCTCCGGTCGGAGCCGTAGAGGCCCGTCTGCGCCGCGCTCATCAGCCCTGGATTCCGTTCAGGAAGACGTCGACGCACGCCTCCCGGTAGTCCGCCGTGCTGTACTCGCGCCGCCTGAGGGGCCGCGTCCTGCGGATCACGCTGGAGAAGATGGCGCCCGCGAAAATGTCGGCCGCGACGGCGGGATTGATCCGCGGCATCGCCTCGCCCGCCCTGCAGGCGAGCCTGAGCCGGTCTACGAGGGCGGCGCGCATCGGCCAGAAGATCCCCTTCAGGGCCTGGTGCTCGCAGACCGCGTGGCGGTGGATCTCCCCGATCATCGTCCGGATGAGGGGCAGGTTGGCGACGAGAAGGGTCTCGTAGCGGTGCGCGAACGACACCAGGTCGTCGCGGAGGCTGCGGCCCGCGCGCTCCGGCGCGGCCGCGGGATGGCCCGCGAGCCCGAACGCGCTGCCGACCACGGCCTCGATCAGGTGCTCCTTCGTCCCGAAGTGCCTGAAGAGCGTGACCTCGTTCACGCCCGCCTCGCGCGAGATCGCGCGGGTGGTCGCGCCCTCAAGCCCGTCCCGAGCGAAAACCCGCGCTGCCGCGGCAAGGAGGAGCTGGCGGGCGGGGGGGCGGCGCGTGGGGCGAACCTTTGAGTGCATGCAAGTAGTTGCTTGCAATTTCCCACAGGTCGCCGCTAGTATCAAGTTTCATTTTGAAGACATCCGCCCTCCCGATCCACCCGATGCGCCGCATCGCCAGAACGCCCGCGCAAGGCGGCCCACGGCCATGATGGCCCCGGTCATCATCCTGGGGGCCATCATGATGTTCGTCGTCTGGGACACCTCGGAACTGAAATAGGTGCCGGTGGCCGGGTTCGTGCGCCGGCCCGCCGACGGGGCAATTGGGCCTTGCGGGGGCGGGGGCGGCCCAGCAACGTGGCCGCTCTTCACGTGAAAATTGGATTTCTCGGAGGGAGCTTCGACCCCGTGCATTTCGGCCATCTGCTTGCCGCGCAGGACGCCTACGAGCAGCACAGGCTGGACCGGCTGATCATCGTGCCGGCCGCCCAGACACCCCTCAAGCCCAGCGAGGCCCATTCCACCCCGGCCGACCGGCTCGCGATGGTCCGCGCGGCGACCGAGTGGGACACGCGCTTCGAGGTGTCCGATTTCGAGCTCCGGAAGGGTGGGGTGAGCTACACGATCGACTCGGCCCGGCACTTCCGATCGCTCTATCCCGACGACCAGCTTTACTGGGTGATCGGGGGCGACCAGCTGCCGCAGCTCCACCTGTGGAAGGACATCGGGGAGCTAGCGAAGCTCGTCGAGTTCATCTTCCTCGAGCGCCCCGGCTACCCGGTCAAGGCCGTGCCGGAGATTCCGGGCCTCCGGCTCAGCCGCTGCGACGGGCATCTCCTGGCGATAAGCTCCACGGAGCTTCGCGACAGGACCCGGCGCAGCCTCTCGCTCGACTATTTCGTCCCGCACAAGGCGATTGTCTACATCCGCGGCCACAGGTTGTATCGCGACGACGCATGAAACCGACCGAAACGGATTCCCTGGGGCTTGTCAGGATGTGCTGCCGCGCGCTTGACGAGAAGAAGGCGGCCGACCTGCGCGTCCTCGACGTCCGGGAACTCTCCTCGATCACCGACTACCTCGTCATCGGGACGGCGACCTCGGAGCCGCACGTGCGGGCGTTGCGGGTCGAGCTCGAGAAGGCGCTCGACTCCGCGAAGACGCACATCGTCGGCTTCGAGACGGCCCGCGAGAGCGGCTGGGTCGTGATGGATGCGTTCGATGTCATGGTCCACATCTTCACACCGGAAAAGCGCGACCGCTACCGGCTTGAGAACCTCTGGAGGGACGGCAGGGAGATTCCCGTCAAGGATCTGCTGGCGGACAAGAAGGCGCCCGTGAAAAGGGCCGCAAGGGCGAAGAAGAAGGCGGCCAGGAAGCTGCCGAAAAAGGGCGCGAAATAGCCCCATGGGAATGCCATAGGGAATCCTGCGGGTGCAGCGGCGGTCCCCGGATTTCCTGGAGCGAATCGAAAAAGGGTAAAACTACGTAGCGGTTTGGAGATTCGCCGCTTGAATGCATCTTCTGACGAAGGTACCTTGGCTACGCCCAGATTTTGGGCGCGTATATAATAAAACGATAACAAACATAAAGTTAAGACGTCACATGAATGCACGAAACAAGGGTTTTACCCTCGTTGAGATCATGATTGTCGTGGTGATCATCGGCCTGTTGGCGTCGATGGCTATCCCGGCATTTCAAAAGGTCAGAACGAACTCTCAGGACAAAGCCGTCCTGAACAACGCCAGGCAGCTTTCAGCCGCCTCGGACCAATACTACCTCGAGAACGGTGTCTCNNCATGTTATGATCACATGCATGTGGGATGCAAAAATGGGCAGTATTACGTATTCACACACCTTTTATCTTGCTGGAAATTTCGTCGGCATTTGAAATGTCGCGGTTCGAACCGCTCCAACGGGCGGTTTGTAATATCATAAAACACATAAAACACATAAGTCACAAATGAAACTCAGTCACAACACCAAGGGCTTCACCCT